>JBFLWJ010000002.1:87243-209088 GCA_040757835.1 Actinomycetota bacterium
CTGCGGCGGTATGGGCTCGGCCACCTGCGGCGCGGGAGCGGGCGCCTCCACCTCCATCACCGGCGCGGCGAACTCGGGCTGCGGCGCCTGGGCCGCCTCGGGTACGGTCTGCGGCGGTATGGGCTCGGCCACCTGCGGCGCGGGAGCGGGCGCCTCCACCTCCATCACCGGCGCGGCGAACTCGGGCTGCGGCGCCTGGGCCGCCTCGGGTACGGTCTGCGGCGGTATGGGCTCGACGATTCCTGGCTCCGGGGCCTGCGGTCCTATCTCCCCCCCGATACCGGGAACGGCTTCGGGCATCACCTCCGGGGCTTCCGCGAGCTGTCCGAGGAGGTCGATGGGCTCTGGGGTGAGCTCGACCTCCTCCGGCATCCCAGCGGCCACCTCCGGGACCGCCGTTACCTGTTCGGGGGCTTCCGCAAGCTGCTCGAGGAGATCTAGGGGCTCAGGTGCGTGCGCGACCTCTTGCACTTCGGTTCCAATCACCTCCAGCTCCACGCTTTCCAACAACCCTGGAACCGGCTGAACGGGCATATCCGCGGCCGGCACTTCCGGCGCTTCGATAACCTTCTCCAGCTCCTCCAGGGATGTCGGCGCGGCAGGGGCGGGCAAAGGCGATACCGGCGTGGTGTCCTCCTCGTAGGCTTCCAGTATCTCTTTCTCCAGCCCGGAGATCTCGTCTGCGATATCCTGAGGCAATGTGTCCTCGGAGAGTATCTCCTCCTCCAGCGCGGCTATCTCGTCCTCCAGGCTCGATATGTCCAGGGCCGGCGCGCCTTTCTCCACCTCCAGGATCTCCTTCTCCAACTCCTCGATCTCATCCCTGTAGAGCTCCTTAGAGGGTGCTTCCTCCCGCATGTCGAAGAAGGTGTCCGCGGTCTCAACGCGCTGCTCCACCTCATCCCCGGCTGCCATGGCGGCATCTTCGACCAGCACTCTCTCGGCCGCGGGTATATCCTCGAGCATGACGTCATCGAGGATCGAGGCGGCGGAGGTGGCCGCTGCCCTGTCCGTGCCCGGCGACACCGCCGGCTCCGGCTCTTCCACGGGGATCTCGGCCAGCGCCTTCCCCCCGTTCGTCAGGTAGGATTCCTTCATGTCCTCGGGGATGTCCTCCAGCATGACGCTCTCCAGGATGGAGGAGGCTGTAAGCTCTCCTGTTCCATGGCCATCGTCTCCTGCTGCTCCGACCTTCTCCTCCATTTCCTGCGGAGGCAGGCTAACCGTCTTTATGCCCGCGTCCTCGGTCCCGATGCGCTCGAACTCCTCCAGGATCATCTCCAGGCCCGCATCCGCCTGTTCCTCCTGGCCAGCACCGACCTCCGCCACCATATCGCCCGCGGGCTGCACCGGCGCTTCCACTCCCATATCCACGGTTTCGCTTCGGAAAGCTCCTCCCAGGATCTTGCTGGGGTCGATCCGCTCCCTCTCTTGCGGTGCAACGGCGAATTCCTCTTCCGCTTCGGCTTCTACCACTTTCTTCTGCGCGGTCTTCTCGAGGTGGCTCTTCCATTCTTCGGGGATCTCATCGGGCTCCATCTCGGCCGGCAGCTCTTCTCCGGCCAGACTTTCCATCTTTCCGTATTTCTTCTCGAGGTATGCTCGCTTGGCGGCACGGGCCTCCACGCTCTCCTTGGTCATCTTCTCAACGCGATAGTGCGGCGCCCTTTCCGGGGCCTCCGGAACCGTTTTCTCCTCCGTCTCATCCAGGCCTACACCCTCTGGCAGCAGTGAGCTGATCTTCTTCTTCAGCTCCTCGAGTTCCGCTTCCTTGTTGTCGATCTGAAGGACCTCTTCGGCCTCCATGGACTCCTCCATGGCGGCCTCTTTAAGCTCCAGGATGTGCTCTTCCTCTTTCCTTTTCTCCTCTTCCAGGACACGCTGCGCGCCAAGCGGTATAGTCGCCTCAGGCAAAAGGTCTTCCGCGCTTGTCTCCTCCTCCTGCTTTTCTGCCGCGATCTCCTCTTCAGCCGCCACCGCTTCCTCCGCGACCCTGGACGCGGCCTCCTCCGATGCCTCTTCCTCTACCGTGACTTCTTCTTTCTCCTTCTCTTCTTCTTCAGCTTCCACCATCGCCGTCACCGGCGCCTCCTCGACCGCCTCCTCTATGACCTCGATCTCCAGGGCAGACGGTACGAACTCCTCGACCAGGATATCCCCCTCTGGCTCGTCCCCGATCTCGATCTCTACGGCTTCAGCCTCGGCGCCGGCTTGCGCCGGCCCCTCGCTCTCGGGCAGCGTGCGCACCGCCTCCTCTGTCCTTACCGGCGGTCGTCCGTCGTCAGCTAGCACGGTCTCGAGGACCTCCGGGGCTGGTTCTTCCACCGCCAGCTCCGGTCCTTCCGCGCCCAGCTCCGCTTCCTCCACGTACTGTGTCTCAGCCTCCATGCGGTCGAAGACCTCTCCAAGGGCGTCCGCGACCTCCCACGTCTCCCCCTCGACCGCCGGTTCGCCCGCAGCGACCGCCGCGGCCTCCACGGGCGCCTCGCCATCCAGCGGCCCGGGCTCCACGACTTCGGAGATCTCCTCTACGGCGGCCTCCTCGAACGCCACCAGCGTCTCGGCGGGAGGAGCCCCGGCGACAGTCGCCTCCTCAACCTTCTCCAACTCCTCCGCCAACTGTTCCAGGCGATGATCGGCTTGCTGCTCCTCGAGGTCAGGGGTGATGTTCTCGAGCAACCCCGAGCCTATGAGGCCGTAGAGTATCTTGCAGGTGTGCAGGGTGCTCATACCCGTGAGCTCAACTATCTGGCGCACCGTCTTCTCCCCATCGATGTGCGTAAGGACCATCCACTCCTCGGGGGTGAGGCTTATCTGGGCGGCTTCCCTTCCCTGCATCGAGGTCATCTTGAAGATCACGTTGAGGTGGGGGATCTTCTTCTCGATGCGGTTCCATTCATCGAGGCGGCGAGACCCCTCCATGATCAGTTCCTCGGTGCTTATGGAAAGTCCGATATCCTCTTCCGGAAAGACCACGCCCGGCTGGAAATCGAAATCGCCGTCCGTCCAGCGCAGCATCTCGAAAACAGCGTCCTGTATCTGTTCCTCGACGAAGACCTCGAGTTGATCCTTGTTGATGTATCCCATACGGATCAGCAGTTGACCCAGGCGCTGACCGCGTGCCGTGGATTTCTGCATCTCCAGCACCTCGTCGACCTGCGCCTTGGTCACTATTCCGGCATTGAGCAGTTTCAATCCCAGCGATTGCCGTTTCCAGTTGGTTGTGGCGAAGAACACCTCTCCGTTGCGAAAACATATGTAACCCCTGGCCTGTCCACGCGTAAGGTTGAGCGTTCCGTTCTTTTTGCCGAAGTTCAGCAACTGGAACAGGTCCGGGATACTGAAGTCCTTCAGACTACCTTTCAGGGCCATCTTGCATCATCTCTCGTCGTCTTCTCAATCGTATTCTATGCGGAATTCCGCCTTGATGATCTCCGCTATCTTCTTCGCGGCTCCCTTGACATCGTATAGCACCAGCCCCAGCTTGCTGCCTTTACGCACCAGTGCGGTCAGGACCGCGTCTTCACCCGCGGCCATCAGGAACACGTATCCCGAATTCCCTTCGACAAAGACCTGCGCCAGCTCGCCCCTGCCCAGCTCCTCCGAGGTCCTCTCCCCGAGGCTGAGCAGAGCAGCCGACATCGCACCCAACCTGTCTTCCTCCAGGGTATTCGGAAGTACCGAGGCCATCACCAGGCCGTCCATGCTCACCACCGCCGCCGCATCTACTTCGGCAGATCTTGAAACCAGCTCGTTGAGAGCGCTTCTCAACCTCTCCTCCCTAGTCTCCGCCAAGTAACCGACCTCCTACCTGTAACATCGATGCGCCGTGGTCGCGCGGTTTCATTCAAACAGTTTCGCCAACTCCTCCGCGGTGCGCTTCCCCTCCATGAAGACAACGCCCAGCTTCGCCTCCGGCCTGACCAGGAGCGACAAAAGGGCGTCGGGCCCGCAGTGCACCAGCAAGAGGTATCCCTGGTCTCCTTTTATATACACCTGTTCAAGCTCCCCCCGCTTGAGGTCGCGCGCCGCCCTCTCGCCCATGCCGAGAACCGATGCGGAGAGGGCGCCGATCATCTCTTCGTCCGCTTCATCGGAGATGTCCGATGCAAGCGCCATGGCATCAGAGCTGATCAGAACAGCCGCTTCGATCTCCTGCAGGCCGGATCGCAGTTCCCTTAGGATGGAGCTCATCTTTTCAATTCTATCCGAAGCCAATATAACCTCCTGAAAGAATGCCAGGATGCCTTCCTCTTAGGTGGAGGACAACCCTTCTCGCCCCTTTAAAGGGACGTCTCGATCGCGGGAAGATATTTACGGATGTCGTACCTTGCCTTCCCGAGGTTCGCCCCCGAGGGAAGGATGGAGACCAGTATGGCGTCCGCACCGACCGCGCTCATGAGAATGGCGCCCTTCTCGAACTCGAACATCGCCTGGGCCATAGGCCCCTGCGCCAGCTCCAGCCCGATCACTTCCGCAGCGCCAAGGGAACTCGGCGCAATGGCGCCAACGGCCTCCAGCTGGCCGGCATCCTCGCCCGCCGTTTCGATGATAAAGCCGTCTCTTCCCACCACCAGCGCGGCCCGCACCGTTCCGGTGGCGACCAATTCCTCCAGGATTTTTCTGAGATCGGGCAATCCATACCACCTCCTGCCCCAGGGAAAAAGAAGCCTCTCTCCTCTCTTTCCTTCATCAGACCCGTTGACGATCTCTATCTATATACTTAACACACTTATCGACATTACCTCGGCGGGTTTTAATCCCGTTATAGATGTTGCTTGATTATACTAAAGTTAAATCTCGGCTCCAATTGAAAGATATCGTCATTTCCCCACTTTTCTTGACCGGACACGGTGCCTACGTTCAGAACATCCCTCCGCATTTGATCACCGCCCTGATATCCATGGGCCCATGACGTTCTTCCCGCTCCCCGACCTTTACCGCGATGGCATCCGCCCTGCAGTTCGACTCACAACTCAAACAACCGATGCAGCTCTCCTCGTTGAGCACATGGGGGCGGCCATCCTCGCCCCTTTCGTATACCGGGTACTCGGTACTGGAGACCTGTGGACAGACGTCGATGCACTCGAAACATCCTATACACCTCTCGGGGTCAATCCTGATCATAGGCTCCGCCGCTTCCATGTCTTCCATTTTCACCTCTTTCCAGGCTGACGGTTTCCTCCTAGTGGATCCCGCACGGCACGCAAGGAGCGAATGCCCGTATCGCCGTCTCCAGGAAGGTGGCCGCCCTCTCGCTCGCCTCTACCCCTCCCAGGGCATAGTGGGCGCTCTGCTTCACCGCACGCTCCAGACCTTTCAGATTGAACTGCAGGGGTGCGGTGATAGACAGACGCTTGATCAGGCCTTCCTCGTCCAGGACCATTTTATAGACAAGGGTGCCCTCGGGTGCCTCTACCACCCCCACGCCGTTTCCCGCACCAGGATTGACGGGCTGTCTCAGCTCGCCGCTCACGGGCTGGCCGAGGAGGTCCATCATCCGCTCCCAGGCGTGGATCATCTCGAGTATTCTGGCCGCGTGTCCGGTCATGCTGCGGTGCAGTGGAAATCCCCAGTGTGTCTTGACCTCCTGCAGCTCCTCGTCGGCCCGCTCCGTTCCGTATGCACCGTTGACGTTCAGTCGCGCCAGGGGACCGACTCTTACCTCTCCCAGCCCCTCCAGGGTGGCGCTACGGATATGGGAGTGCCGCGAGTCGCTCTCCTCCACTTTTTCCGCCAGCTCCTCCAGCCCGAGTTCTGCCCGGGCATCACCGGCTTCGTCGGTCACGGTGAGAGACGGACCCGTGATGACCATCCCGCTCTCACCCCTGATGGAGAGGCTTGATGTCGCATCTGAACCCAGAGCGTTCACCACCTCCTCGTTCCTTCGCAGCAGCAGTTTGATCAAGCGGCCTGTCTCGATCAGCAGCGGTCCGGCATCCTTGAGCCTGGCGATCAAGGCCTGCCTCGTCTCCCCGGTCATGTCCCGCACCGCCCCTCCGGGAAGGAAGTTGACCGCATGGACCGCCCTGAGGCCGGTCTCGCGCAATACCATGGTGCCCAGGGATTTCAAGTCCATCAGCCTCTTGATGACGTCTTCGTCTACGCGGTTTATGCTGACGATGTTGCGCAATCCCGGGTCTGATGAGGGGAAGAGCAGATCCGGTATGCTGTGTACGGTGAGCGATACGGCGTGCCTTTCGAAAAGCTGCCCCCACATGGAGAGCTCCCGCAACCTCGTCGCCCCCTGCGGGACCGCGACCCCCAGCGCCTTCTCGACCGCCATGGCCGCCGCGACCTGATGGAAGAGGGAGTCCCCCCCGCAGATGCGGGATACGATGGAGCAGAGGTCATCGATATGCGCGCCCCTGGCGATCTGGTCGAAACCTCGGTAACCAAAGGCCTGGAAGCGCGCTTCTTGCGCGGTGCCGGACTCATCCACCACCACTCTCACGCTGGCGTTACCGTTGATCCTGGTCACCGGATCGATCAGGATGTCCGCCATGTCATCACCTTCGATCCCATCCCATCGCCGCCATCGCCCACCCTTCTATTCCCGCTCTCCCAGACGGTACATGTAAGGAGCCGTACCGCCCGGCCTGCGCCGCCTCAACAGGGGCTCCGCGAGACAATACCTGAAAAAGGCGTGAGCGGGGTCCGCGATGGCCTCCTGCACCTCACGCGGGTTCTTGCCCGTCGCCCTAGCCAACCTCCTTATCGTCTCTCCCTGCGGATCCACGGCCCCGCGACAGAGCACGTCGTTGCTGGGCCCCCTGCAACCGCTGCAAGGTATGGCTAACTCGCTCACGCAGTTCGCTCCGCAGCCATCACGGGTCAGCGGCCCCATGCATAGGTACCCCTGTTCCAGAAGACACTTGCCCGCCTGTGGTGCCCCGGCGGTCGTGCGTCGCGGACCCGGCTGGGGCAGGGGAATGCCGGATACATCACACTCGGAGCATACGCTGGAGCCCTCGCGCGAGGGCAACGTACCGGCGAGGGCGAATTCGAGGAAAGTCCTGAACAGACCCAGTGGCGGCGGGCATCCCGGGAGATATGCATCTACCCCTATATACGAGTCCAGGGGAAGCAGGCGGTCTATGAGCTGCGGCTCTCCGTCGAAGGACGCCCCGGCCTCGTAGCGACGGCGCATCAACCTCTCCGCGGAGAACGTATTCGCGAGACCCTGCACCCCTCCATGGCATGCGCAGGTCCCCATGGCCACCACGCGCTCCGCTTTCTCGCGGACCGCCTTGGCCTTGCGGTAATCATCACCGTTGCGAACTGCGCCCTCCACCAGCACCAGCTCCGCTTCGGGCTGTTCCTTGCTGTCCATGATGAAAGGCGCGTGGATGACGTTGTTCTCGTTTATCAGCGTGAAGAGATATTCCTCCAGGCTGAGGAAGACCATCTGGCATCCCAGGCACGAACTGAGGGAAACGATCGCTACCCGCATCGCTCACTCCAGGGTCGTGATCAGCATGACAAGGCAGGCACCGGGCCCCGTATGCTCGGTGCGCAGATCCACCTTGCGCTCGAACATCCTCTGCAGCATGCCTGCCGCATAGCCGTGCACAGTCTGGCAGGCAACGCCCCCCATCTTTACCCCGGCAGCAAGGCAAGCCTCCCGCACCGGGCATTCCTCAAAGAGCAGCCGGATGAACATCTCCTCGACCTCATAGACCCAGTAATCGTCATCTTCCTGGTTCTTCCAGAGAGATACCTTCCATACCCCCTCGCTTCCGGGAAATACCCATTTCAAGGCGCGCTCGATGTCGTCGGTGTTGTCGTAGGCGGCGGCCTCTTTCAAGCCAAGGTCCTTGCCGGCGAAATACATCAACTGGGGGGCCGACCTTCCGGTCACTTCTTCGCCCGCCTGGTTCATTATGCCCAGGGTCTCTGATATCGCGCGTATGCGCTCCCCCAGGACCCCGTTCTCCTCCACCATGGCTCCTTTACCCTCCCGAGAACCTAGCGTGCGATATTGATGTCGAGGGCCGTAACGGCCGGGCCTCGGAGCTGCAGGCAGGCACTTTTTGGGGGCATCCGCATCCTCGGCCGGGTTTCTCACCCCTCTTTCAAGTGATTCTTCGGCCATTTCCCATTAAACATGAACAGCACCCGCCCGGCCACGGCCATCACCGGATAACCCCCGGTGTTTCTCCCGTACAATGCCTATATCCAAAGATATATCAGCTCGGCATCAACAACACGCACGCATAGACATGGCAGGTCATCGCGAGCTCGCCCGGGTGTCGCCTATATAAAAGCACACTGCCCGGGCTCGACCGGACCGGTCCGATAGTATCCATTTGTGCTGCCCCTTGCCCAGCGAGCAAGGTGCTCGGAGGAGCTTGCGACGACGACCAGCCTTGTCGCCGGGCCGGAAAGGCACTACTAGCAGGGACCATTACCCGGCGGCCCGGGCACATCAATCCTGTACCTGCTCCTTTACCCGCAGGAACTCGTCGTAGTCCGAGGTGAAAAAGTGCCCCCCGTCTCCCCTGGCGACAAAATAGAGGTAATCTACCTGCGCGGGATCGAGCACGGCCTGGATGCTGGCCAGCCCCGGGCTGCAGATGGGGGCGGGAGGCAGCCCCTTGTGCAGGTAGGTATTGTACGGCGAGGGCGTCTCCAGGTCCTCCAGGCTGAGGATATCCTTCTGCTCGGGGAGGCAGTACTGCACCGTCGAGCACATCTGCAGCATCATGCCCGCCCGCAAGCGGTTGAAGATCACCGCGGCCACCAGCGGCCTCTCTTCCGGCAGGACCACTTCACGCTCGATGATGGAGGCGGCGATCACTACTTCGTAGGGGGTTAGCCCCAGCTCCTCCGCCCGGCCCCAGCCGAGGCCGGAGGTCTCGGCGTCGAATTGCCGCAGCAACACCTCGATAACACCGTGGGGTGGAGTGTCGGCCTGAAATTCGTAGGTCTTGGGAAAGAGGACCCCCTCGAGGTTGGCCTGGTTCTCGGCGGGGATGATCTCGACGCCGTAGTCACCGCTCTCCGCCGCCGCCACGAACTCCTCCGGACTGAACGCCATGACCTGTGCCATCCTCGCGGCCGTCTGTTCCACCGTCATGCCCTCGGGGATGGTGACACGCACGATGTTGCCGGGGCCCTCTTCGAGCATGGCGAACACTTCTCCGTAGTGCATCCCGGGATAGAACACATACGTGCCCGCCTTGAAATCGCCCTGTCTCCCCTGTATCCAGGCGAGAAAACGGAAGATGCTGGCCGAGGTGATCACCCTCGTGTCGGCGAGCTTGTCCGCTATCTGCGCCGCTGTATCCCCCTCCGCGATGACCACACTTACAGGTTCTTCGCCACGCGACGGGTAGAAGTAATGCACGACCAGCAGGGCGAAGAGGACAAGCAACAGCACGGTGGCGCTGACGATGCCCGCTATGATCCATATTCTCCTGTCTCTGCCGCCATCATCCATCTTCGCGTTCTCTCCGTTCGTCCGCTGCCCCGCCCCGCCTTCTGTATTCGAGATATGACTGGAGGATGATCGCCGCCGCCTCGGCATCCACCTTCCTGCCCTTGAGGGCCCGACCAGCCTCGCGTAATCTTCTCTCGGCTTCCACCGTCGACAACCTCTCGTCCCACAGCACCACCCGCAGCCCCTCCAGGTCTCCCACGGCCTTTACGAAAGCCCGCGTTTGGCGTGCCTGCTCGCCCTCACGTCCACGCGGGGTCAGCGGCAGGCCCACCACCACCACGTCAACCCCTTCGCCGGCTTTCCGCGCGAGGTAATCGCGCATTGCGGCAGGATCATGATCCCGTAATACCTCGAGGGGAGAAGCGCTGATCCCGAGGGGATCGGATATGGCCACCCCAATGCGGCGGCCTCCTATGTCGAGTCCAAGACTACGCATGCCCTCTTTCCAGGCCGGATGTTATCTCGTCCACAAGGGCTGCAAGGGCTTCGGCGGTACGCGCCGTATCGGAGCCTCCGCCAACGGCCATATCCGCCCTGCCACCTCCGCCTCCACCTAAGAGACGTCCCGCCTTCCTCACCAGTTCCACGGCGTCCAGTCCCGCAGCTAAGACTTGTTTGGACAACGCCACCACCAGGTTAGCTTTGCCGCCCTGCACGGCCACTATGCCAACTGCCCCGGCGTCCCGGCCGGACAGCGTCCGCTCGGCCAGGTCGCGCAGGGACTGCGCGTCAAGGCCTTCCATGCTGGCGGTGACGATCTTCACGCCACCCGGTGCCTCCCTCTCCTCCCACGCCGCCCCGCTCCCGGCCAGGGACGCGACCTCCTCGCTGCTGCGTTTCTTCAGGTCCGACTCGAGCTCCTTTACGCGCTGCACCATGCGCTCTATACGCTCTGGCAGGCGGCCCGGCTCTACCTTCAGCGACCTTGCCAGGTCCTCCATAATCTCGCGGCGCTGCCGGAAGAAACCATAGGCTTCCATGCCGGTGACAGCCTCGATCCTGCGCAGGTTTGCACCTATGCCTCCCTCGCTCGTCAAGACCAGCAGGCCTATCTCGCCCGTCCTGCCCACATGTGTGCCGCCACACAGTTCCCTGCTGATCTCGTCGACTTCCACCACACGTACATAGTCCTCGTACTTCTCCCCGAAGAGGGCGACGGCGTTTATACTGGTCGCGTACTCGAAAGTGGTCACATAGGCCCTTACCGGCAGGTCCTCGATCACCTGCCGGTTGGCCAGTTCCTCGACCCTTGCCAGCTCTTCCCTGGAAAGCGGCTGAAAGTGCGCGAAATCGAAGCGCAGCCGTTTGGGGTCGACAAGCGAACCGGCTTGCTTCGCATGCTCGCCCAGCACCTGCCGCAGGGCCCAGTGGATTATATGGGTTGCGGTGTGGTTGCGGCGGATGGCGTCTCGCCGCTCGGTGTCGACATCTGCGTCCACGGTCTGGCCGGTCTCGAGCCTGCCGCTGTCTATGCGGCAGATGTGGGCGATGAGGCCCTGCGCGGGGCGAAGGGTATCCATGACTTCCGCAACCGCCGTCGCCGAGGATATCCTTCCCGTGTCCCCCACCTGCCCACCCATCTCCCCATAGAACGGGGTCTGGTCGAGGAAGACCTCCACCTCCTCGCCCTGCGAGGCCGCTCCCACAGCGCGGCCGTCTCTCACCATGGCCGCCACGGTGGCCTTGCCGCTGGTGGTCTCGTAGCCGGTGAAGCCGCTCTCGCCGTAGTTATCGAGGATCTCCGAGTATATCTCCTGTACCAGGGCCCCGTAACCTTCCTCCACCCGTGCTGCCCGCGCCCTCTCCCTCTGCTCTTCCATGAGGGCTTCGAACCCGGCTTCGTCCAGTCCCAAGCCGCGTTCCCGGGCCAGCTCGCGGGTGAGGTCCAGCGGAAAACCCAGGGTGTCGTGGAGGTGAAAGGCCACTTCGCCCGGTAGAACGCCGCCGCCCCGTCCCTCGAGGTCTTCCACCGCCTCCTCGAGGTAGACCAGGCCGCTGCGGAGGGTCTGGGAGAAACGCTCCTCCTCGCTGCGCACGATGGAGGTTATGAACGCGCTGTTCTGTTTGAGGTCCGCGTAAGCTCCGCCCATGGTCTCCACTACCACCTCGACCATACGGGGCAGAAAGATGTCGCCGATGCCCAGCAGCCGGCCGTGCCTGACCGCGCGCCTGATCAGGCGCCGCAGGATATAGCCGCGGTCCTCATTGGAGGGGAGCACGCCGTCTCCCACCAGGAAAGTGAGCGCGCGGGAGTGGTCGGCGACTATCTTCAGGGAGATGTCGCTCTCACCTCCCTGGCCATACTCCACGCCGCTCAGCTCCGCGACGGCACGCAGGATAGCGGCCAGCGTGTCGGTCTCGAAGTTGTTGGTGGCCCCCTGCAGCACCGATGCCAGGCGTTCCAGGCCCAGTCCGGTGTCTATGTTCTTGGACGGCAGCGGGGTCAATTGCCCCGCTTCGTCGCGGTTGAACTGCATGAAAACGAGGTTCCACAGCTCCAGATAGCGGTCACAGTCGCAGCCCGGACTGCACTCCGGCTTTCCGCACCCGAACTCCGGCCCCTGGTCGTAGAGGATCTCGGAACAGGGTCCGCAGGGTCCCGTTGCCCCCATGTCCCAGAAATTGTCGTCCGCGCCCAGGCGGACCAGGCGCTCCTCCGGGATGCCCACCACGTCACGCCATATCTCGTAGGCCTCGTCGTCCTCCTCGAAGACGGAGCAGTACATGCGGGCCGGCTCCAGCCCCACGACCGTAGTGAGGAACTCCCATCCCCACGGTATCGCGTCCGCCTTGTAATAGTCGCCGAAGCTGAAGTTGCCCAACATCTCGAAGAAGGTGAGATGGCGGGCCGTATGCCCCACCCTCTCGATATCGGTGGTACGCACGCACTTCTGGCATGTGGTAGCGCGGGCGAAATCAGGTTTCACGTTCCCCAGGAAATATGGTTTAAACTGCACCATGCCCGCGTTGGTGACCAGTAGAGTCGGGTCGTCGGGTATGAGCGACGAGCTCTTGACCATACGGTGGCCTCTTTCCTGGAAGAAGTCCAGGAAACCGGCCCTGATCTCGTCACTTCTCAAGGTCTACCCTCCCACTCCGTGATCGTCCCGCCTCTGCCGTCAACCGTTTGTGCGCAAGGTACTGGCGCGCAGTATCCAGAGGATAAACGAAGGGCCACCGGCCTATTCGCGCTCGCTACCTCCCGCGGGCTCGCCTCTGTCCTTACCTGCCGGCGCAATGCCCAAGGCCTTCTGCACTCCCAACCCCAGGCTTACCACCCTCACCAGAGGAGAAGTTATCAGGGACTGCGCGGTCTGGGTCATATGGTTTGCCCGCGCGGCGACCTTTTCCACCGACTTGAGCACTCCATCCACGTAGCCCATCTCGTTATTAATATGGTCCATAGTGGTCTGGATCCTGCCCATGAGCGGCAGGGCTTCCTTGCGGATATCGTCGAGGATCCCGTTGGTGATGGCCATGGTCCTCGCGAGCTTCAACACCACGATGACCAGGGCCAGCATCAATACCGCGAATGAAACCGCGCAGACCAGCGCCGCGACGTTCCCCATCCCCTCAAGCCCTCCTATATCCCGTTCCTATCATCGCCGCGCCTGGATAGATAGTCATCTATGGCTGCCCGGATACCCTCGGCCGCAAGATTGGAGCAGTGTAGTTTCTCCTCCGGCAGACCGTCGAGGGCGTCCGCCACCTGCTGGTCCGTGATGAGCATGGCCTCCTCCAGCGTCTTTCCCTTCACCATTTCCGTGCCCATACTCCCGGAGGCCACCGCGGCCCCACACCCGAAGGTCTTGTACTTGATGTCTTCGAGACGCCCTTCCGAGACCCTGATATAGACCTCCATCACGTCTCCACAGACCTCGCTGCCGACCTTTCCGACCCCGTCTGGTTCGGGGATCTCCCCAACGTTGCGCGGGTTCTGAAAATGCTCTATGACCTTGTCGGAATACATACATTTCTCCTGAATATGCTGGTATTTACAACGTTTTCGAGGATAGCACCCGCTCTTCCGGGGTGTCAAATGGACACGTCATCTGGGTTCTGTGCGCTCTTTCCACCTCTCCACCAGGCCCTTCTCCTCGCCTCCATCGCCGGGTGAGTAGAACTCGCTCCTCTCCAGGCCCTCCGGAAGGTAGCGCTGGGGGACGAAATTCCCCGGGTGATCGTGGGGATATAGATAACCCGATCCATGGCCCAGGGCCTTGGCGCCCCGGTAGCTGGAATCCCTCAGATGAGCGGGAACAGGGGGAGTCTGACCTCTCTCGACCTCGGCGGTCGCGGCACCGATGGCTCTGATCGCCGAGTTGCTCTTGGGGGCCAGCGCCAGGTAGAGCGCCGCATGGGCCAGGTTGAGCCGGCATTCCGGCATTCCGACGAACTCCACCGCCCGTGCCGCCGCGTCTGCGACCACGAGGGCATTGCTGTCCGCCAGGCCGATGTCTTCCGAGGCCAGGATGACCATGCGCCGCGCTATGAACCTCGGGTCCTCTCCAGCATAGAGCATGCGGGCCAGCCAATACACCGTCGCATGAGGATCAGATCCGCGCATGGACTTGATGAAGGCGGAGACGGTATCGTAATGGCTGTCTCCGGACTTGTCGTAGAGCAGCGCCTTACGCTGGGCGGCCTCCTCCGCCGTGACGAGGTTCACCCGTCTCTTCCCCCCCACATCAACGGCCAGCAGCGCGGCAGCTTCCAGGGTGTTCAGGGCTACCCGCGCATCCCCTCCCGCCATACCCACGATATGTTCGAGGGCTTCTTCCTCGACCATCAGCTCCAGCCCAGCCAGCCCCCTCTCGCTGTCCGTGAGAGCCCTCTCCACGACCAGGCGGATATCCTCCTCGCTGAGGGGGGCGAGCCGGAAGATCTTGGACCGCGAAACCAGGGCCGAGTTCACCTCGAAATAGGGGTTCTCCGTGGTTGCCCCGATGAGCACGATGGTGCCCAGTTCTACGGCCGGCAACAGGGCGTCCTGCTGCGCCTTGTTGAAACGGTGGATCTCGTCGATGAAGAGGATGGTACGGCGCCCCTCCATACCCAGCCGGTCCTCTGCCTCCGAGATGATCTTCCGTACCTCCGCAACCCCGCTGGTCACCGCGGAGATCTGCTGGAAATGGGCCTGGGACAGGTTGGCGACGATGGCGGCCAGGGTGGTCTTTCCGGAGCCGGGAGGTCCCCAGAATATCGCCGTCTGCAGCCGGTCCTCCTCGATGGCCCGCCGCAGATAGGTACCCTCGCCCACCACCGCGTCCTGGCCTATGAACTCCTCCAGGTCACGCGGGCGCATGCGCATGGCGAGGGGCGCCTCTCTGCGCTGGATATCCTCCCGAGCTGCTTCGAAGAGGTCCAAAGCGATGCCTTCCTCCTGTGCAGACAGCCTGCGCATCCATTATATGCCGTGATGATGATATGATGATCATAGAAAATGGGCTCCACCTTGCCGTCAACGCCGTTACCATGAACCTGCGTCCTCGCAGGTGGGCACCTACCTCCGGTCTCCGCAGTCCCCAACCCGGGTTCGGGGCGTTGCGTCCACCCTCGGAAAACGGTTCCCAAGATCGAAGTGTTGGCTCAACGATAACCCACGGCGCAAAACGCACAAGGTCGGGCCCGAAACATCTGTCCTTGACACCATGTTATCACAGTGCGCCAAAGATGAGGTTACTCTGACCAGCCCGAAATGTCATGGTGTTCGGGCGGCCTTTCGTCTGCATGACCACGAGCCCGAGAACTACCAGGTCGGGCGCGGCGGCCAAACGTGCGTCGATCGTAGCCAATAAGGGGTTGCCCTTCCGGGCGTCGCCTATAGGAAACCTCCCAGCCCGAGATCGCCGCGATGACCGCCGCCTTCGTCTGTGCAGGCACTTGCCCAGCGAGCAAGGTGCTCGGAGGAGTCTTGCGACGACGACCAGCCTTGTCGCCGGGCCGGATATGCAGCGGCGAAGATCGTCGCCGGCGATCTCGGGCTAATCCCTGAAGCTCATGGTCAGCTCGTACACCCCGGCGGTGACCGATCTCTCGATATCGAAACCGGCCTGCTCGAAGACGTGCATCATGGGCTTGTTCTCGGCCAGGACCTCTGCCGTGAACCCGTGCAGCCCCTGCCTCTTGGCGAGCTGTGTGAGATAGGAGAGGAGCTCGGTCCCGATACCCTGGTTCTGGTACTCGTCCCTTACCACGAAGGCTACCTCCGCGTGGTGAGTGCCGGGGTTGACGCTGTACTGCCCCACGCCCGCCAGCATCTCCCTGTCCTCTCCGGCGATCATCGCAAGGATGACGATCTCTCTGGTGTAGTCTATGACAACGAAGTCCTGCAGGCGGTCATGGGGCATGTCCTGTCGGGTCGACACGAACCTGCGGTAGAGGCTCTTGTCCGACAGGGAATAGAAGAAGTCCTTGAGCAGGGGCTCGTCGCTTATCTTCACCGGCCTGAACAGCACCTCTACCCCTCCGCCCGTGGTGCGGTAGATCTCCAGGTCCTCCGGGTATTCTCCTGCCTCACCGGGTATGAACGCCTGGTCAATATAGATCATCTTGTTGAGTTTGGCCTCCCCGATCAGCCACGGCCTGAACTTGGGGTGGGCGATGGCGATGAGTTCCATGGCCCTCTCCCGCACGTTCTTGCCGTGGAGGTAGGCGATGCCGTATTCGGTGACCACGTAGTGGACGTCTCCGCGGTTCAGGGTCACCCCTGCCCCCTCCCTGATCATGGGAAGTATCCTCGATACCTCTCCGTGCTCTGCGGTGGAGGGCAGCGCCAGGATGCTCATGCCTCCGGGCGCCAGTACCGCCCCGCGCATGAAGTCGGCCTGTCCGCCTATCCCGCTGTAAAACACCCTGCCAAGCGATTCCGCGGAGGCCTGTCCGGTGAGGTCTATTTCCAACGCGCTGTTGATGGCGACCATGTTCCTCTGCTGGGCTATGATGAGTGGGTTATTGGTATAGTCGATGGTCCTGAACTCGATGCTCGGATTGTCGTCGAGGAAGGCGTAGGTGTCCTGCGACCCCATGCTGAAGGTGGCCACCGTCTTGCCACGGTCGATGGTCTTGCGGGTATTGTCGATGACCCCCTTCTTTATGAGGTTGACGATGCCGTCGCTCACCAGCTCCGTGTGCACGCCCAGGTGTCTCTTGTCCTCCAGGTTGGCGAGGATGGCGTTGGGGATGCTGCCGTAACCGACCTGGATGGTGTCTCCGTCCTCAACCAGCCGCGCGACGTACTTCCCGATCTGGTCCGCCAGCTCGTCCGATATAACCGGCTGGTACTCGAGGAGCGGTTCGTCGTGGACCAGCATGTAATCCACGTCCTCGATATGGATGAAGGTGTCTCCGTGGACACGGGGCATATAGGCGTTCACCTGGGCGATGACCAGTGAGGCCTTCTCCACGGCCGCCTTGGTGATATCCACGCTCACTCCGAGGCTCAAATAGCCATTGCGGTCCGGGGGCGAGGTCTGCACGAGAGCCACATCGATGGGTATCAGCTCTTTCTGGAAGAGGTCCGGCACCTGGGAGAGGAAGATCGGCGTATAATCCGCCAGGCCCTCGTTCACCGCGCCCCTGGTGTTGTCCCCGATGAAAAAGGAGTTGTGGCGGAAGTTGCGCTGGAACTTGTCGTCGGCGTACGGTGCCACCCCCAGGGTCCAGACGTGAAACACCTCGACGTCGAACATGGCCTTGGGGTTCTTCGCCACGTATTCGGCCAGGGAACTGACCAGGTGCTGGGGCTCGCCGCAGCCGGTACCGATAAAGAGATGCGCTCCCCGTGGTATATGCTCGAAGATTCGGTTCTCGGGCAAGAGCTTATCCGGGTAGCGTTCCTGCATCTCCGCTAATAAGCGTTGGATCCTCTCCATCTCGGTTCTCCCTCTTCATGCTCCGCCTAATGGATGGCAGGCGACTTGGTCTCTGGCTACGACTACTGCCTCGAGGGGCGCCAGCTTCAACGCTCCGGGTGCGATACCATTCTATCAGTATAATTCCCATATAGAGATGGAGACAGCGGGACATGGTATGGCGGGGGATCGCTTGTCGTTATGTCCATGGAAAAGCGGCCGGGGCGGGTTCCCGCCTTCCGGCCGCTCTTATATTCCAGCGGCTATCTATGCGTTCCGCTCGTCAAAGGTCCTCCGGCCTCTTGTAGGCCTCCTTTTCCCCCATCGGCCAGATGGGAAGTATGGTCCTGCCGTACATCTCGTTCAGCAGTTCTGCCATGGCCAGGTAGAGGGCGGCAAAACCGGTGCAGATACCGAGGATACCCGCAACGACCATCAGTCCCTCTCCAGCCTTGATCTCCGCCCAGTTGCAGATAGCCAGCAGAACGAAGAGCGCGGTGAGAGTGATGAAGATGAACTGCAGGACGCGGTTCACCTTGAAGGTCCCCACCGTCATGAACGCTGTGAAGACTCCCCACAGCAGCAGGTACCAGGCCAGGCCCTGTGTATGCACGAGCACGCCCCAGGCCAGCGGCCCGCTTGCTAGGACCGCGAAGACCAGGCTGATCCAGAAGGTACCATAAGCGATGAATGCTGCGGTACCGAAGCTGTTGCCCTTCCTGAACTCCATAATGCCCGCGAAAACCTGGGCCAGTCCGCCCACGAACAGCCCAAGTCCCATGATGGCGGTGTCGAAACCATCGATGATGCCCACGTTGTGCAGGTTGAGCAGCATCGTGGTGAGCCCGAAGCACGTAAGCCCCAGGACCGCCGGATTGGCCAACTTGACGTCATCTGCCATCTCTCACTCTCCTTTTCTCCCTACCTTGCTTTAACCGATGCCTTTATTTGCCTGTCAGTTCCTTGTTGCCGTCGATGAGAGAATCCACCACCGAGGGGTCGGCCAGGGTGCTGGTGTCGCCCAGGGTGTCCGAGGTGCCCTCGGCGATCTTGCGCAGGATCCTGCGCATGATCTTCCCGCTACGCGTCTTGGGAAGCGCGGGCGTGAAGTGGATGACGTCCGGGGTGGCGATAGGCCCGATCTCCTTGCGGGTGTGAGCCACCAGCGCCTTGCGTACCTCGTCCTCGTCCAGCCCCTCGTACTCCGCCTTGAGGGTGACGTAGGCGTATATGCCCTGGCCCTTGATGTCGTGGGGCATGCCCACCACGGCCGCCTCGGAGACGTACTCGTGGCTGACGAGCGCGCTCTCCACCTCGGCGGTCCCGATGCGGTGCCCGGAGACGTTGATGACGTCGTCGATGCGCCCCTGCAGCCAGTAGAAGCCGTCCGCGTCCTTCCGGCATCCGTCACCGGTCACGTACAGTCCGGGGAACATGGTCCAGTAGGTGTTTATGAACAGCTCGTGGTTGCCGTAGACTGTGCGCATCATGCCCGGCCAAGGCTTGCGGATACAGAGAAAGCCGCTGTCGTCGGCCTCGACCTCCTTGCCGTCCTGGTTGAGGATCACCGGGTCCACGCCGAAGAAGGGAAAGCTGGCGGAACCAGGCTTCATGGGGGTGGCTCCCGCCAGGGGAGTGATGAGTATGCCACCGGTCTCCGTCTGCCACCAGGTGTCCATGACGGGGCACCTTCCTTTGCCTATATGGTCGTAGTACCACAACCACACTTCGGGGTTGATGGGCTCACCCACCGTGCCCAGGACCCTCAGGGAGGAGAGGTCGGCCGTCCTGGTCCAGTCCTCGCCCTCCCTCATGAGGGAGCGGATGACCGTGGGAGCGGTATAGAAGACGGTCACCTTGTGCTTCTCCACCACCTTCCAAAAGCGGTCGGGCTCGGGATAGGTGGGCACGCCCTCGAACATGACCTCGGTGAAGCCGTTTGCCAGGGGACCGTAGACGATATAGCTGTGTCCGGTCACCCACCCGATATCCGCCGTGCACCACCAGATGTCGTTCTCGTGGATGTCAAAGATCCATTTCAGCGAGAGCGAGGTGTGGAGCAGGTATCCCGCGGTGGTGTGCAGCACGCCCTTGGGTTTGCCGGTGCTGCCGCTGGTGTAGAGGATGAACAACGGGTCCTCGGAGTCCATCTCCTCGGGAGGGCAGTCGGCGGTGATGTCGGCGGCGGCCAGCTCCTCGTGCCACCAGTGGTCGCGTCCGGAGACCATGTCCACATCGCCATCACCGTGCTTGACCACGAAAACGTTCTCGACACCAGGGCACTCCTCGAGGGATGCATCGGCGCTCTTCTTCAGGGGCACGGTCTTGCCGCTGCGGAAACCGACGTCGGCACAGACCAAGCTCTTACAGTCGCTGTCCAGGATGCGGTCCCGGAGGGCGTCGGAAGAGAACCCGCCGAAGACCACGCTGTGGATGGCCCCGATGCGGGTGCACGCAAGCATGGCGATGGGGAGTTCCGGGATCATGGGGAGGTAGATGCATACACGGTCACCCTTCCTGATACCGTATTTCTTCAGTACGTTGGCGAACTTGCTGACCTCATCCAGCAGCTGCCCGTAGGTGTAAATCCTGCCTTCGCCGGGTTCGTCAGGCTCCCATATGATGGCCACTCTGTCGGCCTTGCCAGCGTCGACGTGGCGGTCCAGGCAGTTGTAGGATACGTTGATCTTTCCGCCGGCGAACCACTCGCACTTGCACTCCTTGGGGTCCCAGTTATAGACACTGTCCCATTTCTTGTACCAGGCCAGGGTCTCGGCCATCTCGCTCCAGAAAGCGTCGGTGTCCTCGACGGAGCGCTTGTGCATCTCCCGGTATTCTTCCATGCTCTTGATATAGGCGTTTTTGCTAAGTTCTTCCGGCGGGTAGAGGATGGTTCTCTTGTCGGCTTCCTGCCCATCATGGTGCGTCATTTGCTGTCTCCTTTCATCAAAAAGGGGTGACCTCTCCCGGTCCCCCTCCCCTGGTCCAGATGTAGTGCGAAATTTTTCATCCAGCGAAGGATTATAACATAATCGCTGGGGTTCATGTAAATATTTTTCGGATGCCCGAAATATTGTCGCGTCAAGCGTTAGGGTCGCTCACAAGAGGAGCTTCCGCCGCGCTTCCTCAACGAAAGTCCTGGGAGTAGAAGTCCCGCCCAGGATAGCCAGTTTCCTGACGCCCGCGAGGCTGGACACGTCCAGCTCTTCGGCGGTCTCCACCTTGAGGGTGGGGGTGCCGGTCGCCTCGCATATCTTGCGCAGGAACTCGGTGTTCGAGCTGTTCCTGCCGCCCATGACCAGGACGAAATCGTTGGCCAGGGCCAGCTGCAAGGCCTCGGTCTGGCGGGCCAGGGTGTTGCGGCACAGGGTGTTGATGAGTTTTATCTCCAGCACTTCACGGATGAGCTCGGGCACCTCGTTAATGAGCCCGTCGATGAGGCTGCGGAAGGTGAGGAGGTCCACGGTGGTCTGGGCGATGAGCCCCACCTTGCGCACTCTGCGGGTGTTGTGCTCCCACCAATGCCTCAGCTCGTGGGAGTCCCTTATGACCGCGGCCTCCCCGTTGATGTGACCGAGGATGGCCTTGACCTCCGGATGTCCGACATCGCCGATGATGAACAGCTTGTAGCCCTCCCCCGCCAGCCGCATGGCCGCCTTCTGGGCCTTCTTCACCGTGGGGCAGGTGGCGTCGACCAGGTTCGCACCCCTCTCCCTCAGGAACTCCGATAGCTTGGGGGGGATACCGTGGGACCTGATGACCACGCTGCTCCCTGCCAGGTAGTAGTCCTGCAGTTCCTCGGTATCCTCGGGGAGTATCTCCAGGCCCTCTTCTTCAAGCTCCTTGACCACTTGGGGGTTGTGGATGATGGGGCCCAGGGTATAGACCTTTCCCTCGGCTTTCTCGAGCGTCTCTCCGGCTATCTTGATAGCCCTTCTCACCCCCGGGCAGAAGCCGGTATATCTCGCTATGGTCACCTCCATGGCCACCCCTGTTCCCCGCATACCTTATATGGGCCGCAGCCGCAGCTCTTTGAGCTGATCGGGATAGACGGCATCCGGAGCGCCACTCAGAAGGTCGGCCCCCGACTGGGTCTTCGGGAAGGCGATGACGTCCCGTATGGAGTCCCTGCCGGCCATGAGCATGACGATGCGGTCCAGGCCGTAGGCGATGCCGCCGTGGGGCGGCGGGCCATAGCGCAGCGCCTCCAACAGGAAGCCAAACTTCTCCTGCGCCTCCTGCTGCGAAAGCCCCAGGATGCGGAAGACGCGGTCCTGCACCTCGGCATCGTGGATCCTGATGCTGCCGCCACCCAGCTCGATGCCGTTTAGCACCATGTCGTAGGAGTCGGAGTTCACCTCCAGGGGCCTCTCTTCCAGGAAGTCCAGGCAGTCGCGGGAGGGAGAGGTGAAAGGGTGATGGTTGCTCTTGTATCTCTTCTCTTCTCCGTCCCACTCGAAGAGAGGGAAATCGGTTACCCACACGAGCGAGAACCTCTCCTGCGGCGGGGGGGCAAAGCGCCGTGCGCAATAGTCCCTCAAGCCGGCCAGGACCTGGCCGATCTCGCCGGCGCCGGCCGCCATCAGCAGGACCTGCCCCTCCTCCATACTGGCCTCGCGCAGCAGTCCTTCCATCTCCCCGGCGGTCAAGTACTTGGCCACCGGGGAGCGAAGTCCCTCGGCCTCTCGCACCATCCATATCAGTCCCGATGCGCCGAGGCGCTGGGCCTCCTCCACCAGACCGTCCAGCTCACGGCGGGGCGGAGATGCCAGACCGTCCACCTTGAAGCCGCGCACCCTTCCACCGCCCTCCAGGGCGGTACGGAAGACCTTGAACTCGCTCCGCGCGAAGACGGCGGAGAAGTCGCGTATCTCCATGCCGTAGCGCGTATCGGGACGGTCGCTGCCGTAGCGGTCCATGGCCTCATGCCAGGTCATGCGGGGGATCGGCAGGCCCAGTTCGGTGCCCAGTGTCTCGCGGAAGAGGTGCGCGAACATCTCGTCCATCAGGTTCATGATATCGTCCGGCTCCACGAAGGACATCTCCAGGTCTATCTGGGTGAACTCGAGCTGGCGGTCGGCACGCATGTCCTCGTCGCGGAAGCAGCGCGCGATCTGGTAGTAGCGGTCGAGTCCGGCCACCATTAACAGCTGCTTGAAGAGCTGCGGAGATTGCGGGAGGGCATAGAAGCTGCCCGGTTGCAACCGCGAGGGCACCACGAAGTCGCGGGCCCCCTCGGGAGTGCTCTTAGTGAGGATGGGGGTCTCGATCTCTAGAAAACCCCGGGCGGCCAGGTATCTGCGCACCTCCCCCGTTACCCGGCTGCGCATGATGAGGGCATCACGCAGGTCTGGCCGCCGGATATCGAGATAGCGGTAACGCAGGCGCAGAGCCTCGTCCACGTCCGAGTCCTCCTCGATCTCGAAGGGCGGAGTGACGGAGGTGGTGATGACGGCCAGCTCCTCCGCCAGGACCTCTACCTCCCCCGTGGGGAGCTTGGGGTTTACCGACTCCTCTGGGCGAGCCCTGACCGCGCCACGGCAGGAGAGCACGTACTCTCCGCGCACTTCTCCCGCGGCTTTATGGGCCTGCTCACTCAGGACCGGGTTGCAGACCACCTGCACCAGCCCGCTCACATCACGCAGGTCGATGAAGATCACCCCGCCGTGATCGCGCCGCCTCTGCACCCATCCGTTGAGGACCACTTCCTTTCCCACGTCGCCCGCCCTCAACTCTCCGCAGTATCGCGTGCGCTTTTCCCAGTCATTCTTTGCCATATTATCCCATTCCTCAGGTGCCTGGGCCCGCCAGGCGCTCTCTTACCCTCTCCAGTAACTCCTCGGCCCGCACGCGCTCCTGGGCGGCGGCGCGCATGTCCCGCAGGGTGTAGAACCCGCCATCCAGTTCATCGTCACCGATGATAACGCTGCAGGCGAACCCGCCGCGGTCGGCCTCGCGCATCTGCGCTTTTGGACTGCGCCGCAGGTGGTCGAGGTCGGCACGCAGTCCACCCTCACGCAGCTCCTGTACGACCGTGAAGGCCTTTTCCCTGGCCCTTTCCCCTATGGCCATGACGAACACGCCGCCATCGTCGCTCTCCTCTAGCCGCGGGCCCGCCAGCATCACCCGTTCCAAGCCGATGGAGAACCCCGTCGCCGGGGTCGGCCTTCCCCCCAGCTCCTCCACCAGGCCGTCGTACCTGCCCCCCGCCGCCAGGGTGTTCTGCCCGCCCAGCCTCGGGTCCTGGAACTCGAATACGGTGCGGGTGTAATAATCGAGCCCCCGTACCAGGCGACCGTCTCGCCGATAAGGAAGCGACACCGCTCCCAGGAGGCCCTCCACCTCGCCCTGGTGCTCACGGCATGCCCCGCAGAGGAATCCCTCCAGGCCCGGCGCTCCCGCGATGACCTCCGCGCAGCCCTCAACCTTGCAGTCCAGCACCCGCAGGGGGTTCTCCTCCTCCCGTCGAGCACAGTCACCGCACAGGAGGTCCCTCCGCTCCCGCAGGTATTCCCGCAATGCCTTTACGTAAACGGGACGGCACTCGGCGTCGCCCACGCTGTTCACGACCAGGTCCACTGCAATGCCCAGGGCGCGGAAGAACGCGGCGCAGAGGACGATCACCTCCGCGTCGGCGCCGGGATAGGGCGAGCCGATTAGTTCCACCCCCAACTGGCTGAACTGGCGGTAGCGCCCCGCCTGCGGGCGCTCGTGCCTGAACATGGGCCCCTGGTAGTATAGTTTCACCGGCAGTCCAGCCGCTTCCAGGTGGTGCTGGGTGAAGGCGCGCGCCACTCCGGCCGTGGCCTCAGGCCTCAGGGTGAGGCTGCGGCCGCCCTTGTCGGTGAAGGTGAACATCTCTTTCTGGACGATGTCCGTACCCAGACCGATACCGCGCGAGAAGACTTCCGTGTACTCCATGATGGGGAGGATGATCTCGCGGTAGCCGTAGGTGCGGAAGAGCGCAGTCCCGACCTCCGCCACGCTGCGCCAGCCGTCGCTGTCTGGCGGCAGTATGTCCGTGGTTCCCTTGGGGGCCTGGATATCCAATCCTCCCTCCCTCACATATATCCGGTCCGGGACGTTCCCAGGTCACGCAGGAACGGGTTGTGCCTTCTCTCCTCGCCCAGGGTGGTCGTCGGCCCGTGCCCCGGCAGGATGCGTGTAGCGTCGGGCAGGTCCCATACTTTCTCCTGTACGGCCCGCAGCAGTTCCCGCAGCGAACCGCCGCGCAGGTCCGTCCTGCCTATAGAGCCCTGGAAGATGAGGTCGCCGCAGAAGAGATACCCGGGGGTATAGAGGCTGATACCTCCCGGTGTGTGGCCGGGGGTGTGCAGGACCTCCAGGGTGATATCTCCCACCTCGACGCGGTCGCCGTCATCCAGGTAGTCCACCTGCCGGGGACGCGTGGCCATGGTCCCTCCCGTGAGGCCCATGAGCTTGGTGCGTGGACTGCCCAAGGCCGCGGCATCCGCCTCGTGGACATAAACGGCCACTCCCACTGCCTCGCTGAGCGGTCCCGCACCCGCAATGTGGTCCACGTGGCCATGGGTGCACAGGATGCCTACGCATCGCAGCTCCGCCTTGCGAAGGCGCGCGACGATGCCCTTCACGTCCCCGGCGGGGTCGATCACCACGGCGGGCGAACCCCTGCCCGCCGCTACGATGTAACAGTTGGTGGCAAGCATCCCTATGGTCAGGCACTCTAGAAACATGCGTAAATTATAGGGGGTCGTGTCTCGAATATCGAGAGCTCACGATGAAGGGACCGCGACAGGGGCGGTATTCCGGCCCTTCCGGGCTGCTCGAGGCCGCTCGGTATCCGAGACCAGACCCCTGTCAGCTCTCCAGGAGCAGGGTCACGGGGCCGTCGCCGGTCAGCTCCACCTCCATGTGGGCCTGGAAGACCCCCCGACCGGTGGTAAACCCGGCGGCCGCGAACCTCTCGCAGGCCATTTCGTAGAGCTGCTCCGCCTGCGCGGGGGGAGCCGCTCTTGTGTAGCTAGGGCGCCTGCCCTTACGGGTGTCGCCGTAGAGGGTGAACTGGGAGACCACCATTACCTCTCCGCCCGTATCGGCCAGGGAGAGGTTGAGTTTGCCCTCCTCGTCGTCGAAGACGCGCAGGTTGACGACCTTGCCCACGATGAGATCGACGTCGGCTTCGCCATCGTCTGTGGACACGCCCAACAGCACCAGCAGCCCCGGCCCGGTGGACGAGATGACCTCGCCTCCCGAGCGCACCTCGCATTTCGTTACCCGCTGCACCAGTGCCCTCATGCGCGATCCCCCGTCCTCCCGCCGCGGTTCACGACGACGGCACCCATGACATCCTCCCCGGCACCACCCGGTAAGCGTTGAAGACAGAGTCCACCTTGCGGATGTTTCGCAGGATGTCCTCGAGGTGAGCGATGTTCGAGAGCTCGAAGACGAAGCGGCTCATGTTCACGTTCTCGCGGGTTATGTTCATGGTGGCCGATATGATGTTCACGTGGTACTCCCCCATGATAGTGGTGATGTCCCGCAGCAGGCGCGGCCGGTCCATGGCCTCAACGCATATCTCCACCTGGAAGGAGGTGGGCTGCTCCGTGTCCCAGCTGACCTCGATCCTGCGGTAGTCCTGCTCCGCCATGTGCGCCGCGTTTGGACAATCGGCGCGATGCACCGATACGCCCCTCCCGCGGGTGACGAACCCGATGATGGCATCGTAGGGGACCGGGTTGCAGCAGTGGGCGATGCGCACCAGCACGTTGTCCACGTCCTCCACCTTCACCCCCTTGGTGTAGGCGAGGGGGCGGCGGCGCTTTCGCGGCATGGTCACGGGCTCCTCCACGGGCCGGTCCTCCGGCCCCAGGCGGGTGGTGACGTGGTTCACCACCTGCAGGGCTGAGGTCTTGCCCGCGCCGATGCTGGCATAGAGGTCGTCGATGCTGATGAATCCGTACTCCTCGCGGGCGATCCCGTCCAGGATGTCGGAACCCAGGACTTTCTGGACGGGCAGGCGGGACTTGCGCATGGTCTTTACCAGCACCTCCTTGCCCTCCTGGGTATCCTCCACCCGCCTTTCCTTTGAGAACCACTGCCTTATCTTGGTCTTGGCCCTGGCCGTCTGCACGATGTTCAACCAGTCCTTGGAGGGGCCGGGGGAGGTGTTGGAGGTGATGATGGATACGATATCGCCGTTGCGCAGTTTGTACTCCAGGGGCACCAGACGGTCGTTTACCTTCGCCCCCACGCAGCGGTGGCCTATCTCGGTGTGGATGGAGTAGGCGAAGTCGATGGGGGTCGACCCGCTCGGGAGGTCGATGACATCGCCCTTGGGGGTGAAGACGAATACCTCGTCCTCGAAGAGGTCTATCTTCAGGCTCTCCATGAACTCCTGCGGGTCGGCCAGGTCGCGCTGCCACTCCACGATGCGCTTTATCCAAGCCAGGCGCTCGCGTATGCGTTCCTGGGAGCGCTGGGCCTCCTTGTAGCGCCAGTGGGAAGCGATGCCGTACTCCGCCGTGCGGTGCATGTCCTGGGTGCGTATCTGTATCTCCAGGGGTTTTCCCTGGGGTCCTATGACCGTGGTGTGCAGGCTCTGGTAGATGCCGTAACGCGGCTTGGCGATGTAGTCCTTGATGCGCCCCGGCACCGGATGCCACAGGGAGTGCACGATGCCCATGACGGTGTAGCAGTCCTCCTTGGACCCCACGATGACCCTCACCGCGAAGAGGTCGTAGATCTCGTCGAACTGTTTGCCCTGCTCCTTCATCTTGGTGTAGATGCTGTAGTAGTGTTTGACGCGACCTTCAATCTCCGCTTTGAGGTGCGCCTGCTTGAGCTGTGCCTGCAGGTCCCTCTCGACTATCTTTATATAGTCCTCCCTCTCGGGGCGGCGCTGGTTGACCATCTGCACGATCTCCTGAAAGCGCAATGGATAGAGGGTGGCGAAGGAGAGGTCCTCCAGCTGCCATTTCAGCTGCGAGATGCCCAGGCGGTGGGCCAGGGGGGCGTAGATCTCCAGGGTCTCGCGGGCCTTCTCGCGCTGCTTGTCCTCCGACAGGTGCCCGATGGTCTTCATGTTGTCCAGGCGGTCCGCCAGCTTGATGATGACCACGCGGATATCGCGGGCCATGGCCACGAACATCTTGCGGAAGTTCTCGGCCTGCGCCTCCTCACGGTTGGCGAAGGAGATGCGGTCCAGCTTGGTCACGCCGTCGATGATCTCCGCCACGGCGGGGCCGAACTTGCGCTTGACCTCCTCCAGGGAGATGTCGGTGTCCTCGACCACGTCATGGAGGAGGGCCGCGGCCAGGGTGGTCTCGTCCATCTGCATATCGGCCAGGATCTGGGCTACCCCCACGGGGTGGAGGATGAACTCCTCCCCGCTGCGCCGCAACTGGTCGGCGTGGTGGGTGCGCGCGAACTCGTAGGCCTCGCGGATCAACCTGGTGTCGCCCTTGCCGTTATAAGAGCGCACCTTCTGGATGAGCGAGTCGATGGACTGGGACAATGCGGCTCCTCCCACCGTCTATCGACGGAATACCTCCACTACATCTGATACTGCCATATGAGCAGCCGCCATGACTAGATGGGAGACGGTACGGGGTTATCTCTTCTTCTTCTTCTTTTTTTTCTTGCCGCTGCTGGGGCCCCGGGTGGTGGAGGCCTTCTTGCGCTGCGCGGATGAAGCCGCGGGTTTGGAAGCCGGTTTGGCCTTGTTCCCCGCCTCCGCCGCCGCCTTCGGCTTAACCTCCTCAGTCTCCGGTTCGGCAACCGCCGCCTTCTGCCTGTCCGCGGCGGCCTTGCCGGTCACGAGGATGGCTTCCCGCGCTCCTTTGGACTCTACCTTCTCGCGCACGGCGGCGTAGCGCGGCTCCCTCTCCTTCCAGATGGCCAGGATGGGAGAGGCCAGGAAGACGGAGGAATAGGCCCCGAGGAAGACGCCGAGCAGGAGCGCGAAGGCGAAGTCCTTAAGGGTTTCGCCACCGAAGATGAGGATGGTGATGATGGGGAGCAAGGTGGTGAGGGTGGTGCCGATGGAACGCAGCAGGGTCTGGTTGACGCTCTCATTGACGATGTCAGCGTAGGATACCTTGCCGGCCCGTGCCATGAGGTTGGCGTTCTCCTCCACGCGGTCGAAGACGACGATGGTGTCGTATAGGGAATAACCCAGGATGGTCAGGAAGGCGATGACCGTCACCGGGGTCACCTGGCGCCCGGTAAGCGCGTAGATACCCACGGTGATCAGGGTGTCGTGCACCAGGGCGATGATCCCCGCGACGCCCATCTTGAACTCCAGGCGCAGGGAGATAAAGATGAGGATGATGACCACGAACACCCCCAGGGCGATGAGGGCTTTGGTGCTCACCTCGCGCCCCCATTCCGATCCCACCTGCTCCTCCTGGATGATGCCCTGGTCGCCGTCCTTGTCCGCGAAGCCGTAGAGTTCCTCGAGGCGCGCTTTGACCTCGTCGATGGTCTCGTTGCGCACCGTGGAGTCCTCTATGTAGGGCATGCGCAGGATGAGCTCCGGCCCGTCCTTCGTCTCCCCCGTCTGCACGATGGTCCCCTCGAGCCCCTGGTCGGCGTATTCGGCCAGGATGGCCCGGACCTCCTCCACGTCGGCGGGCTTCTCCAGCCTCACCTTGAGCAGGTAGCCGCCCTCGAACTCTATGCCAAGGTTGATCCCCATGACGAGGATGGCGACGAGAGAGAGCACTATGAGCGCCCCCGATATGGAAAACCAGTAGACATTGGGCGGCCTGAACGGCCGCGGGCCGATGAGGTTGAACTTCACCTCCCTGCCGCGGACGTACATCAGGCCTCACTCCCCTGTGCTTCGCGCCCAACCCCCACGAAACGGGGCCTGTTGTAGATTTCGAGGCGCGAGAGGAAATAGACCATGGGGTGGGTGAAGAGATACATGATGAAGAGGTCCAGTATGGTGGCGATGCCAAGGGTGAAGGCGAAGCCCTTCACCGAGCCGGAGGCCAGAACCCACAGGATGAAGGCGGTGATGAAGGTGGTGGCGTCCGCGGTGACCATGGTCCGCCAGGCGGACTTGAAGCCGCGGTCCACCGATGAGCGCAGTGTCTTTCCCAGGCGCACTTCTTCCTTGAGGCGCTCGAAATAGACCACGCTGGAGTCCGCCGAGATACCTATGGACACGATGATGCCCGCGATGCCCGCCAGGGTCAGGTTCCATTCGATGAACTGTCCGAGCAGGGTCACGATGCCGTAGACAAGGAGCCCGAATACGGTGAGGGAAAGGGTGGTCAGGGCGCCCAGCCCCCGGTACATGACGAGCATGTACAACACCACCAGGATCAGTCCGGCCAGCCCGGCGATGAGGCCCTGGCGCAGTGAGTCCCGCCCCAGGGTAGCGCTGATGTTCTCCACCAGGGGATCGGGATCGAACTCCACCGGCAGGGCGCCTATCTTCAGCACCAAGGCCAGGTCGCGGGCCTCCTCGCGGGTGAAGTTGCCGGTGATCTCTCCCTCGCCGCTGGTTATGGCATCCTTGACGCTGGGATAGGACTCGATGGCATAGTCGAGCACGATGGCAAGTTGTCTTCCCTGCAGCTCCTGGGTGAGGGCGGCGAACTGGGGGGTGGCCTCGTCGGTGAGCTTGAACTGGATGCGGTACCCGCCGCTCTCCTGGTCCACGGCGGCGTCGGCGGAAGCGATGATGTCCCCGGTGAGGCGGGTGGGGCCCAGACGGAACTTGACTACCTCCCCTTCCGGGGTCTCTTTCTCCAGCACGATCTCCTGGTCCTTGAGGGCCTGGTAGGCCTCGGTATCGTCGGGGTCGGGGACGGTCACCTCGGTGGTGTCGTAGTTCTCGCTTCCCGGGGGGATCACCTCCAGCACCTCGCGGAACTGCAGTTGGGCGGTGCTGCCGATTATCCCCAGCACCCTCTCCGTGTCCTGCACGCCGGGAATCTGGACCAGGATGCGGTTGTTGCCCAGCGCGGCCACCACCGGCTCCGCCAGCCCCAGGGCGTCGACGCGGTTGCGGACGATGTCCGCGGCCTTGGCCACCTGCTCGCCGGATACTTCGCCTATGGCCTGCAGGGTCACGCTGACCCCGCCCTCCAGGTCGAGGCCCAGTTTGGGGCTCCATCCGCCGATGACTATCGGTATATACATGGCGAGGAGGACGGCGACAACTATGGCCAGAAACGCCAGCGCTTTACCGGTCTTCAATCCCCGCCTCCGTCTTTGTCCTGGTCTCCAGCGACCCAGTTCCCTGTATTACCCACCGTTCACTTTCTCTTCGACGAGCCGTTGGGAGAGCCTTGTTCCTCGGGGGACGCGGCCTCTTCCTCGCCTTCCTCCGCCGGAGCCTCCACCGTCTCCCCCTCTATCGCCTCTTCCTCCTCCTCGTCCTCAGGCTCCTCGCGCACGGTGAAGGTGCGAGCGATGGCGCTCTTGGCCAGCCTGATGTGCACGTCATCAGAGATCTCGAGGATCACGCTGTCCTCCTCGACCTCGACGACGGTGCCGTAGATACCCGACGAGGTCATCACGTCGTCGCCCGCGCGCAAGCTGTTAATGAGGTCCATCTGTTGGCGCATGCGCTTCTGCTGCGGCCTGATGAGCATGAAATAGAATATGGCGATCAAGCCCACGATGAGAATTATGGACATCCAACTCGATTCACCCATCTCAACCTACCTTCCCATGGTCTGCCATGACTCTACCCCTCAGTCTCCGGGGATACGTCCGTTCCAGCCACTCCACTGCCGGACCAATTGTACCATTCTACCAGCCTCGATCGCGGCTCTGCAATCGAGCATCAGCGAACGTATAAAGACCAGGTTATGCCAGGTGAGCAGGCGGTGGGCCATGATCTCATTGAGGCCGTGGAGGTGGCGGAGGTAGGCCCGGGTGAAGCCGGAACAGGCGGGGCAGGGGCAGTCGTCTTCCAGGGGGCGGAGATCGCCGCGGTAGCGTGAATGGCGCAGGTTGAGCTTGCCCCCACGGGTCATGGCCACGCCGTTGCGGGCCATGCGGGTGGGCAGCACGCAGTCGAAGAGGTCCACGCCCAGCGCCACCGCAGCGGTTATCCCCTCGGGGTCGCCGATACCCAGGAGATGCCGGGGCCTGTCCTCCGGGAGTATCCCCGTCTGCACCTCCAGGCACTCCAGCATGACCTCGCGCGGCTCCCCCACCGACAGCCCCCCGATGCCGTAGCCGGGGAAACCCAGGCAGGCCGTCTCCTCGGCGCTGCGCGCCCGCAGGTCGCCGTAGGCGCCGCCCTGCACGATACCGAAGAGGGCCTGCCGGGGAAGAGCGCGGGCGGCTACGGAACGTTCGGCCCACTTCAGGGTCAGCCCCACCGACGCCTCCACCTCCTCGCGGGAGGCGGGATAGGCCACGCAGTGGTCGAGGATCATGGCCACGTCGGCGCCCAGTTCCTCCTGGACCCGTACCGCCTTCTCCGGCGTCAGCAGGTGCTCGCTGCCGTCATATACGGAGCGGAAGCGCACGCCCTCTTCCTCCACGCTCAGGGTCGGAGATAGCGAGAAGACCTGGAACCCGCCGCTGTCGGTCAGGATCGGTCCGTGCCAGCCCATGAATGAGTGCAGGCCTCCCGCTTCCCTTATCAGCCTGGAGCCTGGTCGCAGGTAGAGGTGGTAGGTGTTGGCCAGGAGCATCTCGTACCCTATCTCCTCCAGCTCCCACGGCGCCATGGCCTTCACCGTCCCCCTGGTCCCCACGGGCAGGAAGGCGGGCGTCTGCACCTCGCCGCGGTCGGTACGCAGGCGGCCCAGCCTCGCCCGCGACCGCGCATCGCCCGCGGTGATCTCGAAACTGAAGCTTTCCGCCATTCCTTCAACCCTCCCCGCGGGCGCCCGGGTAGCGGAAGAAACATGCGTCCCCGAAACTGAGGAAGCGGTAACCTTCCTCCGCCGCCTGCCGGTAAGCTTCCATCACCGTCTCGCGGCCCGCGAAGGCGCATACCAGCACGAGCAGGCTGGAGCGCGGCATGTGGAAGTTGGTGAGCAGGCAGTCCACGGCGCGGAAGCGGTAGCCCGGGTAGATGAAGAGGTCCGTGGCGCCCTGCCGCGGCTGCACGCCGCCCTCGCCCGCCGCGCTCTCCAGGGCGCGCACCACCGTCGTCCCCACCGCCACCACCATCCTCCCGTCCCCTCGGGCGGCGTTTATCGTCTCGCACGCCTCCGCGTCCAGGCGCATGTTCTCGCTATGGATGCGGTGGCCCTCTATCTCCTCCTCGCTGATGGGGCGGAAGGTGTCGAGGCCCACATCCAGGTAAAGGAAGGCCGTCCTGACCCCTTTTTCCTCCAGTCTGTGCAGGGTCGCGGCCTCGAAATGGAGCCCCGCGGTGGGAGCCGCGGCCGAGCCGACATCGCGTGCGTATACGGTCTGGTACCTCCCGGGGTCCGGGGGCATCTCCCTTATGTAGGGGGGCAACGGTATCTCCCCCAGTCTCTCCACCGCCGCTTCCACGGCCGCCAGCTCCCCGGGCCGCATGCGCACCCGCAGCTCCCCCCGGTCACTCTTCTCCACCACCTCCGCCACCAGTTCACCCCCGCCGAAGCTAACCTCGGTGCCGGGACGCAGGCGCCGTGCCGGCCGGGCCAGCGCCGCCCAGGTGCCGTCGGGGTCGGGAGAGAGCAGCAGCAGCTCCACCTCCCCGCCCCCCTCGAGCTTGCGGCCACGCAGGCGGGCATGGCGTACGCGGCTTGCATTGAGGACCAGGCAGTCCCCCGCCTCGAGATAATCCACCAGGTCGGGGAAGCTGCGGTGCGCGATATCCCCGCTCACGCAGTCCACCACCAGGAGGCGGGAGTCCTCCCTCCGCTCGGCGGGGCGCTGCGCGATGAGTCCGGGGGGGAGTTCGTAGTCGAAGAGGTCTGTGCGCATGGGCGGCTATTCACCCTCTTGCGTGGAGCTGCGGCCGCGGTCATAGCGCTCCCACTCGCTCAGAATGCAGCCGCAGTAGGGCTGGGTGTACATGCCGCGTTCGCGCGCCGTTGCCATGGCGCCGTAGTACTCGTCCCTGCCGTCCCAGGTCAAGAACTCCAGGCCCCTGCTGCGACAGATGGACCGCCCCAGCAGCGTGGCGAGTTCGTGGTCCTGGTAGGGGCTGGCGAAGAGGGTGGTGGTGATGACTTCGTACCCCTCTTCAAGGGCCAGGTCGGCGGCCCTGCGCAGGCGCAGGCGGTAGCACATCTCGCAGCGGTTCTCCTCGCGGAAAGCCACCGCCCTGATCCACTCCTCGGGCTCGTAGGGCACCAGGCTGTAGGAGAGCTTTTCCTGCGCCATCAGCTCCTCGAAGCTCTCAAGCCTGCGCCGGTATTCCCTGAAGGGATGTACGTTGGGATTGTAGAAGAGGTAATGCGCCTCGTAGGCGGGCGGCGCGAAGCGGTGCAGTGCCGGCAGGGCACATGGTCCACAACAGGTATCGACGATGATCCGGCGCATCAGAAAAGGGTGTCCCCGCTTTCTTTACCCAGGCCGAGATGGCGGTAGGCGTTCTCGGTGGCGATCCTTCCCCGTGGGGTGCGCTGCATCAGGCCCACCTGCAGCAGATAAGGCTCGTAGACCTCCTCGATGGTGTCGATCTCCTCCCCCACCGATACGGCCAGGGTGTTCACCCCCACCGGTCCGCCCCCGAACTTCTCGATGATTGCGTGGAGGATCATCTTGTCCACCTTGTCCAGTCCCATCTCGTCGACCTCGAAGAGGGCCAGGGCCTCGCAACCCACCCGGTAGTCGATCCTTCCTTCGGCCCTCACCTGGGCGTAGTCGCGTACGCGGCGGAGCAGGCGGTTGGCGATGCGCGGCGTGCCCCGGGAGCGCCGGGCCAGTTCCCGCGCCCCCTCGTCATCGACCTCCACCGCCAGGATGCGTGCCGAGCGCTCGATGATGGCTTTGATCTCGTCCTGGCCGTAGTAATCCAGGCGGCTCTGCACGCCGAAACGGTCGCGCAGTGGCGAGGTCAGCAGCCCGGCGCGTGTGGTCGCCCCCACCAGGGTGAAGGGCGGCAGGTCGAGGCGGATAGAGCGGGCGGCGGGACCCTTGCCGACCACGATATCCAGCTTGAAGTCCTCCATGGCGGGATAGAGCACCTCTTCGACCACGCGGTTGAGGCGGTGGATCTCGTCTATGAATAGGACGTCACCCGGTTCGAGGTTTGTTAGGATAGAGGCCAGGTCTCCCGCTCGTTCCAGGGCAGGACCCGAGGTCTGCTTGCAGGCCACCCCCATCTCGTTGGCGATGATCCCCGCCAGGGTTGTCTTGCCCAGGCCGGGCGGGCCCGAGAGGATGACGTGGTCCAGGGACTCCTGGCGCTCTTTCGCCGCGGCGATGAAAATCTCCAGGTGCTCGCGGATGCGGTCCTGTCCGATAAACTCGCTTATCCAGCGGGGGCGCAGGGTGAGGTCGAACTCCTGCTCGTCCTCCCTGGCCTCGGGGTCGAGCAGCCTCTCCTCCCCCACCTCCAGGTCCCCGGTTATCTCCTCGCGGTCGTCCTTCACCTTACTTGCTCCCTCCCAGCCGCTTCAGGGCATATTTCAGCATGTCCTCCAGGCTCGGCTCGTCGGACATATATCCCTCCAGGGCACGGCTGCTCTCCGCGGTTGTGTAGCCCAGCCCCTTGAGCGCCTCCCGCGCCTCCCGTACCGGGCCGCTGCCGTCCGGACCGCCCACCCCGAAGCCCAGCTCTTCGGAGAGCGGGGCGAGCTTGTCCTTCAGCTCGAGGATGATCCTCTGGCCGCTCTTCTTTCCCACCCCCGACACGGCGGTTATCGACTCCAGGTCCTCCGAGGCCACGATGCGCACGAAGCTTTCCGGGTCGTATGCGGAGAGAACGGCCAGCGCCACTTTCGGCCCCACACCGGTCACCGCGATGAGCTTGAGGAAGATATCCCTCTCGCCGCGGTCAGAGAACCCATACAGCTGGAGGATGTCCTCTTTGACGTGGAGGTAGCTGAACAGCTTGACCTTCTTTCCCACCGGCGGCAGCTTCTGCAGGGTCGAAAGGGAGACGAAGAGTGCCAGCCCAACGCTTCCGGCCGCGACCACGGCGCCATCCTCGCTCTTCTCGGCCAACACCCCTTCGACGAAATCGATCAACTCACCGTCCCTTTCACTTCCGCCGGTCCGGGCAGGCTTCCGGCGCGATAAAGCAACGCTTCCGGTGCCTCACCTTACCGTCCGCTTCTTGTGCGCGGGCTTCTTGTGGGCATCCTTGTCCCCAAGCGCCTCGTCCAGACGGCCGCGCATGCGCTCACTGTGCGCGTGGCATATGGCCAGGGCCAGGGCGTCGCTGGCATGCGTCGAGCCGATGTCCTCCCGTATGTGGAGCAGCGTGCGCACCATGAACTCCACCTGCCGCTTGTCAGCGCGCCCGTGGCCCACCAGGGTCTGTTTGACCTGCAGCGGGGTGTATTCCTCCACCCCGATACCGCAATGCGCCGCGGCCAGGATTATGCCTCCCCGAGCCTGCCCCACCACCATGGCGCTGCGGACGTTGGTGTTGAAGAAAAGTTCCTCCAGCACCAGGAGGTCGGGATGGTAGGTCTCGATGAGCTCCTTGACCCCGTTGTAGATCTTATCAAGACGCGATGACAACTGCTGGCGGGGAGAGGTCTCTATGCCCCCGAAACCCAGGGGGCGCAGGCGTCCCTCCACTTTCTCGACCACCCCGTATCCGGTGGAGGCCAGCCCGGGGTCGATGCCCAAAATAATCATCGGTGGTTACGCGCCTTACTCCTCTGATAGCTCCTGCAGGATCTCGTCGGAGATGTCGAAGTTGGCGTAGACCTCCTGGACGTCCTCGTGGTCCTCCAGGGCGTCCACGAGGCGCAATACCTTCTTCGCCGCGTCCTTGTCCAGCTCGACCGTGTTCTGGGGCAGCATGGTTACCTCGGCGGATGCGACTTCGAACCCCGCTTCCTTGATGGCGTTCACCACGCCGCGGAACGACTCAGCGTCGGTGAGGATCTCCCAGTGTTCGTCCTCGGTGACCATGTCTTCCGCGCCGGCCTCCAGCGCCGTCTCCAGCAGCGCGTCCTCGTCCGCCCCGGTGTCCTTGTTGACGATGATGTTCCCCTTCTTCTCGAACATCCACGCCACCGAGCCCGAGGTGCCCAGGCTGCCGCCGGTGCGGGAGAAGATGCGCCGGATGTCAGCCGCCGCCCGGTTGCGGTTATCGGTCATGATATCCACCATGATAGCAACTCCGTTGGCCGCATACCCCTCGTAGACGATCTTCTCGAACGCGTCGCCGGAACCCTCTCCGGTGCCGCGTTTTATGGCCCGCTCGATGTTCTCCTTGGGCATGGAGTAGCTCTTGGCCTTCTCTATGGCGTTGGCCAGGGCGAAGTTGGCGTCGGGGTTCCCGCCTCCCTCCTTCGCGGCAACGATGATGGCCCGCGAGAGCCGGCTGAACATCTGCCCGCGCTTGGCATCCGCGGCACCCTTCTTGTGCTTGATCGAATGCCACTTGGAATGTCCTGACATCTTCTCCTCCTGTCTCAGCGAGCGCCCGTCCTACGAGGCCTCCTCGACCATGCTCAGGAAATAACGGTGCACACGGTCATCGCCGGTCAGCTCCGGGTGGAACGCGGACACCAGCATTCCGTCCTGGCGCGCCATTACCGCTTTTCCACCGCACTCTCCCATGACCATGACCTCGGGACCCGTCCTGTCTATCCAGGGAGCGCGGATGAAGACCGCCCGGAAGGGTCGGGAAGGTTCCTCGATCCCGTTGACCCTCAGATCGGTCTCGAAACTGTCGACCTGGCGGCCGAAGGCGTTCCGCCGCGCGGTGATGTCCATGAGCCCGAGAAGAGGTTGGTCGCCCTCGGCGATGCGCCGCGCCATCAGGATGAGTCCCGCGCAGGTGCCGTACAGCGGCATGCCCGCGGCATGAAGCGATCTGATCTCCGGGATGAACCCGCAGGCGCCCATGAGTCTGCCGATGGCGGTGCTCTCTCCTCCGGGGATGATCAGTCCCTGGCATAAGTGGAGCTCGGCGGGGTATTTCACCGCTACCCCTCGAGCTCCGCATTCCTCCAGCATCCGCAAGTGCTCGCGCACCGCGCCCTGCAGCGCGAGCACGCCAATGGTCGGTTTCTTCATCTCTCCCCTTGTTCCCTATATGCCGCTTCCCCGGCTGCATCACCAGCCACGGAACTGGATGAGGTTCTCGGGGCCTATCTCCGAGATCTCCTGGCCGGCCATGGCCCTACCGATGCCCCGCGACACCTCGGCAAGGACCGCCGGGTCCTCGTAATGGGTGGTCGCCCTGACGATGGCCCTGGCGCGTGATGCCGGGTCCTCGGACTTGAAGATGCCCGAGCCCACAAAGACGCCGTCGGCCCCCAGTTGCATCATCATGGCTGCGTCCGCCGGGGTCGCTATGCCACCTGCGGAGAAGTTGACCACGGGAAGGCGGCCGTTCTCCGCAACCCAGCATACCAGGTCATAGGGGGCTCCCATCTCCTTCGCGGCGGTCATCAATTCGCTCGCGGGGGCCACCGTCAGGGCCTGTATCTCTCCGTTTATGGTCCGCATGTGCCGCACAGCCTCTACCACGTTGCCGGTGCCCGCCTCACCCTTGGTGCGGATCATAGCCGCGCCCTCGCCGATTCGGCGCAGCGCCTCCCCCAGGTTAATGGCCCCGCAAACGAAAGGTATGGTGAAACGCCACTTGTCGATATGGTATCTCTCGTCGGCCGGGGTGAGGACCTCGCTCTCGTCCACGTAGTCCACGCCCAGGGCCTCTAGTATCTGGGCTTCCACGAAATGCCCGATACGCGCCTTGGCCATCACCGGGATGGTCACCGCCGCCATGATGGCCTCGATGACCGTGGGGTCCGCCATCCTGGCCACCCCTCCTTCGGCGCGGATGTCCGCGGGCACGCGCTCCAGCGCCATCACCGCCACCGCTCCGGCCTCCTCGGCGACCACCGCCTGCTCCGGCGTGGTCACGTCCATGATCACGCCGCCCTTGAGCATCTCGGCCAGTCCGGTCTTTACCCGCAAAGTCCCTTTTTCCTCCATCACTCCGGTCCCTCCAGACCTACCGTATTAAGAAAAGCCCCCCACGGGCTTCCCTGATTTTACTATAGCTCAAAGCGCAACCCTCCATCAACGCAGCGAAAAGGGAGGGGCTCATCCCCTCCCTGCGTTGGCTGTCACTTTCAGCCGGGCAGCTCGCCGCGCAGGCGCGCCTCCATCATGGCCTGGTTGTACATCCCTTCCAAGCCGGACATGGCCCGCAGGCGGGCTATCCTCTCCTCAACGGGCGGGTGGGTGGACCACATGCTGGACCTCTTGACCTTGTGCGCCTGCGCCTCCTTCTTGAAGGGCTCCATTATCCAGAGGTGGGCGGTTGCCTGGCTGGTGCGCGGGAAGGGTTTGGCCTCGCTCGACAGCTTCTCCAGGGCACTGGCCAGCCCCTCCGGATAGCGGGTGAGCTTGGCGCCGGTGGCGTCGGCCAGGTATTCGCGCTTGCGCGAGATGGAGAGCTGCAGGAGCTGGCCGATGATGGGCGAGAGGATGAGGAAGACCAGGCCGACCACGAAGATGATGATCTGGAACCAGCCGCCCCCCTCGCCACCGATGCCTCCGCCACTGTCGCGGTCGCCGATGCTGCCCCAGAAGATCATGCGCGTCACCACGTTGGCGAAGATGATCAGCAGGCCCACCAGCACCACTACCATGCACATGTAGCGGATGTCGTAGTTGCCGATGTGGGACATCTCGTGGGCCAGTACTCCTTCCAGCTCCAGGCGGTTGCAGTTCTCCAGCAGCCCCCTGGTCACAGCGATGGCGGCGTGCTCCGGGTCCCTGCCGGTGGCGAAGGCGTTCATGGCCGGGGTATCTATGATGTAGGTGCGCGGCACCGGGATGCCGGCGGCCAGGGAGAGACCCTCCACCGTGTTCACGTAGTATGGGAACTCCTCGCGCGTAACCGGCCTGGCCCCGGCCGAGGCCAGGGCTATCTTGTCGCTGTGATAGTAGCTGGTGAAGGACATGAGAGTGGCGACGATAGCCGCTATGGCCAGCCCCATGATGGCGTATTCGGGCCCCCAGATATAGCCGACAAAGAAGCCGATGGCCAGGATGATCACGATAAAGATCATCACCAGCAGGGCTGATTTCCACTTGTTCTTGGATATCTGGTCGTAGAATGTCATCCTACCCGACCCCTCTCTCGCAACAGCCTGCCGCAGCCCGGCATCCGTCCCGGACTGCGGCCTCCGTCACTCTTTTACCCGGCCTCTAGAACTGTACCTTGGGGGCCTCGCGCTCGGCGGCCACCTCGACCTCGAAGTACTCGCGGGCACCGAACTTCCCCGAGAACATGCCGGCAACGATATTGTTGGGGAACTTCTGGCGAGCGTTGTCGTAGGACATCACGCTGTCGTTGTAGAACTGTCGCGCGAAGGCGATCTTGGACTCCGTGCCGGAAAGCTCCTCCTGCAGCATGAGGAAGTTCTGGTTGGCCTTGAGGTCCGGGTAGGCCTCGGCCACCGCGAAGAGGCTCTTGAGGGCGCCGGTGATCATGTTGTCGGCCTGGGCCGCCTGGCCGGGAGACTGGGCGTTCATGCCCATTGTCCGCGCCTGGGTGACCTTCTCGAAGACCTCCTTCTCGTGGCTGGCGTAGCCCTTGACCGTCTCCACCAGGTTGGGGATGAGGTCGTACCTCCGCTTCAGCTGCACATCGATCTGGTGCCAGGCGTTGTCCACGCGGTTGCGGTCACGCACCAGCCTGTTGTAGATGGCGATGAGCCCCACTATGAGCAGGAACACGATCGCCCCGATGATTATCAGGACCCAAACCACCGGCATGACCTCCTTCTGTCCTCGGCTTCCATCATATCCAAGACCTTACTCTAATATAAGACGCCCCGCCATACCGGAAGGGTCGTATGTTTTCTCCTGAGTATCGAATCCCCGCGATAATGACTTTACTATATGCGATATTCGCTGCTTGCGGCGCCAAGACCTGCATGACGTGGCCAGCCCTTACAGTAAGTGGAAGAGGCCGTCTCCGACGAAGCGGGCGCCCAGGATGATGAGGAAGGTGCCGCAGGCCAGGATGACGTAGCTGTAGACGCGGTCTGAGAGGAAGCGCTTGCCGGTGACCACCAGGAAGGCCACCAGGAAGTACCACAGCAGGTCGGCCATGATGTGCCCGGTATAGAAGGCGAGCACCCCGGCCACCCCGCTCTCCATGGAGCGCAGCAGCCAGCTCAGGCCGAAGGTGGCCCACCACAGGAACCAGTAGGGGTTGGAAACGCTGGTGGTGAGCCCGGCCACGAAGGGGCCGGTGCGCTTTCCGCTGTGGGCCTGCAGGTCGAGGTGGAGCCGGTCGTCGCGTACGTCCAGGGCCATGCCCAGCCCCATCCAGACCAGGAAGGCACCCCCGGCCACCCCCACCACCCCGAAGAAGATGTCGTTCCCCACCACCTGGTCCAGTCCCAGCACCAGAAGGACGATGAGCGCCCCCTCCAGGACAGCGTGGCCCGCCACCAGGAGCGGTGCCGCCATGAACCCCCTGCGGTAGGACTCGTTGATGGTCACGGTGAGCAGGGGCCCGGGCATGAGCGCCCCGGACAGCCCCACGCCCAGTGAGACGAAGAAGATACTGATGAGTTCCATCCATCACCACCCGTAATGCCGCCGCATGCGCTCCATGCCCGCGTCGATCTCGGCGATGAGGGCCCGCAGCAGCTCCGGGGTGACCGCCGCCACGCACGAGAGCTGCCCCGCCCTTCCCGAGGCCAGCAGGGGATAGGCGTCGAGTGGCTCGCCGAAGGCATCGCTCACCGCCAGCCCCGCCTCCGAGGCGATGAGTCCCGCGGCGGCTAGGTCGTAGGACGAGTTGTTGAGGACGTGCCCGTGCCCGGCGCGCAGGAACAACTCCTCCACCTGCGGGGCCTCCCGGATCATGCGGTCGCCGACGTCCACGTAGGCGTCCAGTTGTCCGGTGAGCAGGCGGCTTATGCAGTAGGTGGCGCTGCCCAGGTCGAAGATTCCGCCGTCCACGCTGGAGCGGTCCACCAGCTCCTCCAGGACCAGGATGGTGGGGAGCGCCGGCCTCCCCCGGAATCCCAGGGTCCAGAAGAGGGTGGAGATATCACTGTGGGGGCGGATCATTATCTCTCTCTCCTCCCCGTCAATCGCCATGCGGCTGCCCTTGCCACGCTGCGCCTCGAACCAGGCCTCGTTCTTTATCTCCCGCAGCAGCCCGTAGACCACGTCCCCGTGGGTGGGATCAGGGTTGTCGGTGGGATGGTAGGCGGCCACGGCGATGGACACGCAGCATGCCTCGAGGCCGGCCGCGGCCGGGCGGGTGCCGTCGATGGGGTCCACCACCAGGACCCATTCCGCATCCTCCGCGCCCACCATCCCCCGGTCCTCGGAGAAGTAGGCCACGCCCGGGGCCTCCGCCAGCCTGCTCTCTACCCTGGCCTCGGCCACCTCGTCGATGGCGAAGGTGGAATCGCCGCTGGCCCCCCGGCCCTGCATCTCCCGCGCCGACTTCTCGCCGAGATGCGGCCTAACCATCTCGCGCACCTCGCCGCAGAGGTCGCGGCACAACTCTATGACTTCCTCGAGTCTCATCGCCGAACCCTCCCGTATATCTCTATCGCCTGCATGTATGCGGCCTCGACGTCCCCCACCAAATTGTCCCAGGAGAACCTCTCAGCCCTCGCCGGCGCTGCCGCGGCCATCCTCTCCCTCGCGGCTGCGTCCTCGATGAGGCCCACCAGCACGCGGGCAAGGGCTGTATGGTCTCCGGGCGGGAAGAGCGCGCCCTGTACTCCGTCCTCCAGCACCGCGCTGTAGCCTGGGATATCCGAGGCCACCACCGGCAACCCGCAGGCCATGGCCTCGATGAGCACGATGCCGAAGCTCTCCATGCCCAGCGCCGGAGATATCATGATCCTCGCGGAGCGGTAGGCGGCGGGGACGAGCCTGTCCGGGAGCCTCCCCAGCCATTCTATTCCCTCGCCCACACGTCCCGGCTGATCCACCCCCACCACCAGCAGGCGTACCTCGGGGTGGGCCTCGCGCACCAGGGGGAGGGCCCGCAGCAGCACCTCCAGCCCCTTGCGCGGCTCCGCTCTGCCCACGAATACCAGGTAGAACGCGCCCGCCTCCAGGCCCTCGAGCACGGGTCCAGCGGGGCTGAACAGCGCGGTGTCCACGCCGTTGGGGAGGATGCGGTATTCTCCCGGGAAGTAGCGGGAGACCAGGTCCCGGGCGGCGGGGCTGACCACCGCTCGCACGTTTACCTTCCGGACAAGCGGTGTGAGCAGGGGCCTGGCCAGGCGATATCCCATCGCCCCCCCTTCCCGTGCCGCATGGAAGGTGGCCAGAACGGCGCAGCGCGAGAAGAACAACGCTAGCATGGAGACGCTGGGAATGAGGGGCTCGTGCAGGTGGAGTAGGTCGAAGGGCGTGATCCGCAGCATCCTGCTTATCCTGGCCGCCGTCCATGGACCGAAGGCGATATTGGCCACGGACTGGTTCGCCGACACCCGCATGGAGCCGCCGGTGGATAAGTATCCCGCTCCGCTCTGCCCTCCCGGCGCGATCACCGTCACCGCGTGCCCGCGCCCCCGCAGGTGGTCCGAGAGCTGCTCGACGTGGCGGTTGACCCCGCCTGGGAAGTCCCACGAGTAGGGCGAGACCATGCCGATGTTCAACCTGCTATCGCTGTCCATGGCGTAATTCTACACCAGAAGGGGGAAGGTGCCGGCCGCAGCTATCCCGGCTGCCTGCCGGGGGGGTGAGAACGGCGTGGTCTGGCCATTACCGCCTAGTCCATCACCCTCCCGTTTTCTCACCCCTCTTGAAGATGGGCTGGAACATGTGCCACTGCGTGGGGTCCTCGCGGATGAAGTCCTCGAACACCCGGGCCAGCTTCTGCGTGTTCACCTGCACGTCGCGCCGGGTATCCCCGGTGACCTCGATATCCAGCGGCGGCCCCACGTAGCCGTGGTACCTACCGTCCTTGCGTATGGTGAGACAAGGCATCACCGCGGTGCCGAGTTTCACCCCCAGCAGGGCGGGGCCGATGGGCATGAGGATCTTCTCTCCGAAGAACTCCACCTCCACGCCGCTGCCCGCGATGAGGCGGTCGGAGAGCAGGCAGACCATGCCGTTCGCGAGCAGGACCTCGATGACCTTCTCCACCGTGTTCTCCGCCAGGGGGATGATGCGGATCTTCATGCGCCGCCGCAGCTCGGTGTGGAACTCGTACATGGGCAGGGGCTTGAGCACCTCCGCCACCGCCCAGAAGGACGGATAGCGGTGACCCACCCATCCCCCGAGCATGTCCCAGCTGCCGTAGTGCGGCAGCGCCAGGACCACCCCGCGGCCCTTCTCCAGGGACTTGTCGAACCAGTCCGTGCCGTGGGGCACCACCGGCCCTATGAGGTCTTCCTCGGTCAGGTAATAGCAGCGCAAGAAATCCACCCAGTAGCGGGCGTAATTATGGAAGCTGCGGCGAGCCAATTCGTGCCATTCCCGCGGGCCCCCTTCGGGGCGAACGCGCCGCATGTTCTCGTAGACGGTCTGGCGCTTCTGCTTCGAAAGGCGGTAGGCGATCTCCGCGATGCCCACCCCTATGCCGTGGGTGACGCGCACCGGCAGTAACCCCACCAGCGCGCAGGAGCCACGGAAAAAGTAATACTTGAGGTATCCAGGGATATCGCTGAGGAAGGTCTCTCTTTCGGGCATGGCCGCTCCCGCTCAATCCTCTTTCGCCGCGGCCGAGGCGTCCTTCTGCGCGGCCCCCCTGTATACGACGATCATACGGTGGGTCAGCGTCTCCACCCCCAGCACCAGCAGGACGTAGAGCGAACTCCTGAACACCCAGATGTTCTCCGTAAGGCCGTAGATGAACAGGGGTAGGGCGAAGAGTAGCAACCGCAGGGGGCGCGCCAGCAGCCCCACGTTGCAGGCGATGCCCAGGCCTTCGGCTCGCGCCTTGACGTAGCTGATCAGCGAGGAGAGAACCATGTATCCCGCTACCATGAAGGCCACGTCGTAGACCTCCTGCACGGTGAAGAAGTAGAGCGTCCCTAGGGAGAAGCAGAAGTCCGCCACGCGGTCTGCGGTGGAGTCGTAGAAGGACCCGTAAGTGGTCACGCGTCCGGTCATCTTGGCCACCTGTCCGTCCCAGATGTCGAAGAGCCCGGCCAGGAAGAGGATCCAGGGGCCAAGGACGAAACGCCCCACCGCAAAGCAGTAGCCGGCACCGGCGGCCGCGATGATGGACAGGGTGGTGATGAAGTTGGGGGACATGGTGCGGCCCAGCACCCAACCCAGGGGATGGAAGACGGCGCTGGAGAACCGGCGCAATCCCTCGTTCACGTTCCACGCTCTCTCCACCGTGCCACCCTCCCTTTCACTGGGTGTTGGCCGCGTTACCGCCCTCCATGCGCCACGCGGGCTCGCTTTTTCGGCCGGTCCCACTCAGGCCAGCGGACCGTAAAAGACGCTGATGATGGTGCATCCCTCTTCGCCCGTGGTGAAAGGCCCATGCTGAGCCCCCGCGGGGAAGAAGGCGAAGTGGCCGGCGCGGAAGACCTCGTCCTCGCCGTCCTCTCCGGGTTGCGCAAGCTCGCCCTCCAGCACGTAGGCCGCTTCGTCCGACGATATATGGGTATGCCCCGGCATCTCGCAATACGCCTCGAAACGCAGGAGCAGGATCTGGCCCCCGCCGCGCGGGTCCATGTACAGGACCTTCATCTGGGCGCGCGGGAAGTCGGCCGGTACCCATTCCAGGCTGTCCTCGTGCACCACGAACCTGTCCATCTCTCTTCACTTCCTTCAACGTCTTGAGCGTTCGATGGTAACGTCTTTCTCCCGCCAATATCCGTGACTGATCTGCGCCCGCGGGAACCAACCCTGTCTTTGCTCAGGCGCCGCCGTCTGCCTTCCGCAGCGCCACCACCGTCTCCTCCAGGAGAGCGATCATCTCGTCCGCGTCTATCCTTCTCTTCTCGCCCGTGGCGCGGAACTGAAGCTCGATGGTGCCGTCATCATCGTAACCCTTGCCGATGACGGCGCGATAGGGGAGGCCGATGAGGTCGGCCTCGGCGAACTTGACCCCGGCGCTCTCCTCACGGTCGTCCAGCAGCACCTCGAGGCCGCGTTCCGCGCATCTCTCGTAGAGGTACTCGGCGGCCGCCCTCCGGTCCTCGCGCTCGTAGTTCAAGGGCAGGATGTGCAGGAGGGCCGGGGCCACCGCCGCGGGCCAGATCATTCCCCGCTCGTCGTGGTTCTGCTCGATCACCGCTGCCATGAGGCGGGTCACCCCGATGCCGTAGGTGCCCATGACCATGGGTCGTGAGTTCCCCTCCTCGTCGTCGAAGAAGCAGTGCAGGGGCTGTGAATACTTCAAGCCCAACTGGAAGACCTGGCCGACCTCGATGCCCGCCTCCACCTTCATGGCACCACCGCAGCCGGGGCAGGCGTCCCCGTCCCTGGCGGTGGTCACGTCCGCGAAGAGCGACACCTCGAAATCGCGTCCCTCGTCTACGTCCGTGAGGTGGTAATCCCTCTCGTTGGCGCCGCAGGCCATGCCCCCGGCCCCCCGCAGCGCCTCGTCGGCCACGATGCGTGAGACCTCCAGCCCCACGGGGCCCACGAAACCCTGCAGGTACTGCGGGAACCTCTGCCAGTCCTCCTCGTTAAAGAGACGGAACTCTCCCGTGCCCAGCGCGCGCTCAAGCTTGACCTCCCCCGCCTCCCGGTCCCCCGGCACCAGCACCGCCACCGCCTCGTCATCCACCAGGAACATCAGACACTTGATGAAACGGGCCGGCTCCAGGCCCAGGAAGGAGCTGACCTCGGCAATAGTGCGCTGGCCGGGGGTGTGCACCTTCTCGGGCGACCTCCCCTTACCCGCGACCGGTGCGGCGCGCCGGTAAGCGGCCAGGGTAACGTTTGCGGCATAGTCGCAGGCCTCGCAGTAGGCGATATCGTCCTCTCCCACTTCGGCGGGGACCATGAACTCGTGGGAGACGTCGCCTCCGATAAGGCCGGTGTCCGCCTCCACCGCCCGCCAGGCGCAACCGGCGCGGCTGAAGACGCGCCCGTAGGCGTCGTACATGGCCTGGTAAGAACGGCGCATGCCCTCCTCGTCGCGGTCGAAACTGTACCCGTCCTTCATGATGAACTCGCGCCCGCGCAGCAGGCCGAAACGCGGCCTGATCTCGTCCCGGAACTTGTTACCGATCTGGTAGAGATTGAGGGGGAGGTCGCGGTAGGAGGAGACGTTGGAGCGCACCAGGTCGGTGATGACCTCCTCGGCGGTGGGACCGAGGCCGAAGTCGCGGTCGGCACGGTCCTTGAGGCGCATCATCTCCGGGCCGTACTTCGCCCAGCGGCCGCTCTCCTCCCACAGCTCGCGGGGCTGTATGATGGGCAGGATGACCTCCTGCGCCCCCGCGGCGTCCATCTCCTCGCGAACGATGCGCTCTATCTTGCGCACCACCCGCGCTCCCAGGGGAAGCAGCTCATATATCCCCGATGCCACCCGGCGCAGGAAGCCGGCGCGCACCAGTAGGCGGTGGCTGGCGACCTCCGCGTCAGCGGGGCTCTCCTTCAGTGTCGGTATGAAGAGCCTGGTCTGCCTCATGACCCTTCCTTCTCTCCTTGCTCCGATGCCATTTTCTCCACTTCCTCCAGGAGCACCTTCAGGATGTCCCCTTTCGGGTACCATCCCGCCGGCCGTCCGGCGCGGAAGAGCAGGCCGCGGTTCCTGCCCCCTGCCACCCCCAGGTCGGCCTCGCGTGCTTCGCCCGGCCCGTTTACCGCGCAGCCCATAACCGCGATACGCAGCGGCGCCTTGACGTGGGCCAGCCGCTGTTCCAGTTCGGTGGCGATGGCCGCCACGTCGATACGCGAGCGGGCACAGGTCGGGCAGGCCACGATGTCCGGGCCGCGGTGCGTCAGCTCCAGCGACTTAAGTATGGCCAGCCCCGCTCGCACCTCCTCCACCGGGTCGCCAGCAAGGGAGACACGGATGGTGTCGCCGATACCCTCGGCCAGCAGGGCCCCGATGCCCACCGCCGAGCGGATGGTGCCGCTCCACTGCGGTCCCGCCTCGCTCACCCCCACGTGCAGGGGGTAGTCCACCGCTTCGGAGAGGAGGCGGTATGCCTCTATGGTCAGGGGCACCGAGGAGGCCTTTACGGAGACCTTTATATCATAGAAATCGTGTCTTTCCAGGACCCTTATCTCCTCTAGGGCGCTCTCGACCATGGCTTCCGCCGTGGGATGGCCATGGCGCTCAAGGATGTCGCGGCGCAGCGAGCCGGCGTTCACCCCCACCCGTATGGGCACGCCGCGCTTCTTGGCCGCCTCCGCCACCTCCCCCACCTTTTCCTCCCCCCCGATGTTGCCGGGATTGATGCGCAAGCCGGCCACCCCCGCCTCCAGGGCCACCAGGGCCAGGGAATGGTCGAAGTGTATGTCGGCCACCACCGGCAGCGGGGAACCGGCGACGATGGTGGAGAGGGCGCGCAGGGTGCGCTGCAGCATGTGGTCCTTCTTGAGGTTGGGAACGGCCACCCGCGCTATCTGGCAGCCGGCCTCGGCCATGTGGTGGATCTGCTCCAGGGTGGCGGCGGCGTCCTCGGTCGAAGTGTTGGTCATGGACTGCACGCTCACCGGCGCGCCGCCCCCGATGGGGACGTCCCCGATGGTCACGCGGCGGGTCAACTTACGTACCGTCATGGTATGGGGTTGAATAAGTTCATGATGTCCAGGCGCAGGGTGAGCAGGAACAGGATGCCGAAGAACGCCAGGACCGCCACTGCCACCGGGTAGAGCTTGCGCATGTCAACTTCCCTGCCGGTTATCCTCTCATACAGCAGCACCGCCAGGTGCCCTCCGTCCAGGGGAGGCAGGGGCAGGAGATTGATGTAGGCCAGGAAGAGGCATACTATCGCCAGGAGATAGAGGAGGTAGAAGACCCCCGCGTCCAACAGTTGCCCCGCCGAGTAGGTTATGCCCACTACCGTCTGCGGCCTTTCCTGTGTGGGCGGGGACATGCCGAACAACTGCTTGAAGGTGGACGGGCTGAAGAGCTTGGAGAAGTTCCTGGCCACGTCCGCGGTCGTCTTCAGCCACCACTCCCCCGTCTTGGCGATCGCGCCGAAGAAAGAGTACTCCTCCATGTAGGGCATGGGAGAAACGCCCAGGTATCCGGTCCCATCGTCCTTCACCGCCAGCACCGCCTGGAGCTCCATCTTCTGGCCGTCCCGCTCGATGAGGAGGGTCACTTCCTCGCCGGGGTGCTCTTTGATGAACGAAGCGACCTCGTCCCAGTCCGATACCTCCTGCCCGTTCATGGCCAGGATGGTGTCACCTTCCTGCAGGCCGGCCAGGTAGGCGGGGGTCTCCTGCGTCTCGGTCTCGTCCATGTACTGTCCCACCGAGGACAGGGTCGAGGAGGCCTTTTCCTCGCTGGGATAGCCGATGAGCCAGATGGCGAAGAACATGATGAGCAGCGCCAGCAGGACGTGGACCAGGGAGCCGGAGAAGATGATCCAGAACCTCTTCAGGTAGGACACGCCTTTATAGGAGTGGGGGAAGTCCTCGGGGCTGATCTGCTCCTCGGGGTTCATTCCCAGGACCTTCACGTATCCACCCGCCAGGATCCATTTTATGCCGAACTCGGTGTCGCCCCGCCTGGTGCTCCAGATGCGCGGCCCGAACCCGATGAAGAACTCGGGACACTTCACTCCGGCCAGTCGGGAGGCAGTATAATGACCCAGCTCGTGCGTGATGACCAGGAATATCACCACTCCGAGCGCCGAAAAGAAGTAGATAAGGAACACCAGGACCCAGTGTATGACGTCTCCCATGCTATGCCTCCACCGCTGCCGCTTCAGCCTTCGACCTTGCCCATACCTCGGCCCGCTGCACATCCTCCAGGGTGCGCGCGCCCGCGGGCTCGAAGCCGTCCAGGGTTTTCTCGATGACCCTCTCGATGCCCATGAAACCTATTCTTCCCGCCAGGAACGCCCCAACCGCCACCTCGTTGGCGGCGTTGAGCACCGCCGGCGCCAGGCCGCCCTGCCTGCCAGCGCGATACGCCAGGGCAAGGCACCTGAATGTATCGGTGTCTATGGCGCCGAAGCTGAGGCTCTCCACGGAGGCCATGTCGGTGCGCTTGAAGGGCGGGCCCCACCTCTCCGGATATGAGAGGGCAAGGGCGATGGGCAACCGCATGTCCGGCACGCTGAGCTGGGCCGAGAGAGAGCCGTCGCGGAACTCCACCAGGGAGTGGACCACGCTCTGGGGGTGGGCCACCACCTTAATGCGGTCGTAGGGGACCCCGAAGAGGAAGTGGGCCTCGATGACCTCCAGCCCCTTGTTCATCAGCGTCGCCGAATCGATGGTTATCTTCCTCCCCATGCTCCAGGTCGGATGGGCCAGGGCGTCGTCCACGCTCACTTGCGCCAGTTCCCTGCGGCTGCGCCCGAAGAAAGGGCCGCCGGAGGCGGTGAGGACGATGTTCTCCACCTCGGAGATGTTTTCGCCGCGCAGGCAGTGAAAGACGGCGCCGTGCTCTGAATCGACGGGAATCAACTCCCCGCCCGCCTGCAACGCCTCCAGCACCAGGTCTCCCCCCGCCACCATGCTCTCCTTGTTGGCCAGGGCCAGCCGCTTCCCCGCGCCCAGGGCCGCCAAGGTCGGGGGCAGCCCGGCCGACCCAACGATGCCGTTGAGGACAGTGTCGGCCAGGGGGTACGCTGCCGCCTCCAGCAGGCTCTCCGCGCCAGCGGCCACCTCGATGGCCGTGCCCGCCAGGCGCTCCCTCAGCCGCGCTGCCGCCTCCTCCAGCACTACGCATACCAGGGCGGGCCGGTACTTGCGGGCCTGCTCCTCCAGGAGTTCGACGTTGGAATGGGCGGTCATGGCCACCACCCGTAAGCGGTCGGGATGGGCGTCAACCACTTCCAGGGCCTGGGTGCCTATTGATCCCGTCGAGCCCAGGATGGCCAGGCCGCGTGTCTCTATCTTCTTGCTCATAAGGACATTATACGGGTTGTGGCTCCGCTAGGCGCTAAGGGTGCTCAGGGGATTAATCACATCCTTTGCTTGGTAGATAGTTCACGACCGTTGCAGCACGTTATACCCGCCCGAATCGATATGGCCATGTATGACAAGGAGGGTCAGCCATGACAAAGCCCGTTTACTGCGTGCGCAAGCGTTCCGACCTCACAGACGAGGAGTTCCACGACTACTGGCTCAACCAGCACGGGCCGCTGGTTGTCAGGCTGGCACCCGTGATGCAGCTCAAACGCTACGTGCAGAGCCACACCATGACCCTGGATCTGCACGAGATCGTCAAGGCGACGCGCGCACTGAAGGACCACTACGACGGCCTGGCCGAGCTGTGGCGGGAGGACATCGACACTTTCATCGGCGCCTATAGCAGCCCGGAGGGCATGGATGCCGACGCCGCACTGCGCGAGGACGAGGCCAAGTTCATCGATTTTTCCGACTGGTTCCCCTGCCCCGCCGGAAACGGCAGCCGGGCCTTGCGGGCCTGGATCTCCCCCAGGCGGCCGCGGCCGCACGCTCAATTTCAATACAAAAAGAGTCCGGAAGAGCCCCCCTAGTATATATTCATAACTTCCCCTTCTCCTGCCGTCGCAGGTAAAGGGTGAAAAGGTGAACCGCCCCGCGCTCCCGGTAATACCTTCTCTTTATCCTCAGCACGCCGAGGCGGGTGAGCACGGTGCGCTCCCGCACCCCCAGGTGGCGCAGGCTTTCTGCTCTCGACTTCATGAGCTCTGCATCCACGTGTTCCAGTATCCCCCGCAGGACCTTTCTGCCCACCTCGAACAGCTCTTTTATCAGCCCGTCCTCCAGATCGTTGAAATCATCGTTCTCTTCCACTAACCTTGAGATAAGCTGAGACAGATCTGACATGTGAGAGATCACTCCTTTCTCCTGTTTGTTTTGCTTCACTCAGGAATAATTGAGTGGTCTCTCCTCTTTTTCCTTCTCAGACCTGCCTACAAAAGAATTACAGCAACTTAAGTAACGGTAAGGGCTGTGCTCCGCACTATGCCAGATACGGTTTACTTCGCAGTGGCACGGTCCAGGGGTAGACCCCGATAGGGACGCTAGATCTTGAAGATGAAGTAGCGCAGGAAGTAATAGGTGACGGCGGCGGTGAAGAACATGGAGTCGAAGCGGTCCATGATGCCGCCGTGTCCGGGTATGAGCGAGGACATGTCCTTGATGCCCAGCTCCCGCTTGACCGTGGACTCGGAGAGGTCGCCCAGGGGGGCGAATACGCACACGATCGCCGCCAGCTCCATGGCCACGCCCAGGCTGAGCCAGTCGCGGTTGACGGTGAGGTAGAGCACGCAGGCCGCTATGAACACCGCTGCCGTCCCCGCGATGAAGCCCTCCCAGCTCTTGCCGGGGCTGATGCGCGGCGCCATCTTGTGCCTGCCCAGGGCCGACCCGGCCAGGTAGGCCACGGCGTCGGAGACCCATACCAGGACGATGACCGTGAAGGGCACCGTCCAGGGGATGCCCTGGTCGAGGCCCAGCATGAGCACGAAATGGGCCAGGCAGAAGCCGACCATGACCACCCCCAGCAGCGACACCGAGATGTCCGTGGTGGGGGATTCCGATCCCCGGCGGAAGATGCACCAGGCGAAGAGCACCGGTACGTAGAGGGCCAGCGCCAGGGACATGGGTGCCAGGTCCTGGGAATCGCGCAAAAAGAAGGCGATGACCGGAAATGCGCTGCCCACGGCCATGGACAGCACCATGGCCGGCTTGTAGTCGTGCTTGGAGAAGGTGGAGTAAAACTCCCACAACCCTCCGAAGGCGATGAGGGCGATGCCCACGGTGAAGGGGATCTCGCCCCACCACAACAGGATGACGATGATCAGCACCAGGACGACCGCGCTCACCACGCGTATCGCGAAACCCGCGAAACGGGAAGCCAGCGAGGACCTGTTGCCGCCGCCGGGTCCGTTCATCTCCTCCGCCGCCAAATCAGACCTCCATCAGTTCCTTCTCCTTGACCTTGAGCATGTCGTCGGTCTCGGAGATGAAGCGGTCGGTGAGCTTCTGTACCTCCTCCTGGCCGCGGTGGAGGTCGTCCTTGGTTATCTCGTGCTCCTTCTCGAAGGCCCGTAGGTCCTCGATGACGTCCCGGCGTACGTTGCGGATGGCTACTCTGCCCTCCTCCGCCTTGGCGCGCACCGACTTGGTCATCTCCTTGCGGCGCTCCTCGGTGAGCTTGGGGATGGGCAAGCGGATGACGTTGCCGTCGCTGACCGGGTTAACGCCCAGGTCCGCCTGGTGGATGGCCTTCTCCACGTCCTCGATGACGCTCTTGTCGTAGGGAGAGACCACCAGCAGGGTCGGCTCCGGGACCGCGATGGAAGCGATCTGGTTGAGCGGCGTCGGAGCCCCGTAGTAGTTCACCGACACGCGGTTCAGGAGCGAGGCGCTGGCCCTCCCGGTGCGGACCGAGGCGAAGTCGTCGCGCACGTGCTCCACCGCCTTCTTCATGCGCCTTTCCGCATCCTGGAGTAGGTCGTCTAGCACCGCTTATCCCCCTTCCCTCAAGTCCGACGCCACTATGGTTCCGATCCTCTCCCCGCAAAGCGCCCGGGTGATGTTCCCGGGAACGGTCATGTTGAAGACGATGATGGGGAGGCAGTTGTCCATGCACAGGGAGACCGCGGTGGCGTCCATCACCCGCAGCCCCTGCTGCAGGACCTCGATGTAGTCAAGTGATGTATACATGACCGCCTCCGGGTTGAGCAGGGGGTCGGAATCGAAGACGCCGTCCACCCTCGTCGCCTTGAGGATGGCCTCGGCGCCGATCTCCAGGGCGCGCAGGGCGGCGGTAGTGTCGGTCGTGAAATAGGGGTTCCCGGTGCCCGCCGCGAAGATCACGATGCGCCCCTTCTCCAGATGGCGGATGGCGCGGCGCCTGATGTACGGCTCTGCGATGGACTGCATCTCGATGGCCGACTGCACCCGCGTGAACACGCCCTTCTTCTCCAGGGCGTCCTGGAGGGCCAGGGCGTTCATCACCGTGGCCAGCATCCCCACGTAGTCCGCCGCCGCGCGGTCCATGCCCCGGGCGCTCGCGGCCATGCCACGGAAGATATTGCCTCCCCCCACCACGATGGCCGTCTGCACTCCGAGGTCGTTGACGGCGACGAGTTCGTCTGCTATGACGTTCACCGTCCCGGGGTCGATACCGAAATCGCGTCCGCCCATGAAAGCCTCGCCGCTGAGCTTTATCAGGGCCCGTTTGAAACGGGGCCGGGCTTCCCGGTGGTCCGCCATTCCTATTCCCCCTTTCAGCCCCTCGAACACGCCGCTGTCTCGCCTTAGAATTCTATTCCCCGCCCGCCGTCACCTTCCAGACCGCGCACTTACACGGTCCGTATGGCCGGCACGCCGACGTGTTCTACTCTCCGGTGGACTCTCCCACCTGGAAGCGCGCGAAACGTTTCACCACCACGTTCTCTCCCACCGCGGCTATGGTACGCTTAACGAGTTCCCCGATGGTGATATCGGGATCCTTGACGAAGGGCTGGTCTAGGAGGCAGACCTCCTCGTAGTACTTCTTCATGCGCCCCTCGACTATCTTGTCGACCACATTCTCCGGCTTGCCCTCCTTGAGGGCGCGGCTGCGGTTGATCTCCCTCTCCTCCGCCAGCACCTCCTCGGGCACTTCATCGGCGGACACGTAGAGCGGCTTGGAGGCCGCGATATGCATGGCGATATCGTGCACCATGGCCCGGAAGTCCTCGTTACGGGCGACGAAATCGGTCTCGCAGTTCACCTCCAGCAGCACCCCGATGCGGTTGTTGAGGTGGATATAGGCGTCGATTATGCCGTCGGCCGCTATGCGCCCGGCCTTCTTCTGCGCGCCCGCGAGACCCTTCTCGCGCAGGATGCGCACGGCCTTTTCCGAGTCGCCGCCGGACTCCTGCAGTGCCTGCTTGCAGTCCATTATACCGGCTCCGGTGGTCTCCCTCAGTTCTTTGACCTGTGCCGCGTTGATCTCCATCTCTCCTCCTTGATAAAAGCTATGGGGAAAGAGTCGTGGGGATCAGTCCCCCACCGGCTCCTCTATCTCTTCCTTGTCCTTGGGCTTCTCTGCCTTCTCCGCCTTCTCGGCCTTCTCTCTCTCTTTCTCGGCCGCCGCCGCTGCCTTTGCCGCCGCTTCTTCCTCCTTTAGGCGGCGAGCCTGCAGGGCGTCCCGGATCTGGAACCCTTCCAGGACCGCGTTGGCGATGATCTTGCTGATGAGGTTGGCGGCCCGGATGGCGTCGTCGTTCCCGGGGATGACGAAGTCCACCAGGTCCGGGTCGCAGTTGGTGTCGACCACGGCGATCACCGGTATCTCTAGCTTGCGGGCCTCCATGAGCGCGATGTTCTCCTTGCGGGGGTCGATGATGAAGACGGCGCTGGGGAGCCTGTCCATGTTGCGCAGCCCCTCGAGGTTGCGGCGCAGCTTGATCAGGCGGTGGCGCACCCGGCTCTCCTGTTTCTTGGGCATGTTCTCCAGCTCGCCCGACGCCTCCATCTCCTCCAGCTCCTTGAGCTTCTCGATGCGCTTGCTGATGGTCGCCCAGTTGGTGAGGGTGCCGCCGAGCCAGCGGTTGGTGACGTAGGGCATGCCGCAGCGCATGGCGTTCTCCTTGATGGCCTCCTGGGACTGCTTCTTCGTCCCCACGAAGAGCAGCGAGCCGCCATTTCCCACCGTCTCGCGGATGAAGTTGTAGGATACCTCGATGAGTGCCAGGGTCTGCTGCAGGTCGATGATGTAGATGCCGTTGCGCTCGGTGAAGATGTACTTCTCCATCTTGGGGTTCCATCTCCGGGTCTGGTGTCCGAAGTGGACCCCCGCTTCGAGCAGGTGCTTCATGGATACGACGGTCATGTCTCCTCCTTGGTTTTTCCTCCGCCCGCCTCATCCCCCCTCCCTACCCCCGTGGGGGCACCCGGGGAGAGGGTCCGCGGGCGTGTGTAATACTGGCAACAGCGCCAGTTGAATATAGTAGCACGTGAGCTTTTACGCGGGCAACCGGCTTCTCGCGCGGCGCGGTTCTCCCCGGCAGGTTGCAGGTGTGCTTAAGCTGCTTGTTGGCACGGGCCGGGATTGCCCCAAGGACCTGGGAGGGGTGATGTCTGCTGAGCCGATCTTCTGCAGGTCATCTGACCTACATTCCCCACCCTAAATCACGCTCAGAATAGCATTTTCCCTTTCAGGAATCAGCCCTTCTTCGACCCGCCGCTGCGCCGCAGCTTCGCCAGTTCGATCTCGAGAGCGACCCACCTCGAGGTGAGCTCCTTGAATTTCTGATAGGTCTTGAGCTCACGCTTCACCCGGGCCACGTCAGCCGGCTTTATGTAGTTCGTATGACCTCTCCCTGAATGGCTGTAGCTGAGCTGCCAGTATTCCTCTCCACGAGACCGCTTCTGCCTGGACAGGGAACCGGGGTGCATGCGCCCTAGCCCTGACAGGCTCTCCTTAATCCGCGTTATCTCGGCCTCGATGTGTGCTTGACTCCTGCTCATAGTTGTATCATTGTCAAGATACAACGGGTTGTCAACATTGTCATGCGAGGGAAGGGAGAGGTCTCTTGGACGACGAGGTACGCGAGCTTCTCGCGAGCATCAGCGCGAGCCAGGCGGGGCACCTGCCGGTGGTGGCGGCCTTCCTCCGGAGGATAGGGCTTGCCAGGGCCGTGAACTCGGCGGTGCCCTCACAGTGTCAAGGGCAACGTAATTTGTCCTCTTAATGGCGAAATAATTTGTCCACTTTTTGGCGAAAACATCCGGCTGGCCAGCATTTCGTATGGTCCCTGCATGCCCAGGGTCAGTAGATCAAGCGTTACGTCCAGGCTCCCACTGCCGGGGATGTTCTCCACCTCGAGCACCTCTGTTGGCGTGTTGGGGTCCGCGACTGGATATATCGCGATGCTGCATGGGCCGGAGTCGGATATGCCTTTGTTGCTCACATGGAAGGTCACGGTGAGCGTGGAGCCCTCCGGGGGCTCGCCGTCCGAGAGTTCCACCCCGTCAATGCGGGGGCGGGGGCGGGCGGCTGTGAGCAGCAGGGCCGTCGCGGCCAGGTCTCCTGCGATGGAGCCGTCCTCGAGCTGGCGGCTGTATAGCCACGAGAGGGCAGCCGCCGTATCTGCAACCTCCTCCGAACACCATGTGAGAGTCTCCAGGGCAAGGGCCGTCTCATAGGGGGTAGAGTCCTGCTCTCCGAAGCCTCCATCCTCGTTCTGGTAGGTGGCTAGCTTGAGGGCCGCTTCGCCGCGCGCCGCCTCCAAGACATCGTCTATATCCATATCGCTGGCCGGAACCACCTGGTTTCGTAAGGATAGAGCCCTTAGGGCAAGGGCAGTGGCTGGAAGATCCGCGATACCTTACCGCCCCGATGAGAATCCGCCGTCCTCGAGCTGGGAGGAAATGAGATACGTTATGGCTGCTTCCGCCTTATCCATCTCCTGCAGGGAGAGGAGGGCCGGATATGAGATAGCTGTGTCCAGGGGATTGCCTCTCTCACCGGGAGCCAGTGAGAGGCTTCCGTCTTCATGTCCACAAGCGGCGAGGAAGTCCCGTTCAACCTGGCTGGGGGTGGCCGGGTCACCCGCGAGTGCAATGCAGCAAGCTTTACGCGAGATGAAGTCCGAGTTCGCCGCCGTGCTGGAAGTGAGCCAGGCAAGGGCGCTGTTTAAAGCGTCCGCATCGCCTCCCTGCCACAACAGCCCTTCTGCGCACAGCGCCGTATCCCCCATAGCGAGGCGGCTCCCCCATGAACCGTCTTCGTTCTGCTGTGATTCCACGAACTGCCTCGCCCTATCGATCATTGCGGGTACGTCGTCTCCGGAGGCGTTCGCGGCGGAACCGCCGTTGGCTATGAAGATGGAGAATGTGATAAAGGAGGATAGAAATATCAGTAACATGATAGTCTTCGCGGGTGACGCCTTCGAAACTACGCCCTTTGCCTTGAGCCCCATATGCCCTCCTTGGTACCCTGTAGCAGCCTCATACCCTGATTCAAAGAACGCCTCGAGGGTTATATCCCCAGATAAGAGCAAAGGCTAGTGCCGCAAGCCAAGATAGCGATGCCCTTGCTTTTAAGCCCTACCATACAATTTCGCATATTTTATCATTATAGGGGGGGGCGTACAACATGAACCAAAGCTATGGGAACGAAAAAGCGGGGAGCCGATATCGATCCGGGCCCCCCGCTATCTTGAACCAGCTATACTTCGAGCGCTCCTTTTGCGCTGGTGAGCCTGCCCTTCAGGCGCAGGATGGCCTTGGTGTGCATCTGGCACACCCGCGATTCGGTCACCCCCAGTACCTCCCCGATCTCCCGCAGGGTCAGTCCCTCGTAATAGTAGAGGCTGATGACGATCTTCTCGCGTTCCGGGAGGCGGTTGATGGCCTCCGCAAGGATCCTCTTCATCTCCTCTATCTCGTAGGTCTTGGAGGGGTCCTTCACCCGGGTGTCCTCCAGGGTGTCCACCAGGCTGACCTTGTCTCCCTTGTCTCCTCCCACGTTCCACAGCTCGTCCAGGGCTACCAGTGATATGAAACTCATCTGCTGCAGCAGCTGGTGGAACTCGTCCAGGGAGATACACATGTGCTTGGCCACCTCCTCGTCGCTGGGGAGGCGTTTGAGCTCGTTCTCCAGGGCGACGTAGGCCTTCTCCAGCTCCCTGGCCTTGAAGCGGATGGAGCGAGGCACCCAGTCGATGGAGCGCAACTCGTCGATGATGGCCCCCTTGATGCGGGCGATGGCGTAGGTCTCGAACTTTATCCCGCGGTCGGGGTCGTACTTCTCGATGGCGTCAATAAGGCCGAAAATGCCGTAACTGACCAGGTCCGCATATTCGATGTTCGGTGGGAGCCCCGAGGAAACCCTGCCCGCCACGTACTTGACCAGCGGAGCGTAGTTGAGGATGAGCTTCTCGCGTGATTCTTGTGACCCATCTTCCTTGAATTGTTTCCAGATGGTGCTGACGTCCTCTATACCTTCCAACCTCGCTCCTCTTTTATAGAAGTCCGCTGTGCTCAACATTCTCCTTATCTCGGTTTAAAGATGCTGCTCTTTTGCCGAGCATTACGCGCGGGGGTGGGTCCGGAAAAACACCTCTTTGAGCTGACCTTTGCTAAGATGAGTATATATCTGGGTAGTTGATAAATCAACGTGACCCAGCAGCTCCTGAACGGTTCTGAGGTCCGCTCCCCCCTGCAGCATATGGGTGGCGAAAGTATGGCGCAACGTGTGCGGGCTGATGCGTTTACCCCCTTCCAGACCGCGGAAAAAGCGGTCCACCACCCGGCGGACCCCACGGTCGCTGAGCCTACCCCCTTTCACGCTCAGGAAAACGGGGTCGCCTGCTTTCTCGCCCACCGTGTTGGAAGCCAGCACCGGCCTTTCCTTGGAGATGTACGACTCCAGCAGCTGCAGCGCGGTGTCGTGCACAGGCAGGACGCGCTCCTTTCGCCCCTTACCGAGAACCCTCACCTCCCCTCTCTTCAGATCGATGTCCTGCATATCCAGAGCGGCCAGCTCCCCTACGCGCATCCCCGTGGCGTAGAGCAGCTCGACTAGGGCCATGTCACGCAGCGAAGTGCGGTAGATGTGCAGACCCTGCCTGGTTTCCGCCTCGTCTATCTCCTCCTGACGCAGCACCCTGGGGAGCCTGCGGTCCCTTTGCGGCGGCGACAGTGCCGCCGCGGGATCGCTTTCCAGGTCTCCCCGCTGCACCAGGAAGCGGAAATAACCTCGTACCGCCGAGGACCTCCTCGCCACCGTGGAACGCGCATAACCCCTGGTCTGAAGGTTGGCGAGGTAGCGCCGCAGCAGGCGGTGGTTAACGTCACCGGGTCTGGTGACCCCGGCGCGGTCGCAGAACTCCTCGAAGAGACGCAGATCACCCTGGTATGCGCGGAGGGTCTCGGGGGACATGTTTCGCTCCACCGCGAGAGACCTCAGGTACTCATCCATCGTCTCGTGCATTGATTTCCCCTCGGTACAGAGCAAGCTGTTGAATTCTTATATAATTTTATATTAAAAGTGCTTATTGTCAATAGTTGAATTTATTGTGGTCAATATAATCTATTGTGGTTAAATTTACTTTTTCGGTAAGTGCGCGATTATCAGCCGCGCAGGCAGGGGTTGACGAGCAGACGGTAGCGGCCTCCCGGCTCCTCGGCCACCCACCCCCGCAGGAACATCGCGGTCATGCAGGCCAGGATCTCTCCCGGGGGCACCCCGGCAGCTGCCGCCAGACCGTCCAGGCCCCTGGGCCCTCCTTCCAGGACCCCGATGCAGAGCGATTCCAGCGGCGCCAGGGACTTGGCCCCCGCGGTCCCGTCGCCGCGAAGCTCCCGGGGCAAGCACGTGAAAGGCAGTTCCTCGCAGATGTCCTCGACCTCCATGACCAGCTTGGCCCCCTTCTGGATCAGCCGGTTGGCGCCCAGGGAGAGGGCGCTCCCGATGGGTCCCGGCACCGCCATGACCTCCCGGCCCTCCTCCAGGGCCATGTCCGCGGTGATCAGCGCCCCGCTCTTCTCCGACGCCTCCACCACCACCACGGCATGGGACATGCCGGCGATGATCCGGTTGCGGTGCGGGAACCTCCATGCCAACGGGCTCTCCCCCGGGGGGTACTCGCTGAGCACACACCCCGCGGCGGCGATGCGGCGCAGCAGTCCGGCGTGCTCCGGCGGATAGGCCCTGTCGATGCCGCATCCTAGAACGGCTACTGTGAAGCCACCCGCCTTGAGGCATCCCTGGTGGGCATGGCCGTCCACGCCGTAGGCCGCCCCGGACACCACCACCACGCCCCTGCCCGCCAGTTCTTCCCCCAGGGACTCGGCCGCCCAGCGGCCGTAGCTGGAGGCCTTGCGCGCTCCCACTACGGCGACATACGGGGCATCCGGCGGCGGGGACTGGCCCATCATGAACAGCAGCGCCGGCGGGTCGTAGATGGAGCGCAGCAGTTGTGGGAAGGAGCTGTCCTGCGGTGAGACCACGGCGATCCCCCTCTCCCGCAGGCCGGCCATGATGCGGGATGGGTCGCTGCCGCGGCACCTCTCGCGCCAGGCCGCCGCCTTCTCCGCGCCCACCAGGGACGATGCCCGGTTGCCGCCCGCCTTGAGTACCTCCCATAGCTCGCGCGCGCCGCCCGCCAGCCGCAGCAGGTTTGGCAGAGCCATGGGATTCATCTGCGGCAGGCAGGCCAGTGCTGCCCTATACACCCCGTCCACTGCGCACCTCCCCCACCACCGCCGAACCCCACAGCCTCTCAAGGGAGCGGTACTGTACCGCCTCCGCCAGGTCGGCCACGCTTATGTTCTCCCGCCCGGCGAGGTCGGCGATGGTCCTGGCCACGCGCAGGCAGCGGTCGAAGCCGCGCGCGGTAAGCCCCAAGCGGTCAGCGGCGGTATACATGAACCTCTTTTCCTCCTCGCCCAGGCGGCAGACGGCACGCATCCTCACCAGGTCTACGTGGGCGTTGGTCACCGTCTTTCCCTGCCACCTCTGCCGCTGACGGTCTCGTGCCCCCATCACCCGCTCGCGCACGCGCTGCGAGGCTTCCCCCGCCGGCAGCTCCACCAGTTCCCGGGGAGGCAACCGCGGCACCTCCACCTGGAGGTCGATGCGGTCCAGCAGGGGGCCGGAGACGCGGTTGTAATAACGCCTCACCTCGCTGGGCGAGCAGCTGCACGCACGCTGGTGGTCCCCTAAAAAGCCGCACGGGCAGGGGTTCATCCCCGCCACCAGCAGGAAACGGGCGGGGAAGCCGGTGCAGATGAGGGAGCGCGAGATGATCACGCGGCCCGTCTCCATGGGCTGTCGCAGAACCTCGAGGGCGTCGCGGCGGAACTCGGGCAGTTCGTCCAGGAAGAGCACGCCGCTGTGGCTCAGGGTGATCTCCCCCGGCCGCGGGAAGTTGCGCCCCCCTCCCACCAGACCAACGTGGGATATGGAATGGTGGGGCGCCCGGAAGGGCGGGTTCACGCACAGCGGCTTCGCGGGGTCGAGGAGCCCCGCCACGCTGTGGATGCTGGAGACCTCGAGGACCTCGTCCGGGTCGAGGGGGGGCAGCACGCCGGGTAGCCTCTCCGCCAGCATGGATTTGCCGGAGCCGGGAGGGCCGATAAAGAGCAGGTTGTGAAATCCAGCGGCCGCTATCTCCAGGGCCCGCTTCGCCTGCAGCTGCCCCTTTACCTCCGAGAGGCAGGGCTGGTCCTCTGCGCCGCCCCCGCACGTGACCCGGGGTGGCTGTGGGACCTCTTCCCCTTGCAGGTAATCCAGGGCCTCCCACAGGGTGCCCACGCCGGTGACCCTTATCCCTTCGATACGGGACGCCTCTCCCAGGTTCTGGCGGGGGACGATGATCTCCTTTCTCCCCTGGCGCCTGGCCCACAGGGCCATGGCCAGGGACCCCCGCACCCCCCGCACCCTGCCGTCAAGTGCCAGCTCCCCCACCACCATGCGCCCCGCGAGCGACTCCGGCTCGACGCTGCCGGAGACCGCCAGGATGGCCAGGGCGATGGGGAGGTCGAAGTTCGACCCCTCCTTGCGCAGGTGCGCCGGGGCCAGGTTGACGGTTATGAGCTGGCCACAGAACTGCAGGCCGGAATTGGCCACCGCGGCCTTGATGCGGCGGTAGGACTCCCGCACCGCCGCGTCCGGCAGCCCGACCATGTAGATACCGGGGAGGCTGCCGGAGGTGTTCACCTCCACCTCCACCTTGACGACCTCCATCCCCAGGATGGAGCAGCTGTCCACTCTTGCGAACACGCCATCACCTCCTATACATGTTATTCATATTGTATAAGATGGTGATGACAGCCAACGTACTTCGTGGGGAGCGAGGAGAACCTGTCCGGTTGAGGCTACGGGTTCGCGGTCTCGGCGTAGGTGCGGCGCGCGGCCATCCAGGAGACGAACATGGCCAGCACGATGACGGCGAGGAACCCCCACCAGTAGCTGGCCAGGAAGTCCCAGGCCCCCGAGATGTAACCCCGGCTGGAGAGGAACCACAGCGCCGGAGGGGTGCAGACCCCCAGGATGATGAGGTTGGATATGAGGGATACCCACATGCCCCTCATGCCCACCTTGCGCGAGGTCTTGGCGTCGGGATAGCAGAGGGCGAAGAGGACCGCCAGCCCCAGGAAACCGAGGGCGACCAGGGCCACGGTGGAATTGTCATAACTCACCCAGATGGCGATGAGCGCGAAGATGAAGAAGGCCCCCAGCGCCAGCAGCACGAACAGGGCCTTGCGCACCAGGGACGCCAACACCAGCCTGAGCATCGACGGGGGCCGGTGCACGCGGATGCGCCTTATCTCCTCCTCGTATTCGAACGCCTCCTCCTCCCCGGGCACGGCGTCGAGGTCCCGCTCGCAGTTGAAGCAGTATTCGTCGCTGTCGAGGTTGTTCCTCCCGCACCAGGGGCAGGCTTTCATGCTTTCACGCTCTCCGTTCCGTATCTCGTGCGCGCCACCCCTCGCCGGGACGGCGTTACAGGTCCCCGATCTCGAAGGCGTCTTCCACGTGGACTATTTTCCACGTGGCGCCGCTCTTCAGCAAGGCGATCACGTCGAAGCGGCAGCCTGTGTTCCCCCCTCCCCGCTCCGCGAGGTAGTGGGAAGCGGCCCGCGCCATGCGCCCTTGCCGTTTCGCGTCCACCGCTCCCAGTACCTCCTCGAAGTCCCCCAGCGAGCGCGCCTTGACCTCGCAGAAGACCGTCATCCCCCGCCGGCTGGCCACGATGTCCAGCTCACCGAAGCGGCAGCGGTAATTCCTATCAATGATACGATAACCCTTGCGCCGCAGAAAGGCGCAGGCGGCATCCTCTCCCGCCATGCCGAGTTCCCGCTTGGACATGACCGATCCCGTCTTTCTTCCCAGGGGGTCACCTTGCGCCGCCGTCCCCGTCCCAGGCCATCTCCATCTGCAGCACGCCGTGGAAGGAGCTGCGGTGGCACGGCGAGGGGCCATGGGCGGCGAGGGCTTTCAGGTGATGCTCCGTGCCGTAACCCTTGTTGCTGTCGAAACCGTACTGTGGGTAGAGCAGCGACCAGTGCCACATAAGCCCGTCACGTATGACCTTGGCCAGGATGGACGCGGCGGCGATGCTGCGGCACACCGCGTCTCCGTGGGCCAGGCCCCACTGCGGTATGGGCAATCCCTCGATGCGGTAGTAGTCCACCATCACCAGCCCGGGCGCGGGCTCGAGGGCGAGCACCGCCTCGCGCATGGCGGCCATGTTCGCGGCCTGCAGCCCACCGCCATCTATCTGCGAAGGCGGTATGCAGGCGAAGGACCAGTCGACGGCGACGGCCACGATCTGCCTGAAGAGCCGCCGGCGCACTTCCGCGGAGAGCTGCTTGGAATCGGTGAGACCCTCCAGGCCTTCCAGTTCACCCCTTGCGGGAAGGATGACCGCCGCCGCCACAAGCGGTCCCGCCAGGGCCCCCCTGCCGGCCTCATCGGTGCCGGCGATATACCGGTAGCCCAGTCTCCACGCCCATCTTTCGGCGGTGATGCCGGCGGTCGCCAATCCCGCTACCCCGCCTACAGCGTTGACCATCTGCTCGGAGGCCACCAGACGAGTACGCCCCTCCCGATCACCGCCTGCAGTGGAACGAACCCCCAGCGCCGGCTGTCGTTGGAGTTGGGACGGTTGTCTCCCATGACCATGACCGTCCCTTCCGGTACCTCCCACTTGCCGTTGTCGTTGTCCTTTACGTATTCGTAGCCGGCCTCATAGGGCTCGCCGTTGACGAAAAGGACCCCATCGCGCAGCTCGACGGTGTCACCTCCCACCCCCACCACCCGCTTGATGAACGGCAGGGACTCCTGGTGGGTGATGTTGAGTATCTCGGCCAAAAGGTCCAGGGAACGGGTGAGGCCGTTGCTCCCCTGGGTCCAGTTGGCGGTGTCGTTGGGGTCGAATCGGAAGACGATGACCTCGCCGCGGCGGGGTTCGCGGAAGTGGTAGGTCATGCGGTCCACCAGCACGCGGTCTCCCTCCTGGAGGGTGGGCTCCATGGAGGGCGACGGTATCATGAAAGGTTTGATCGCGAAGGCCTGCAGATAGATGGCGATGACCAGGGCGATGATGAAGAGCACCGCGAACTCCAGGACGAGTGCTATCAGGTGTTCGCGAGAGCGGTCATCCTTGGGTCTCCGGGGAGGTCCGCCGTCGTCCGCGGTCCCTGGACGCGGCCAGACGTTCTCGTCTTGCCCTTCCTCCCCGGAAGGTTCCTCTAGCGGGTCTTGGGACATGAGGTCTCGATTCAGGTCCTGCGCTTCTCCTTGACCTTTGCGGCCTTTCCGACCCGGTCCCTGAGATAGTAGAGTTTAGCGCGCCTCACCCTGCCCTGCGTGACCACCTCGATCCTGGAGATGATAGGCGAATGGAGGGGGAAGGTGCGCTCCACCCCTATCCCGAAGGACACCTTGCGCACCGTGAAGGTCTCGCGTGCGCCGCCGCCCTTGCGGGCGATGACCACGCCCTGGAAGACCTGGATGCGCTCCCGGTTTCCCTCCACTACCCTGACGTGGACCTTTACCGTGTCTCCGGGCCGGAAGTCCGGTATGTCATCCCGTAGGTATTCACTCTCTATGATGTCCGTCTTCTGCATCGTGTTCCTCCTCTCGGCTATTATTACAACCCATCACCATACCGTTCCGCAAGGCCTCAGGTGCGGGCACAATACGCTATTCTACTCCAAGTCCGGAAAAAAGTACCCCCCGTTCCCCGCTCCTCCCCGCCCACGCCTCCAGACGGGACAGCGCGCATTTCACTCTCTCTACCCCTCACCGGCGGCAAGGCCGGGCATCTCGGGACGCACCTTCCGCGTCCATTCCCTGGCCTGTTCCCGCCGCCAGGCGTCCACGGCGCCGTGGTCTCCCGACACCAGCACCTCCGGGACCCGCCAGCCGCGAAACTCGGCCGGGCGCGTGTATTGCGGATACTCCAGCAGCCCGCGGGAGAAGGACTCGTCCGCGAGGGATTCCTCGTTGCCCACCACCCCCGGGACCAGGCGGGAGACCGCATCTATGACCACCAGAGCGGCGAATTCCCCTCCGGAGAGAACGTAGTCCCCCACGGAGACGGCATCATTGCAGAGGTGCTCCATCACCCTCTCGTCAACCCCCTCGTAGCGTCCGCAGATGAGGGCGAGATGGGGCCGGGAGGCGAACTCGCGCGCCACCGCCTGGTCGAACCTGCGCCCGCGCGGCGTAAGCATGATCACCCGTACCTGCTCCTGTAGCTCCTCCAGTTCATCCATGCCGTAGCCCAGGGTAGCGGTCACCGCCGCGAACACCGGCTCGGGTTTTAAAACCATGCCCGGCCCTCCCCCGAAGGGAGCGTCGTCAACCTGGCGGTGGCGGCCCTCGGCGTATTCCCTGATATCGTGCACCCTTATGTCCAGGGTGCCGGCGCGCGCCGCCTTGCCCAGAAGGGCCTCCTCCAGGGGGGAGGAGAAGATGGCCGGGAAGATGGTGTAGACGTCGATGCGCACTTCTACTCCTCCAGCAATCCCGGCAGGGGTTCTATGGTCACGGCCCCCTGCTCGATGTCTATCTCCTTTACCACCTCGCCGGTCATGGGTATGAGGCACTCCACCTTCCCCCGGACCACCAGGACGTCGTTGGCCCCGGTCTCGAGCACCTCTGCTACCTCTCCCAGGCACCTGCCGTCGCGCGTGCGGACCTCCAGGCCCAGGAGCTGGTGCTCCCAGAACGACCCCGGCGGCGCTTCGCCCACCTCGGACGGCTCCACCAGGAGCAGGCGCCCCGACAGCTCGTTTGCCTCCTCGCGGTCCTGCAGCCCGCGGAACTTAACCAGCAGCACGCCGGATCCCTCGCGCACCTCCTCCAGGAGAAGCCTCTCCCCGGCCTCCTCCCCTTCCAGGATAAAGGAGTTGCCGGGCTGGAAGCGGCGGGGGTTCGCCGAAAGCGGCACGACCTTGACCCAGCCGAGGACGCCGTAGGGCTTGATCACCCTGCCGGTGATGACATGAGAGCTATGCTCGCGTCGCTTGGGCATGGGGATCAGTCTATGATCTCGACGATGGCGTTGCGTCCCTCTTTGGTCGCCGAAGCCTTTACCAGGGTGCGCATGGCCTGTGCTATGCGCCCCTTCTTGCCTATGACCTTGCCCACGTCGTCGGGGTCCACGCGCAGCTGGAGGATGATCGACCTCTCACCTTCCACCGAGGTGACCTCGACGCCATCCGGGTTGTCGACGAGCGCACGCGCCAGGTACTCGAGAAGGTCTTTCATGTCCGCTTCCTGGCCGGTCGCCTGCTCACTTGCCACTTTTCTCCTCCTGGAACTTCTGCCATATCCCCTTGATCTGCATGAGCTTGCGTACCTGGTCGGTGGGCTGCGCTCCCTCGCGCAGCCACTTCAGTGCCTTCTCCTCGTCGATCTCGATCATGGATGGTTCCTGGCGGGGGTCGTAGCTGCCGAGGGTCTCGAGGAACCGGCCGTCCCGGGGGCTGCGCGAGTCCGCGGCGACCACCCGGTAATAGGGCTTCTTCTTGCCCCCCATCCTCCTGAGCCTTAGCTTAACCAATTTAGACCGCACTCCTTTCGATCGTGTACTTCCCGCATATCTCGCGGATCCGCTACAACTGGAAGGGAAACGCCTGCCCCATCTTGCGGGGGGACATCTTCCCGAATTGCTTGACCAGCTTCTGCATCTGCGCGAACTGCTGGAGCAGCCGGTTCACGTCCTGGGTGCTGGTGCCGCTGCCCCGGGCGATCCGCTGCTTGCGGCTGGAGCCGATGATCTGGGGCTTGCGCCGTTCCTCCGGGGTCATGGACTGGATGATCGCCTCCACCTTCTTTATCTGTCCCTCGTCCACCTGCAGGCCTTTGAGCTTGGAGGACGAGATGCCCGGTATCATGCCCAGGATCTGGTCCAGTGGCCCCATCTTCTTGAGCTGCTCCATCTGGTCCAGGAAATCCTCCAGGGTGAACTGCTGTTTGCGCAGTTTCTTCTCCAGCTCCTGGGCCTTCTGCTCGTCGTAGGTGGACTGTGCTTTCTCGATGAGGGTGAGCATGTCGCCCATGCCCAAGATGCGCGAGGCCATGCGGTCGGGGTAGAAGGGCTCCAGGTCCCCTATCTTCTCCCCCACGCTGGCGAACTTCACCGGTTTGCCGGTGACGGACTTGATGGACAGGGCGGCCCCGCCACGCGCGTCTCCGTCCAGCTTGGTGAGGATGATGCCGTCGAAGCCCACCTCTTCGACGAAGGCCTGCGCCACGTTCACCGCGTCCTGCCCGGTCATGGCGTCCACCACCAGCAGGGTCTCCGAGGGCGGGAACTCCCGCTTGATGCGCACCAGCTCCTGCATCATCTCCTCGTCTATATGGAGCCGTCCCGCGGTGTCTATCAGCACCGTGTCCAGCCCCTCCTTCTCGGCCTTTCTCAAGCCGGCCTCCACGATGGCTTCCGGCCTGGCAGAGCGGTCGGAGTAGACCTCGATCCCCGCCTGTTCACCGAGCCTCTCGAGCTGGTCGATGGCCGCCGGGCGGTAGACGTCCGCGGCCACCATCATGGGGTGCCTCCCCTGGTTCTTCAGGTGTACCGCCAGCTTGGCCGTGGCGGTGGTCTTGCCCGACCCCTGCAGGCCGACGAGCATCACCGCCACCGGTACGCGCCCGCCGAAGTTGATCTTCTCGTTGGAACTGCCCAGCAGCGCTGTCAGCTCCTCGTCCACGATCTTGATGACCTGCTGGGCGGGGGTGAGGGAGCGCAGCACCTCCTCTCCCACCGCGCGCTCCTGTACGCGGGCCACGAAGTCCTTGACCACCTTGAAGTTTACGTCCGCCTCCAGCAAGGCCAGGCGTATCTCGCGCATCACCTCTGCCACCTGCTTCTCGGACAGCTTGCCGTGTCCGCGCAGGCGCTTGAAGATGCCCTGGAGCCGGTCGCTCAGGTTATCGAACATCCGCCATCTCCCTCGTCTCCGCCTTAACCCGGTGGTGCCGGGAACTTTTTCCCATATTTCCTGGCGGGCTCATTCGACCACTAAATAATTAAACTTATCGGAAAGGTCGGGCATTGTCAAAGATAACCGCAGCTCATGGGGCTTAAGACCAACCGTATTGCTCTACGCATGATGCCGGGACCCACCCCCGTCTGCCGCCGCTGTCCACGCACCACAGCCACCCCCCAACCTCCTCCAGCGCTTCCAGAACGTCCCCGGTGTCCACGGTAAGCTCGGTGGAGTCGTAGTCGCGCAAGGCGACACAGGAATCGCCACACTTCTCGATGAAGGTGTCCGGAACCCAGGCCCCCGTCTGCGCGGTGTCGACGCACCAGGTCCAACCGGGCCATAGAGTCTCCCGCTCCTCCCTGCCAAGCGTGTCACCCGCTCTAAAGACCACCGTATAATCGAAGGAGGCCCGGTGAGCGGCGATGACCCGGCACGTGTGTCCGGCAAGGCTTTCCGTCGTCTCCTTTTCCTCTTCCGACATACGTTCTACCTCACGAGAACAGGGCCGCGGCGAACTCCTGGGGATCAAAGGCGTGCAGGTCGTCCACCTTCTCGCCGACCCCGATGAACTTGATCGGTATGCCCAGGTCTCCAGCGATGGCCACCACGATGCCCCCCTTGGCGGTGCCGTCGAGCTTGGTGAGAACAACCCCGGTCACCTCCACCGCCTCCCCGAACTGCTGCGCCTGGATGAGTCCGTTCTGGCCGGTGGTGGCGTCGATGACCAGCAAGGTCTCGGTGACCTCGGCATTGCGCTCGGCCACGCGTTTGATCTTCTTCAGTTCCTCCATGAGGTTGGCCTTGGTGTGGAGTCGCCCGGCGGTGTCGGCGATGACCACGTCGATGTCGCGGGCCAGCGCCGATTCCACGGCATCGTGCACCACGGCGGCGGCGTCGGCCCCCTGTTTGTGCTTGACGGTATGCACGCCTACCCGCTCTCCCCAGGTCTCGAGCTGCTCTACCCCGGCGGCACGGAAAGTATCGCCCGCCGCCAGCAATACCCGTTTGCCGTCGCGCCGCAGCAGGTAGGCCAGTTTGGCGATGGTGGTCGTCTTTCCCGTGCCGTTCACCCCCACCACCATGAACACGCTGGGCCCGGAGATTGAGTATCTCAGCTCCCTGTCTCCCAGATCCAGGGCGTCGGCCAGGACCTCGCGGAAGAGGGCCAGCAGGTCGTCGGGCTCCTTGACCTTCTCCCGGGCCATGCGTTCCTTCACCCGCTCCACCAGGATCATGGTCATCTCCACACCCACGTCCGCGCCCACCAGGATGTCCTCGACCTCCTCCCAGAACTCATCGTCGAAGCGGCGCGACGCCATGGCCTTAGAGAGGGGGGCCACGAAGTTCACGCGGCTCTTGGAAAGCCCCTTGCGCAACCGGGAGAACCAGCGCTCCTTCTCTTCCTCGGGGGGGAGTGCCTCCTCCGGGATCAGCTCTCCGTCAGTCACCGGCTCACCTTCTCCGGCCGCAACGACGCCCGGCGCTTCCTCGACGGCAGCCGCAGCATTCTTCTCGTCGGGCTCGATGACCGCCTCCGCCAGGTAATCCTCCTCCATCATCAGCTCACGCACTTCGCGTGTCATCTCGTCACCCGGGAGTCCCAGTGAGGTATCCTCCAGGAAGGAAGGTGGCTCCTCCGCTTCCCCGACTTCGACACATTCCTCGACCGCGGGGCCACAGTAGAGGGCTTCGCCTTCCCCTTCCTCGACATCGGGAAGGTCCTGCAGCTCCTCCAGCGCCTGCTGCTTTTCCCGCTTGCGGGCCTCCTTGAGCTCCCTCTTCTCCTCCTTCAGGCGGGCCTTTTCCTCTTTCTCCAGCTGCTTGCGCTCTTCTTTTTCTCGCTTCTTCTCTTCCCTGTCCTTTTTTCTGTCCTCGTCCATGCTCACCAGCCTCTGCGTCCGTGACGGTTTTCAATAATCTATCATATCTCAACCCTCGAGCGTCGGTCCTGGAAGACCGGATTTGCCATAGCGATTGCGATCCTGCAGATCCAACCTCTCGCTAATGTAATGGCGACCGCGGCCAGTATAAATGCTGGCCCCAGCGCTGCGCATCGCTGGCAGCTCTTGTCGGATATGGCTCAGCCTTGACATTCCTCGCCTGCGGCTCGGAACGCAACGCCGAGCCAACCTGGCGGGTTTACAGGTCGGGGTGGTAGTGGGCAGATGGGTGCTGGCATGAGGGTCTGACCCTAGGTGCCGGTGCGGGCGAGGCGCTCCGCCTCGTCGAGCTTCTGGCTGACAACGCGCGAGATGCCGGAGGCCTGCATGGATACTCCGTAGAGGATGTCGGCGATCTCCATGGTGCGTTTCTGGTGGGTGATCACGATGAGCTGGGAATCACCTTTGAACTCCTTGAGCATGCCAAGGAAGCGATGGAGGTTGACGTCGTCCAGTGCCGCCTCCACCTCGTCCAGGAAATAGAACGGGCTGGGCCTGGTCTTGAAGATGGCGAAAAGGAAGGCCAGCGAGGTGAGGGAGGTCTCGCCGCCCGAGAGCAGCGAGAGCTTCTTTAGCCTCTTGCCCCGGGGCTGGGCCTCCACCTCCACCCCCGTGTTGAGCAGGTCGGTGGGGTCGGAGAGGGTCAGCTCCGCGCGCCCCTGCGGGAAGAGCATCTCGAAAAGCTCCTGGAAGTGGCGGTTCACCTCATCGAAGGTCTCCTGGAAGATGCGCACGATCTCCCGGTCGATGGCACGCACCACCTTGAGCAGGGAGGTCTTGCTCTCCCGCAGGTCCTCCACCTGCTCCATAAGAAAATCGTAGCGCTCCTTCATGGCCTGGTATTCCTCCACCGCACGAAGGTTCACTTGTCCCAGCATGTCGCGGCGGCGTTCCTGCCTTTGCAGCCGCTCTCTCATCTCGTCGGTCGTGGCGGTCGGGAGGTAGTCGGTAAGGGCGGTCTCCACCGGCAGCTTGAACTCGTCTAGAAGGCGCTGCACCAGCATATCCACGCGCATCTTGAGCTGGGCGGCGGCCAGGTCACGGTTGTGTACCAGCTCCCGCAACCCTCCCTCGTGCGATTCCAGTTCATCGATGCGCCGGCGCATCGCTTCCAGCTGCCCTTCCTTCTCCTCCAGCTCCTCCCGGCTCTCGGACTCACGGCTTCCCACGCGCCCCGCCAACCTGGCATGTACCGCTGTCAGGGTCTCCACCACGGCCAGCATCCTCTCCTGGGCCCGCACCATCACCGCCAGTTCCTCACGGCCGGGCAGCGGCGGCCCGCCCTCCTCGGCTCCTATCTCCCCGATCCTTTCCTCAAGGTGATGGCGCCTCTCGGCCATGGACGCGCTCCTGGTAAGCACCTCCTGCAGGGCCTCCTCCAGTTCCCTGTCCCGCTGGCGCAGCCCTTCCACCCGCGACTCCCCCTCTCCCAGCGCGGGCTCCATGCCAGCTATTTTCGCGGCACACTCCTCCTGCTGCCGCTCCATGGCCGAGGCCTGGGCGAGCAGGCCGGCCTCTTCCTCCGCCAGGGCGGCGATGCGTGACTCGAGTTCGGAGAGATCCTCTCCGGCCCGCTCCGCCTGCAGTAGGGATTCGCGTACGTCCAGGGATAGCTTTCCCGCTTCCGCCTCCAGCCCGCTCTCCGCGCCGGCCGCCTCCTCCAGTTTTCTCTCGAGGGCGGAGATGCCCGCCAGTATGTGCCTGCGCTGCTCCTGCAGCGTCGCCGTCTCGTCCGTATGCACTTCCAGCTCGGACTGGAGCCGCTCCATCTCCCGCTTGCGGGCAATGAGACGGAAGGGGCTGCGTGGTTGTGAGCCACCTTTTATGGCGCGGCGCGGCGCGATGACGTCGCCTTCCGTGGTGATGAAGGTCAGTTTGGGATAGAGCTCGGCGTTCCTGCCCGCCTCGTCCAGGGAACCGCAGAAGACCACGTCCGCCAGGAGGAATTCCAGGGCTGGCCTTATCTCAGCGCCGCAATCGACCACGTCCAGGGCGGGAGTGCCGCCGGCGACGCGCGCCTGCTCCTTCATCTCCTGCATGGGCTCGGACATGATCTCCGAGAGGGGGAGGAAGATGCCGTAGCCCTCCCCGTTCCTCTTGAGCATCCTGATGGCATCGAGGGCGCTCTCCAGGTCCCGGGTGACCACGCAGAACAGCCACGGTCCCAGGAAGGACTCAAGCGCTTTCTCCCAGGCGCCGTCTATCTTGATATTGTCCAGCAGCGTGCCCAGGATACGGGGGTCGTCTCCGCCTTCGCCCATCACCCTCGCGGCGGCCGCGGCGTAGTCGATGCGCGATCCGAAGACCTCCTGCAGGGCCTGCAGCCTCGCCACCACCAGGGCTTCGTCCTGGAACGACCTCCTCTGCCTCTCCTCGACGGCCGTGAGTTCCCCGCGCAGACGCTCGAGTCCGACGCGGTCCTGACTCATCTCCTCCCGCAGGCGCTCCTGGCGCGCGCGGACCCCGGCCAGCTCTCTCTCCAGCGCGGTCCCAACCTGCCGGATCGCTCCCAGCTCCTTATCCAGGCCTTCACGCCGTGAAACGAGCCTCCCCGCCTCCTCACGGCAGGCGGTGGCCCTGGAGAGCACCCGCTCGGACCCGTCCCGCAACCCGCGCTCCTCCTGGCGCAACTCGGACAGGGCACGCCGCAGCGCGTCGCGCTCCCGCCGCACCTGTGCGAGCTCCCGGCCCAGCTCTTTTCGCTCCCCGCGCAACCTATCCGCCTCTACCTCCAGGGCGGCCAGCTCCACCTCGGCGTTGGCCTTTTCCTCCTCGAGTTCACCACGCCTGCGCGCCAGCTCCTCGCGGCGCGATCTCCAGCCGTCCCGGTAAGCGATGTCCCCGCTCAAGGCCGCGTATAGCTTGAGCCTCTCCTCTCCCAGGCTCCCGCACGCGCGCAACCTCTCGCCCAGGGACAGCAGGCGCATCTCCTGCCCCCGGCATCCTTCCAGAACGCGGCGCAGTTCCCGCAGCCTCTCCTCCAGTCCTGCCAGGCGCCCCTTTCCCTCCCGGACCTGCGATGAGGTCTCCTCCAGTTCACTGGCCAGCCTCTCCTCCTCACCGCGCCGGTTCTCCCACTGGCCTTTCAGTCCCTGGAGCTCCGCCACCAGGATACGTATGGACAGCTCTCTTATCTCCGAGGCCAGCTCGCCGTACTCGCGCGCCTGCTGGGCCTGCCTTTCCAGGGGACGCAGCTGCTTATTGACCTCGGAGATGATGTCTTTCACCCGCTCCAGGTTGCGCTCCATCCCCTCCATCTTGCGCAGGGCTTTCTCTTTGCGCCGGCGATGCTTGCGCAGCCCCGCCGCTTCCTCCAGGAAAGCACGGCGGTCCTCGGGCTGGCTGCGCAGGATCGCCTCCAGCTTGTTCTGGCCGATCACCGCCGTGAGCTCCCGGCCCACCCCCAGGTCTGAGAGGAGTTCCTGGATATCCACGAGACGGCAGGGCGACTTGTTCAAGAGGTATTCGCTCTCGCCGGTGCGGAAGATGCGCCGGGTCACCACCACCTCGGGGAAATCGATGGCAAGACCGCCGGCACGGTTGTCGAAGGAGAGGGAGACCTCCGCCATGTTCAGCGGCTGGCGGGTGGCACTCCCCGCGAAGATCACGTCCTCCATCTTTGTCCCGCGCAGGTTACGCGGGCTCTGCTCGCCCAGCACCCACAGCACCGCATCGGCCACGTTGCTCTTGCCGCTGCCGTTGGGGCCGACGATCACCGAGATGCCGGGCTCGAAGTCCAGGGTGGCCTTGTCGGCGAAGGACTTGAAACCTCTCGCGGTCAAAGATTTGAGATACATCCCTGCCTTGCTCTCCTCTTTGCTCCTTACGGAAACGGTTTTCCTGATATTTTTCTCCCTCCGCCTCTCTTTACCCTTTCAAGACGGAGCGAAAGCACGTATGGCCGTGTCCTCCTTAATGGATACAACATCGCGCCGGCAAAGGCCAGATATCCCCGCCGGCATAGCGCATGGCTGCAGCTGTTGGAGGAGGCGGGGATATGACGATCACAGGCACAGGGAGCGGTATGTCCCGCCCCCTGTCCGATCAGGCTCCGGTGCGGTCAGTCTATCGGACAGAAGCCTATCCCGACTGTCCCGGGACCGACGTGAGAACCGATAACGGGGCCGGTTTCGTTAAAAGTTATGGCCTCCGGATCGCAGTTAAGCGCCTTCTCCGCCATCTCCCTGAGCTCGTTCATCCTGGGGACGTCGCGTACGTGGGTCAGGGTCAAGAGCACCTTGCGGTTCGCCGCTTTCTCCACCGCCAGCTCCACCAGGCGCTCCAGGGCCTTCTTGCTCCCCCTGGCCTTGTCCAGGGCATCGATGGTGCCATCGAGATACAGTATCGGCTTGATGCGCAGCATGGAGCCCATGAGTGCCTGGGCACCGCCGATCCTGCCGCCGCGGTGCAGGTACTCCAGGGTGTCAACGCAGAACATCTCCACGCTTCCAGAGATCATCTTAGCGGCCAGGGATTTCAGCTCTTCCATGCCCATGCCCGCGTCCCGCGCCTTCACCAGCTCGCGCACGAAGAGCATGAGCACAAAACCGGTGAAGCGGGAATCGATGACCTCTATCGGATAACCTCCCATCTCCGCGGCGGCGGTCATGGCCGACTCGCAGGTGCCGCTGATGCCGGCCGAGATGTGGATGCTGATCAGCGCATCGTAGCGGGCGGACATCTCCTGGTAGGCCTCCAGGAACTCGCCCGCGGACGGCTGCGACGTGGTGGGAAAGATATCCTGCTCCTCCATGCGCCGGTAGAACTCGTCGTTGCTTATGTCTATTCCCTCCCTGTAGGACACATCATCCATGATGACCTTCAGGGGCACCACCTTGATGTCGTTCTTCTGGACGTAATCCTCGTCCAGGTAAGCGGTCGAGTCCGTCACGATACCTATGCCAGCCATTGCAATCCCCCCTCTTTCAGGTACGATCGTCCATTACCCTCTAGCCGCACAAGCGGTCCAAAGCTTCCCTGGCCGCCGCCTGCTCTGCTTCCTTTTTTGAGCTCCCGCTCCCCTGCCCCATCTTCTCGCTGGCTATATACACGACGGCATGGAAGGTCTTGCGGTGGTCGGGGCCCTCCTCGCGCAGGCGGTAGCGCGGCAAGGTGCCCTTCTCTTTCACCACCATCTCCTGCAGCCGCGATTTGAAATCATAATCCAGGGTGCCGCTGACCGCGTCCTCGAGCCTCTTCTCGAACAGCCTAAGACACAGACTGCCCGCCTCGTCAAGCCCTCGGTCGAGGTAGACCGCGCCGATGAGGGCTTCCAGCGCATCGGCGATTATCGAGGCCTTCTCGCTTCCGCCGTCCGCCTTCTCTTCCTTGCTCAGCAGGATGTACTGCCCGATGCCGGCCTCGCGGGCGGTCTCGGCCAGGGAGCTCATGTTCACGAGGTTAGCCCTGATACGCGTCAGGTCCCCCTCGTTCAGTTCGGGGTGCTTGCGGTAAAGATGGTCGGAGACCACCACGTCGAGGACGGCGTCGCCCAGGAATTCCAGCCTCTCATAGGTCGCATCGGGCGGGAAACAGGCCTCGTGGGCGTAGGAACGGTGGGTGAGGGCACGCTGCAGCAGCTCCTTGTCGCGGAAGTCCAATCCCAGCGCCATCTCCACCTCCCCCCTCCTCTCCTTCTTGCGCCTGAAGATCATGCCCCGCTCCCTTTTTCGGGCGCGAGCAGGGCCGCGGTCTTCTCCACCACGTTCATCTCCACGGCCTCGGCCGCGACGCGGATGGAGTTCTTGACGGCCTCCGCGTCAGAGCTCCCGTGGGCGATGATGCACACGCCCCTTACCCCCAGCAGGGGAGCGCCGCCGATGGCACGGTAATCGAGTTCCTTCCGCAGCGCCAGCAAAGCCGGTAGCACCGGCTGCACCTCCTCCTCCCGCAGCGAGCCCAGGTTCTCCAGGAGCTGCCTGGTGATAAGGGAAGCGACACCCTCCACCACCTTCAGGGTGACGTTGCCGGTGAACCCGTCTGTCACCACCACGTCCGCCATGTCTCCGGCCAGATCCCTGCCCTCCACGTTGCCGACGAAATCTATCCTGTCTTCGGAGGACAGCAGCGGGAATGCCTCCCGCGCCAGTTCGTTGCCCTTGGATTCCTCGGCCCCGATGTTCAGGAGCCCGACCCTGGGCCTTTCCAGACCGAAGCGCAGGGATGCGTAGGCGCTGCCCAGGAGCGCGAACTGGTGCAGGTGCTCCGGCCGGCAGTCGGAGTTGGCGCCGGCATCCAGGAGCAGGGTAGGCATGCGCCGGGGCGGCAGGACCACCGCCACGGCGGGACGCTTGATACCCTTGATCCTTCCCCAGGAGAAGAAGGCCGCGGCCATGGCCGCGCCGGTGTTTCCCGCCGACACCATGGCTTCCGCCCTGCCCTCGCGTACCGCCTTGGCCGCGACGACGATGGACGCACCCTCGCGGTTCTTCACCGCGAAGGCCCCTTCCTCTCCCATGGCCACCGCGTCGGGGGCGTGCACCACCTCCAGGCTTGCGCGGCCGGTGGTGGCCATCTCAGCGTCGAGGACGGCCTCGTCTCCGACCAGAAGCACATCCAGCCCCAGTTCGTCGCGGGCATCCATGGCCCCGAGGATGTTTGACGCCGGGGCGTTATCTCCGCCCATGGCATCCAGCGCCACGGTTATCCCTCTACGAACAGCCATAACGTCCTCTCCGCGGGTCGTTCCTCTCCAGGCTCCATACCCCATGAAACAGTGGGATCGGAATTATGGGACCGGATCGCTCAAGGGTACATATTGATAAGACCCCTGGAGCCAGAGGCCTCTGCCTGCGCTCGAGAAAGCATGAGTGCCTGGGGCTACTCCGTCTCCAGCACTTCCCTGCCGTTATAGGTGCCACAGTTGGGGCATGCCCTGTGGGGCAGTCTAGGGGAATGACACTGCGGGCATTCCGACTTCGCCGGCACCTGTATGCCCCACCTCGCGCGCCTGGATGCGGTGCGCGAACGTGACTTCTTACGCTTGGGGACCGCCATTTCTTCCCTCCGCCAAAACCTTCATCTATCTGCATTTCTCTCTCTGAAAAGCACCATAAGAGTATATGCTCGCGTTCGCTCGCGGTCAAGCGAGTCCCGCTAAGCCTGGTCATCCCCGCGCTCCATAAGCGTCCTCAGGACCTCCAGGCGGGGGTCCAGACTCTCGCCCCCGCAATCGCACTCCCCTTCGTTCAGGTTGACGCCGCAGTGCTGGCACAGGCCCTTGCAGTCCTCTTCGCACAGGCGCCTGATGGGGAGGTTCAGCAGCACCGCGTCATTTACCAGCACGTTCAGATCGATTTCTCCCTCGTCTATTATGTACGCGTCTTCTTCCAGGACTTCCGTTCCCGGCAGCTCCCTGCCGTTGCTGGAGAGTGCGCCCATACCGGGGCGCCGGTAGAACTCGTCCACCGCGATATCCAGTTCCCGGCGGAACCCCTCCAGGCAGCGGGTACACTCCATTGCCACGGAACCCTTGATGACCCCTTTTACCCGTATACCGTCAGGGCTGCTCTCCAGCCATACCTCCAGCCTGAGATCCCCATGGTCGCTCTTCTCAAGAAGCCCACCCCCCCCCACGGAGATATCCAGGTTGACGCAGAACCTCTCCTTCGAAAACACCCTTCTGAGCAGGTTGGTTACAGGCACTTTGAGCTGGCGTGAATTGAGTTTTCCCGTCATCTTGCACCGCCTTGCCTCAACGGACTCGATGCCTCGGCCCCTCCATACCCCGCCGTTGTGGCTCCGCACCGGTGCTGCACCGATGTAAACACGGGCCCCTTGCGGGCTCGTGAGTCTCATGCGTATTCCGGTTCGCGAAAATCACAGCGATGAGCTTTAACGTGGGCATGGATTACTGCGGGATACTGTCAGTTTACGCCGGGATGGTCTGCTTTCCCAGCATCCCGTCCACGGCCGCCGTGAGTTCCCTGGTGGCCGAGGTCCCGGCCTTTATTCCAGGTCGAACTCCTCTTTCTCTTCCTCCTGCTCGGGAGGGCCCTGCAGCCTCTCCCTGGCCCGCTTGATCACCTCGAGGAGCTTGTAGCACGTGACCTCCAGGTTGGCCAGGCGCTCATCGGCGTAATCCTCCGCCTCCAGGCGTATCTCCCTCGATTGCGCCTGGGCGTCCTCAATGATCCTCTCCGCTTCAGCCCGGGCCGTCTTGATGATCTCCGTCTCCTCGATCAGGCGCGCCCTCTCCTCCATGGCCTCCTCATGGATGCGCTCGGACTCTTTGCGCGCCTCGTCCATGAGTTCCTGCTTCTCCTTGACCATCCAGCGCGCCTGCTTCAATTCCTCCGGCAACGAGCTGCGGAACTCGTCCAGGAGCTCGAATATCTCCGTCTCGTTGACCATCACGGAAGAGGAGAACGGCACGTGTTTGCTGGATACGATGAGGTCCTCTATCCTGTCCAGTTGTTGAAAGACGTCCATCTAGACCGCCCCTTTCTTCAACATGTCGAATTTCTTGTTGAACATCTCGCCAAGCTCCTTCTCCAGGTTCGCAGGTACCAGCCCGGTTATGGAGCCTCCGTATGCTGCTACCTCACGTACCGCGCTTGAGCTGATAAACGTGTACTCCGGTGCGGCCATGACGAAAAACGTCTCTATCTCTTCGCCCATGGCCTGATTGATCTGTGACATCTGGAACTCATATTCGAAATCACTGATGGCCCTCAAGCCCTTGACGATGACCGTAGCGCCGACCTTGCGGGCGAAATCGACCAAGAGGGTATCGAAGGACGTCACCTCGACGCCATCCAACCCCGCGGTGGCCTTCTCCAGCAAAGAGACCCTCTCCTCCACGTTGAACAGGGGCTGTTTAAAGGGGTTGACCGCTACGGCCACGATAAAGCGGTCGAAGTGCCTGTACGATCTTGTGATCACGTCCATGTGGCCGCAGGTGATGGGGTCGAAAGTCCCCGGGCAGATCGCGACTTTGGCGTCTATTGCAGCCCCTCCTCCACTTACGCTGTTTTACTCTCTTACATAAACATCCACCGCGGATTCCCCGTACTTCCGCCTCTCCCGGAAGTTCACTCCTTCAGGCGGACCCGGGGGCGAGCTCCGCAGTGGAGCCTCTATGATCACCACCGCCGACGGGGCAAGGAACCCGCCTTCGGCTAGACTTTTTAGCATCTTCTGCCGATAGTTCACATCAATTCTAAAGGGTGGGTCTATAAAAATCAAATTGTACGGCGCCGGGGGAGGCGAGGCTTTTCGCAGGTAATCGAGAATCTCGGCCCTCACCACCAGACCCCTGTCCGCCATTCCAAGCATATCCAGATTTTCCTGAATAATACGGATGGGCGCACCGCCACGGTCCACGAAAACCGCCTCCTGCGCCCCCCGGCTCAATGCCTCCAACCCCAGTGAGCCGCTCCCTGCGAACAGGTCGAGCACCCTTGCGCCCGCTGTCCTGTCAGAGAGCATGCTGAACACGGCCTCGCGCACGAAGTCCCTCATGGGTCGAGTGGCCCTGCCCCTGGGCGCCTTGATATGTCTCCCTTTTGCCTCTCCCGCTATTATCCTCATGCCACCATTCTAAGGTATGGGGTCAGGCCCTGACATGTGACGTTTTCTGATAGCCGAAATGCTTAAATATCTGCATTTGCGGAAAATGTCACATGTCAGGGGCTGACCCCATACAGGGAGGCGCGCATGACGTAGCGGTAAGACGGGTGGAAGGTGGGCGAGGGCCTGCCGTTCTCGGCGCAGCAGACGAAGGCGGTCAATACCGCGCTGGCAGTGGGGTCCAGGATCCACATGGCCGTCTCCTCCACCACCTGGCCCTCGCTCCACCGGTAGCGGTATTCCCTGCCGCCGTAGTTGAGGGTTATCTCGTCGCCCTCCCGCAGGTCGAAGAGTCCGTTGAAGGGGAAGTCCACCTGTCCACTGGCGTGGGCCATGACCACGTAATTGCCCCTGCCGGGACGCCCGGTACCGGGATAATGCCCGACCCCGAACCCGATCACGCTGGCCACTCCCTGCGGGTCGTTTCCCTCTATTACCTCCCCCTGGAAAGAGAACGCCGGTATCTCCATGGTCACGCCGTCCCCTCGCGTAGTAAAGGCGACCACCACCTCGCCATCGAAGGCCGTTCCCCGCATGTCCTCGGCTATGCCTGGACCGAGGCGGAAGGTATAGGCGGTCTTGGGTGCGAGGAGTGTATCTGGCACGACCAGGCATTCAGACTCGCCGCTGACGGAGAAACCCACCGGCGGCTCGAAAGAGACCGCCCGGGACAGGCTGTCCAGATCCATGGGACGGTCGAAGGAGAGTGCGATGGCGGTGTCCCTGCCCAAGCCATCCCCCCCACGGGGGGAATAGCGCATGAGCCGGGGCCCATCGGCGACCCCGTAGGCCATCGCCGGGGACACGGCGGGAAGCACCAGCGTCAGCATGCACGCCATCACCAGCATCGCCGTTACCCGCCTTAGAGCCTCTACTCCGCTCATCACGTCTCCCTCTGCTCCGCCTGGACGTCTCTATACAGGATACTAGCAGAAACACCGCGTATCCCGGGGGCCGGGGATCAAGGAGCGGATCCCCTCAGGCGTTGAAGAGCCATTCGAGGTTTTCCTGGAAGCGGTGGGCCACCTCCAGGCGCAGCAGCTGATGCTCGGGGCTGCTGAGGCGATGGTCCATTTCCACCAGCGCGAAGGCGTCCTCGCGCGCCCGCTGCAGCAGGCGGAAGTCGCGCGTGAGCCGGGCTACGCGCAGATCCGGCATGCCCGACTGGCGGGTGCCGAACAGGGAGCCCTCGCCGCGTATCTCCAGGTCGGCCTCGGCCAGCTTGAAACCGTCGGATATATCCGCGATGGCGCGCATGCGTTGCCTGGACTCTTCGCTGTCCCCATCGAAGACAAAGATGCTGTGAGAAGGGTGCTCCCCCCTTCCCACCCTGCCGCGCAACTGGTGGAGCTGGGAGAGACCGAAGCGGTCGGCGTTCTCCACCAGCATGACCGTGGCATTGGCTATGTCTATCCCCACCTCGATGACGGTGGTCGACACGAGTAGCTCGATCTCGCCGTCCCGGAAAGAGGCCATGGCAGCGTCCTTGTCGGCTTTGGCCATCTGGCCGTGCAGCAGGCCGATGCAGACGCCGGGAAAGACCCTGGCCAGCTCCCTGGCCTCTTTCTCCGCCGCTTTGGCTTCGACGGCGGGGGACGCGTCCACCAGCGGACAGACCACGAATCCCTGGCGGCCGGCTGCCAGTTCCGCCCCCATGAGTTCGTAGGCGTCCTTCCTGCCGTCGGGGCCCACCACCATGGTGCGCGTTCCCGCCCTCCCCGCGGGGACCTCGTCCAGCACCGAGACCTCCAGGTCGCCGTAGAGGGTGAGCGACAGGGTACGGGGGATCGGCGTCGCGGTCATGATGAGTGTGTCCGGACAGGTGCCCTTCTCCTTGAGGAGCATGCGCTGGCGCAACCCGAAACGGTGCTGCTCGTCCACCACCACCAGGCCCAGGCTCCTGAACTCAACGTCCCCGGATATGAGGGCATGGGTGCCTACCAGGATGTCGAGGGCGCCGCTGCGTGCCGACTCCAGTATCTCACGGCGCCTGGCGGCGGCGGTGTTGCCGGTGAGCAACTCTACCCGTACCTGCAGCCCGTGGCCGAGCATGGAAGTTATGTTCGCGAAATGCTGTTCCGCCAGTACCTCGGTGGGGGCCATGATCGCCCCCTGGTGGCCGCTCTCGTGCGTCAGCAGCAACGCCAAGAGCGCCACCACCGTCTTTCCCGATCCCACCTCCCCCTCGAGCAGGCGGTTCATGGGATAAGGCCTGGCCATGTCCCCGCTTATCTCCTCGAAGGCCCTCTTCTGCGCCGCGGTCAAGGTGAACGGCAGGGAGTCCATCAACGCCTTCACGCCGCGACCGGGAGGGGCGTGGGTTATCCCGGGGGTGCCCGACTTGAGCCGCTGGCGGCGCAGCGCCAATGCCACCTGCATCACCAGAAGTTCGTCGTAGGCCATGCGCTGGCGGGCGCGATTGAGGCGGCCGGACGATCCCGGGAAATGCATCTCGCGCAGGGCCTGGGCGCGGTGGGGATACCCGTAACGGCACCTGAGCCCGTACGGGATGTGGTCGGGAAGGTCCCCGTACTGCTCGAGGGCGCGCATGATGAGACGGCGCAGCATGGCCGCGCTCATCTTCTGGGTGGCCGGGTGGAGGGGGATTATGCGCCCCGTATGTACCGTCTTCATGCCCACCTCCCCGGAGTCCTCCAGGATGTCGTAGGCGGGGTTCACCATCTGCAGGCGTCCGTAGCGGTACTGTACCCTCCCCGAGAAAGCCACCTCGGTTTCAGGCCGCAGCCGGTCGGAGTGATAGGGCTGATTGAACCACACGCCGTAGAGATATGCGGAGCCGTCGTAGATGGCCACGTGCAATATGCTGCGGTTACGGGAGATGCGGTTTAGCTCGGCGCTGCGCACCGTACCCACCACCGTCGTCTCCTCACCGATGCGCACGTCACCGATCCTGGACAGCTTGCGCCGGTCCAGGTAACGGCGGGGAAAGTGGTAGAGCAGGTCTTCCAGGGTGTGGATCTCCATGGCGTGCAGGTGCCGCAGGAAGCTGCTGCCGATCCCGCTGACCACGCTCACTGGCCTTCTCAGCGCCTCCCAGTGGGCCTCCAGCTCCCAGGCGCGCCGCTCCACGGCTCCCGGCATGGCGTCACCCCGCCCCGACATGGGCCTATTCCACCCCGAAGATGTAGTGATAGACGGGCTGACCTCCGTCTATCACTTCCACCTCCAGCCCCCTGTCCTCAAGCAACCCCACGAGCTCGGAATGGTCCAGGCCGTACGCTTCGTCGCCGATGACCATGCTCACGATCTCGTCGCCCTCGTCGAGCATGCTCTCGAGCAGCGTGCCCGCCGCCGCCAGCGGATCCTGCGCGGCCGACACTATATCGCCGCGGAAGAGGCCGATAAAGCTGCCTTTCTTTATCTTGCCCGGCTTACCCTTGCTGTCGCGCACCGCGACCGTCACCGCTCCGGTCTTCACCTTCTCCATGGCCTGGGTCATGCGCTCGTAGTTGCTCTCCATCTCGCCGCGGGCGTCATAGGCCACCATGGCGGCGAAGCCCTCCGCGATGGACACAGCCGGTATGACCAGGACTTCCTTCTCGGTGAGTTCCCGGGTCTGCTCCGCAGCCGGTATGATGTTCTTGTTATTGGGGACGAGCAGGACCTTCTCCTGAGCGATGCCCTCGATGGCGTCCAGCATCTCGGCGGTACTCGGGTTCATGCTCTGGCCGCCGTCCACGATGTGGTCCACGCCCATGGAGCGCAATATCTCCTTGATGCCGTCACCCACCGCCACCGCGATCACCCCGATAGGTTTCATCTCCCTGGCGGTGCGGCCGGCATCTAGGTCTTCCACCTGCAGCTTGAGGTCGGTGATCTCCACGTCGCTGAGGCGTCCGATGCTGGACGCCTCCTCGATCACCCTGCCCAACTGGTCGGTATGGACGTGAACGCGGTAGAGCTTGTCGCCCCCGACCACCAGCACCGATCCCCCCAGCTCGTGGAGGTTCTCACGGAAACGCTCCGCCCGTGAGTCCTTGCAGTGCAGGATGAACTGGGCTTCGTAGCGAAAGTCCTCGACCTGGGGGCGCTCCAGGGCGACCGCCTGGCTGACCTCTTCCTCGATGACCTGCAGTTCCTCACCGGTGAGGTAAGCCAGGATGCCCTCGAAGATGGCCAGCAGGCCGCGCCCGCCGGCGTCCACCACGCCGGCCTCCTTGAGCACCGGCAGGAGCTCCGGGGTGTGCTCCAGGGTCTCCCTCGCCTTGAGCACCACCCCCGTGAACCACTCTTCCAGGTTCGTCTGGCCGTCCTTGCTTCGCGCGCCCTCCTCGGAAGCCTCCCTGACCACGGTGAGAATGGTCCCCTCCACCGGCTTCATGACCGCGCGGTATGCTACCTCGGAGCCCCGGATCAGCGCGCCCGCCATAACCTGCACGTCCACCGCTTCGCTCTCCGCGATGACCTCGGTCATGCCCTTGAGTATCTGGGAGAGCACCACGCCCGAGTTGCCCCGCGCCCCCATGAGCGAGCCGCGCGAGATGGCCTGGCAGACGGAAGGGATGTCCCGGCCCGGGGATGAGAGTATCGCTTCCTGCACCGCCTGCATGGTCAGGAGCATATTTGTGCCGGTATCGCCGTCGGGCACCGGGAACACGTTCATGGCGTTGATCTCTTCCTTGTGGACCTTGAGGGCACCGATGGCCACTTCCATGAGACCGACGAGATCCGCCGCCTCTAAACTCTCGACCAATTACCGCACCCCCATGTTCAGTTGACCCTGACGCCCTGGACGTGTACCTGCACCTCGTCAACTGTAAGCCCGGTGGAGCTTTCGACCATGTATTTGACCTGTTCGATGAGGTTGTGTGCGACCTCAGCGATGTTGATGCCGGCCTCCACGATAACGTAGAGGTCGAAACTGAGAACGTCGTCGGATCGCTTCAGCCGCACGCCCTTCCGCAATGAATCCCTTCCCAGCAGCTCCGCCACACCCTCCTGGAAGCTCTGGCTGGCCATGCCCACGATGCCGTAACAGCGGGTGCAGGTAAGGCCGGCCAGATCGGCAAGGACATCGTCGCTGATGCTCACTTTTCCAAGGTCACCACGTGCGTTTTCCTTGTTCACCTTCACTCCCCAGCTGTATCCGTAGACGCAGGATAGAATGATTATAGCAACCGCCGCCGACCATATACCATAATCCCGCCCCCGGAGAAAGGTAACTTGTCTCGGCCTAGGCCTTCTGGTAACATACAGCCGTATGCTTTGAGGAGGTATAAATGTCCAGGATATGCGAGGTATGCGGCAAGAAGCCCGGTTTCGGGTTCAACGTCAGCCATTCCCACCGCAAGACGAAGCGGCGGTGGAATCCCAACGTCCAGAAGATCCGGGTGATAACGGACGGCAAGCCAGGCCATATGAACGTCTGCACCAAGTGCATGAAGGCCGGTAAGGTGGAGCGGCACTGAAATTCTGACTTACAGGGAGCGGGGACGAAACCGTCCCCGCTCCTCTTTTTTCCGGGCTGCGCGGCCCCCCGGTCAACGCCGGCGACGTGGCGCCCCCCGGGGCTTTGTCCGCCTCAGCTCTCCAGTTTCTTGTCCAGCTTCAGCTGCTCGGCTTCCTCCACCAGATCGTCGCCCTTGGCGCCGAGTTCCTCTATCTTCGTGTATTCCTCGCTCTCCATGAGCCCCATCAGGGCGGTGAGGTCGAAGTTCCCCGACGCGGCCATGGCCGACAGGCTCTCGACCAGCATGCCGATGAGCGCACGTGTATAGCCGAGCTGCTCCATGTAGGCGTCTACGGCCTCTAGCATCAGGTTGGCGTACTCCTTGTAGTCCTCGACGCCGTCGAGCGCGAGGATCTTCTCGTACTCGCCCTGTGCCGCCTTGAGGCTGGCCTCCATGGAATCGAGGATCTCCTCGACCTGCGCCTGCATGGCCGCGCCGGCCTCGCCGGTGAGGGCGGACGGGTCACCCCCCATGGCCGAAGCCGTGAGGTCTCCCTGCATCGTCTGCAGCTCCTCCGCGGACAGCTGTACCTCCGACATGTAGTTGTCTCCGGACTTCATCAGGCTCTGCGCTTCTTCCTTGTTGGCGTCGCCCCCACAGCCTCCCAGCACGGACAGCATCGCCAGGGAGAGAGCGGCGACCAGGAAGACCACCAGACACTTTCTCATTACCCTACCTCCTGTCAGATCGCTCGTCTTCGACTATCCAATTACCTATATTCAACTCCTGCCCGGGCTTTTCCTTTACCCCGCCTGAGACGCCTCTCCCCACGCCCGTTCCCCACTACTCTATTACATGTAGGGTCCCGCGTAAAAGCGACGGCTCGCCCGCTCGCGCGCCGCGATCAGGAAGCGGGGCGCGGGTACACCGGTCCGCTCCCCCCTCCTATATCCAGCGCGTGCTCCAGGGCCCGCGTGACATCCTTCTTGGCCTTGTCCGCGGCGGCCAGGGGACCGTGCCCCAGGGCCAGGTAGGCGGCGATAGCGGCGGAGAGCATGCAGCCGGTGCCATGGGTGTCCGCGGTGGCAACGGCGGGCGCGGCTAGGGCCACCATCACGGAGCCGTCGTAGAATATATCTACCGCCTGCGACGACCCCTCCAGGTGCCCGCCCTTGAGCAGCACGCAGGAGGGCCCCATGTCCATCAAGCTGGCCGCGGCTTCCTTCATCGCCTCCACGTCGGCGATCTCCCCGCCCAGGAGCAGCGAAGCCTCGGTGAGGTTGGGGGTAATCACCTCGGCGAGGGGGAAGAGCCTCTCCGCGATGGTCTCTATACCCCCGCCGTCCAGCAGGGAATGCCCGCTGGTGGAAACGGCAACGGGGTCGACCACCAGCCGCGGGACGCGGCGGCTGCTCACCGCCTTAGCCACGGCATCGATGATGGCCCCGCTGGCGAGCATGCCGGTCTTCGCGCTCCTCACGTCGAAGTCCTCAAGCACCGCCTCCATCTGGGAGACGACCACCTCCGCGGGCAGGTCGAAGCGCGCGCTGACGCCCCGGGTGTTCTGGGAAGTGATGCTGGTGATGGCGCAAGTCCCGTGCACGCCCAGGACGTGAAAGGTCTTGATGTCGGCCTGGATGCCAGCCCCTCCCCCGGAATCGGAACCGGCGATGGTCAGGGCTACCGGGATGCGCATCCTATCCCTCCTTGAAATGCTCGTAGCCCGAACGTCCGATATCGACGGGTCTCCCGGAGGCATCCAGTACCCGCACCCCTTCTCCCGGTGTTATCCTGCCGATGGCGCTGAGGCCCAGTTCCGCCCGCAGGGCGTCCACCCTGCCTGGGTCCGCCACCAGGATGAGCTCGTAATCCTCTCCCCCGTAGAGAGCCGCGCCGGCAGCGTCCTCGCCCAGCTGCCGGGCTACATTGGTGGCGGGATCCGAGATGGGTATCTTCTCTAACATGACCTCTGCGCCCACCCCGCTCTCCTCGCAGATATGGCCAAGGTCCCGCAGGAGCCCGTCGCTTATATCGATGGCCGCCGTGGCGCCCAGTTCCCCCGCCCTCCTCCCCTCCTCCAGCCGGGGCCGGGGATAGAGGTGGCGCCGCGCGCACTCGTTGTCGCCGCCGTGCCCGTCCATCAGCCACCGCAATCCCAGGAAGGAGTCCCCCAGGGTGCCGGTGACCATGACCGTCTGCCCTTCCCTCGCGCCACCGCGGGTGAGAAAGGTCTCACCCGGGATGCGGCCCACTAGGGAGACGGAGATGAACATGCCCGATGGCGAACGCACTATGTCCCCTCCCACCACACCGCACCCGAACTCATCGCCACAGTCACGGAGGCCGCGGTATAGCTCCTCCACCGCCTCCACCTCTGTCTCCGCCGCCAGCCCCAGGACGACCAGGGCAAAGGCGGGGGGGCATCCCCCCATGGAGGCCAGATCCGAGACGTTTACCGCCAGGGCCTTATAGCCCAGGGAGTGCCAGGAGGTGTAAGAGGGGTCAAAATGCACCCCCTCCACCACCGCGTCTGCGGTATAGGCCCACAGACCGCCCGCCGGGGAGCGGAAGACGGCGGTATCGTCACCGATGCCGCGCACCAAGCCATCGCGCCCGCCCTCGAGCATGCCGCGCAGGCGGGCGATGATCCCGAACTCTCCCTCATCGGCTACGCGCACGACCGCCTCCTGGATTCCTCAATCGCAGGCCGCGAGGTCCTCGCGCCCCAGGTACTCCGAGATGAAGCGCATGGCGCAGAAATCGCCGCACATGGTGCAGGCCTCCTCCCCCTCCACCTGCCGCTCGCCGAAGAGGCGCCGCGCCTTCACCGGGTCAAGGGCCAGCCGCAGCTGTTCCTCCCACCGCAGCCCTTTCCTGGCCATGCTCATGTACAGGTCCCACTCCCTCGCGCCCGGTACGCCACGAGCTATATCCGCGGCATGGGCGGCGATACGCGTGACGACGACCCCCTCGCGCACGTCCTCCGCGGTGGGCAGCCCCAGGTGCTCGCGCGGGGTCACGTAACAGAGGAAGTCCGCGCCGGCCATGGCGGCGACGGCCCCCCCGATGGCGGCCGCGATATGGTCGTAACCGGCGGCCACGTCAGTGACCAACGGCCCCAGCACGTAGAAAGGGGCGCCGCGGGTTATGCTCTTGGCCATGCGGATGTTCGCCTCCACCTGGTGCAGGGGGATATGCCCCGGTCCTTCCACCATGCACTGCACGCCGGCATCGCGGCAGCGCTTTACCAGCTCGCCCAGGACCACCAGCTCCGCCACCTGGGCGGCGTCGGTGGCGTCCTCGATGCAGCCCGGTCTCAGGCCGTCACCCAGGGACAGGGTGACCTCGTACCTGCGGGCGATCTCCAGCAGGCGCTCGAAATCGGAGTAGAGCGGGTTCTCCTCGCCGTGGTGCAGGATCCACCCCGCCAGGAAGGCGCCGCCGCGGCTGACGATGTCGGCGATGCGCGGGTTGGCCCTGAGGGCCTCGAGTACCCTCGCGGTCACCCCGCAGTGCACGGTGATGAAGTCCACGCCGGAGGCGCAGTGGTCCTCGATGGCGCGGAACATGTCGTCCGGGGTCATCCTGACTACGCTCCCTTTTTCGTCCAGGGCACGCACCGCCGCCTGGTAGATGGGGACGGAGCCCACGGGTATGGGGGAGTTCGCGACGACGGCGTCCCTGACCTTGTCTATGGGGCCGCCCGTGGAGAGGTCCATCACCGCGTCGGCGCCGGCTTCCACCGCGGCCCGCAGCTTCACCAGCTCGTCCTCGATGCCGGTGTAGTCGCTGGAGGTGCCGATGTTGGCGTTGACCTTGGTACGCGAGCCTCCCCCGACTATGCAGGGACGCCCCATCTCGCGGGTGGCGTTGCAGGGGACCACCGCGGTTCCCTCCAGCATCGCCTCCACCAAAGCGCCGCGGTCCAGTCCCTCGGCGGCTGCCAGCTCGTCCAGGAAGGGCGGCACGTTCCCCCGCCGTAATTCCTCCAGTAAAGTGTTCCTGCTCATCCGTTACCTCCCTCGCAAGCAGCCGTCGACCAGCCGGCGCAATGCCCGGACCGCCCCAGCCATGTCCGCGGTCCCGGTAACCGCGGAGATCACCGCGATGCCGTCCGCGCCCGCATCGAAGACCTGCCTCGCATTTGCCTCGCTGACGCCGCCGATGGCCACTATGGGCAGCGCGACCGCGCCACGTATCTCCTCCAGTCCCTCCAGTCCCATGGGTAAGACCGCGTCCGGTTTGCTCGGTGTGGCGAACACCGGGCCCACCCCCAGGTAGTCGGCGCCGCCCGCTTCGGCTCGTTTCGCCTCCTCCACCGTGGTGGCTGAAATGCCTACGATCATATCCTCGCCGACCAGGGAGCGCGCCGCTTCCAGCTCCAGGTCCTCCTGGCCCAGGTGCACCCCGTCAGCCCCTGACGCCATGGCCACGTCCACGCGGTCGTTTACGAAGAAGATGCAGTCCCCCCGCTGCCTGGCCATAGCGCAGATGCGGGAAGCCAGTTCGTGCATCTCTCTCCCGCCGAGTTCCTTGGCACGCAACTGGATGGCGTCCGCGCCGCCCTCCAGGGCCGCCGCGGCCACGTCCAGGTGGCCACCGCCCGCCGACGTATCCGCGTAGGTGATGACGTATAGCCCGAGTCTGTGCCTCAGCATATTTTGCTCCGCATCTCCTATCGCAACGTACACGTCCAGGCCGTGACACTCGGAAGCGTCACGGCGCTGGACTCCGCTGCGCCACCCTCCTGGTGGCGCAATCGCTTACGCGATGCATCCTCTCGAGCGTTAGAAAAGCCGCTGCCTGAACGGGTAAGCGGCTCATCATCACCATCGTGACCCACGTTTCCTCCGCTGGCATTACCCAGATCAGGTTCAGGAGTATGCTCTCAGCTCCCGCCGGGGAGCACCCCCACATGGCGTTTATACGGTTTTCAATCCATTTCTATAATAGCTCAGGTCGTGGCCGTCACCAAGGGCAACGGGCATCTGCCGCTTTGAAGGACCCCCGTCCCTGGTCCATAATAGCATCAGGTGGCGGAGGCCTCCCGGGCGGCCGCCAGCCGCGCTACGCATATGGGGGTTCATATGCTTGACGATGCCATCAGGATGCACAGGAGAAGGAGGTATGTCCGGTTCCTCTTTCCCTCCCTTGCCGCGCTCCCCATACCTTTCTTCGTCTATGCCCTGATCGCGTCCGCGCCGGACGGCTTTCCGCTGGCTCTCCCTGTTGCCATGCTGGCCTATATCTGCGTGCTGGTCGCGGTCATGGCCATCATCAGCGAGCGTGACCGCATCCTCGATCATCTCCTGAGGGCGTCCGCCGTTCCCCAGCCCTACCAGCGGAGATTGCAAGAGATTTGCGAGGAGGTCTTTCTCGCCTCCGGGCTCCAACCACCCCGCCTCATGTATGTAGATCGCGACGGCATGAACGCTTTCGCCTCCGGGTGGAGGGAGAAGGGCACCATATACCTGACCAGGGGGCTGCTCGAGGGGCTGAGCCACGGCGAGACACTCGCCGTTATCGCGCACGAGACAGCCAGGCTCAATGCGGGGTACAGCTACGCCGCCGAGATCAGGACCTCCCTGGGGGCCTTTACGAGATCGCTCGACCTGACCGGGGGGTCCCTGAAGGGGCTGCTCCTTTCCGGCCTGGGCATCCTCCTGGTCGTGCTGCTTCTCTTCGCTCTTCTCCCCCATTTCCTCCTCAACACCACCGGTAACAACGGGATGGTGACGGCCTTATACTTCGTGGTGATGCTCCCCCTGGTACTGATGGTCATCAGGGCCCTTGACTCCGGCCTGGGCGGCTGCCGGGACAAGTTCTTCCTGGCGGATGACCTGGCCGTCAAGTGGACCATGGATCCCGAGGCGCTGGTCTCCGCCATGCGCAAGATGCAGCCCCTCTACGCCGAAAGGGCTTACGGCTTCCTGCAGCGGCTGGCCTTCGTCCCCCATATCCCGCACCGGACCCGGCCGGCCCGCGATCCGGACACCCCGGTCATCGTCTCTGGCGCGCGGGAGACCAACATGCCCCTGCCTGGGCGCGTGTTCGCCGAACGGAGGCCCGACCTTCCCAGCGTGGCAGAGCGGGAGAGAGCGCTGCAAGAGTCCGTTGGCCATCCCATTTGACCACTGCCTGGGTTCTGCCCCGACCTGTTCCGCCCCGGCTCGGGAGTCGGTCGAGGGAGGCAAACACGGCCGCGTTATCGGGTATAATCTCTTTCGAAAGGAGGGCTTGGGAAATGGCAGAGAAGAAGGAAGATAAGAAGACGGCAAAGGGCGGGGCGGGCAAGCCGGCACCCGGCAAGACCACGGCTAAGAAGCCCGCGGCGAAGAAGGCGGCCGCGAAGAAAGCCGCGGAGGACAAGCCACGTAAAGAGGCAAAGCCTGAGGAGAAGCCGCCCAGGGAAGAGTTCGAGGCCCTGCTCGATGCGGAGGCCGAAGTGGCCGCGCAAGAGGAAGACAGGAACGCCACTATTGCCGAGGAGAAAGAGGAACTCAGCGAGGAGGAGTTCCGCCGCCTGGTGGAGGAGAGCCTGGAGACGGTGACCGTCGCGGACATCGTCCTCACCATGATGAACCAGCTCGCCAGCGTCGGATACATGAAGATGGGGCTGCCCGAGAACGTCAACCTGAAATACCGCGACTTCTCCCAGGCCCGGCTGGCCATCGATACCCTGGAGGCCATGATCAAGGCGGCGGAAGAGAAAGTACCCCCCGAGCTGCTGCAGCCCTTCAGGGGGACCCTTGCCAACATGCAGATGAATTTCGTGCAGTTGATGCGCGGTCAGCCCTGAGAGCGGTGCGGGTTCAGGAGATGGCGTCGATGGAGGGTATGCTCACGTAGACCATTTCCCGCTCGTGCCTCTCGCCGGCCAGGGTGCAGCTCACGTTCTTGAGGGCCAGGAAGCCGTCGGCGGTGATCTCCTGCAGGTCGCCCCGGAAATAGTGTCCCCCCGAGGTCCAGATCATCAGTTCGCTGCCGACCTGGTCACCGAAGATGCGCCGGAATCCCTCGATCTCGGCCATGGCGCTCACGCTCCTTCCTTGAGCTTCTCCAGACGCCTGCGCGCACGGGCGTCGTGGGGCTTGTAGAACAGGTAGTCTTCCAGGTCTTGCCGGGCCTCATAGTCGCAGTCCTTCCCTATCCAGGCCAGGGCGCGCTTATAGTACGCCTGGGCGTAATCGGGATACAACTCGATGGCCATGGAATAATCGCTGACGGCCGAGTCGTAATCCCCCACCCCCGCGTCGATGTCTCCGCGAGCCGCGTAGGCGGCGGCGAAATCGGGCTTGAGCCTGATGGCGTTGCCCAAGGCCTCCTTGGCCTCCTCGAACCTGTTGACCTTGCCAAGGGCAATGCCCAGGTTGTACTGGGCGACGACGAACTCCGGGTAGAGCTCCACGGCGCGGGTGTACATGGGTATGGACTGCTCCCACTCCCCCTTGGAATCGTGGAGTTGCGCGCGGGAGTTCAGCTCGGCCGCCTCCTTGATGGCCTCGATGCGCCCCCCGGACAGCGCGAAACCGCACACGGGGCAGTTATCGACGCCCACGGGTATCTCCCTGGTGCAATTGAAGCAGCGCGTGGTCCCTGGCACCATGATTCCCTTTGAAAAAGTGGCGCCCTTGGGGAGATTCGAACTCCCGCACGTGGCTCCGGAGGCCACTGCTCTATCCACTGAGCTACAAGGGCACTGATGACCCCAAAAAACATAACCATATTAACAAGCGCCTAGGGGCTTTTCAATGCAGGCTCACGGTGATTTCCCGCCATCATGATGCATTCCCGGGCTCAGGCGGGCAGGTAGACCCACAGTTCTCCCTCGTCGGCCCGCCTTACCGCTCCTTGCTCTTCGAGGATGAGCAGGTGTCCCAGTGCCTCCTTCAGGGCCAGGAAATGATCGACGCCGGGCGGGCCCTTCCTCACCTGCGGAAAGAGCTGCAGGGCCACTTCCCACACCGTGCGGCAACCCCTGCCCACCGCGTCACGGGTCTTCTCCAGGCGCTGCTCGTGGTGGAGGAGGTTTATCTCTATCCTTTTCCTCACCTTGCGGATGGACCTGCCGTGGCCGGGATACGCGGCGTGGATGTCGTAGGACTCCAGCAGCCGTAGTGAAACGAGGAACTGCGGCAGTCCGGTGATGTATCCCCGCCAGGGCGGGCAGTAGAGTTCCGGGTTGGGGGTGATGGTGCGCATGAGGTGGTCACCCGAGAAGAGCAGTTTCTCCCCGCGCAGGAAATAACATAGGTGCCCTGCGGTGTGTCCGGGGGTATGGATAACCTCCAGTTCACGGTCCCCCGCTTTCACCGTTTCTCCGCCGCCCAGCCGCACTTCGACGCGGCACGGCTCCGAGAGCTTGTTCCATACCGACGCAAGATCGAACACCAGTTGGGCCATATCGGAGGGGAACCCCATGGAGGAGGACATGGACGAATAACAGCCGTATTCCTTTCGCAGGCGGTCTCCGGCTCCCTCGATGCGCGGCCGCTCGTAGCGGTGGGCCGCCACCCGGGCCCCGGTCGCGGCGCTCAGCCGCGCCGCCAGCCCGCAGTGGTCGATATGGGAATGGGTGAGGTAGATATAGGCCATCTCATCTATGCCCGCGTAGCGCAGCGCCGCGGTCACGAGTTCCTGGAGAAGCGGGTGGTAGGGCCCGGCGTCTATGAGCGCGGGATACTCGCCCTTGAAGAGGTACAGGCTGATGTTCTTCAGCTCGTGCTCTATGGGTATATCGATGTGCAGGATGTCCTCGCGAATGGGCTTGACCATTCCCGACAGGTCTATCCCCGCTGGTATCATCCCACCAGCGCCGTTTCCAGGTAGGGTTCCCAGGTGGGATGGATGTCCGTAGCCAGGCTGAAGATCCAGATGTGGTCATGGGGCGGGACCGGCTTGTGCGAGAGCTTGAGCCCGGCCTCGGAGGGCAGCCGGTTCATCTTGCGGGTGTTGCAGCGGCGGCAGGCGGCGACGACGTTGTCCCATGCGTGCTGCCCGCCCCGGCTGCGCGGTATGACGTGGTCGATACTCTCCGCCTTATCCCCGCAGTACTGGCAGGTGTGCCTGTCCCTCAGAAAAACGGCGCGGCGGCTGAGGGAGACGCCGCGATAGGGAACGCTGACGTAATACGCGAGCCGGATCACGGTGGGAAAAGGCATGATCAGGCGCTCGGAGTGGAGGTATTCGCCACGCTCCTCGATGATCTCCGCCTTGTTCTTGAGCACGAGGACCACGGCTCGCTTGACGTTTACCAGGTTCAGTGGCTCATAGGAAGCGTTGAGGACCAATACCCTGCGCATCGTCTCCTTATTACCCGGCGGCACACCGCTTCAAGATGATAGATACCTGTCGCCGCGCGCCCTCGGCCTCCTTTTCTATTACCTTGACACGGACACTTCGCCCTTATGATAAACCATCTGCATCTCACGGGTCGACCCCGCTCAGACCACGGCCAGCAGACGGTCCACCGCGATCTCCGCCAGCACCGAGAGGTCTTCCGTAGGCAGGTAGCCGGGTGCCGAGATATCGAAGAGGACCCGGGCCGAGGCCCCGAACTCCTCGTCCGCCTCGTTGAAGATGATGAGCAGGGGCACGCGGGGCAGCACCTCCCAGGCGACGGCCACGTCTCCCGGGAGGTCGAGGTGGCGCGCGTTGTGCCGCGCCCAGTCGCGCAGGGAATCCAGGCGTCCCGCGAGACCGCGCGACAGCGGTCCCTCCACCTCGGCCACGAAAGCGGGCTCGTGGTAACGGGCCCCGGGGAGGTCGCGGTAGGAGACCCACTGCTCCGCCGTAGGGGTGCCGTCCGCACCCACAAGATAGTGGAGGATGATGATCTCCGCCATGCCGCTGGCGGGGACGCCGTCCGCCAGCGTGACCTCCCCGTCCGGATAAGACACGCGGTGATCCTCGCCGAAAAACGGCACGGTGAACCAGCCACCGGCGTACGAATACAACGTGCCAGAACGTGACGATACCCAGGACGGGTCCAGTGCTGCCAGCTCGCGGCGCGCTTTCTCCCTGGCCTCCCGCAACTGGTCCGGTCCGTATTCCTGTGTCATCTCTCCCTCCCTAGGCAGCGCGATATGCCGTGTACGTTGAGCAGGCTCACGCCTCCGAACATGAAAATACCATAGGGGGAACTCACGTCCATGATGCGCATTAGCCGCCCGGCGGTCCGCTTGGGATCGCCGTCCGGACCCATGGCGCTCACCGCCTCCACCATCAGCTCCAGGTTGTGCGATGACAGCCGGGCCAGTTCGGTGCTGGCGCCACCGCAGCCGAAATGGGTGAAGCATGTGCGGCCGCAGCCAAGGGCCGCAAGGCGCTCCAGGGTGTGGCGCTGTTGTTCCAGGTCGAAATCGGGGGGCGGCGTCACCGGGATCACCTTTCCCTCGGGGGCGAGGTAGAGGCCGAGGGAGTCGCCGCTGAACAGGGTCCCGGAGGTCTCGTCGACCACGCAGATGTGGGAGGAGGCGTGGCCGGGAGCCGGGACCATACGCAATGTCCTGTTTCCCAGGGAGACGCTCTCCATGTCCTCGGCGCCCACGAGCCTCTCCCTGGCGATGGGCTCCATGTCGCCGTACATGTCGGCGATCCTGCCCAGGGAGCGGCGCGCGCTCGCCACCAGCCGCGCCGGGTCGGCCAGGATATCCAGGCCTTTGCGCGCAACCACCACGCTGGCGTTGGGAAGCTCGCGCATCAGGTGACCGGCGCCGCCGGCATGATCGAGATGGATATGGGTGACGATGATATACTGTACCTCTTCCCGGAGTATGCCCGCCTCGTCGAGGCCTTCAAGGACCGTCCCGTAACTGACCGATATCCCGGCGTCCACCAGCGCCGCGCCTGCGTCTCCCCGCAGCGCATAGACGGCGGTGAACCCGGGCACATCCGCCATGGCCGTGTCTATCAGCCAGATGCCTTCCGCGACCGCCCGCACTTCGGTCATCTTTCCCCCCTGCGAACCGTGGGCTCGATCATCTTATGCCCCAGGCGCGGTGGGCCTGGGGGACAACACGCACGTCCGCGAAGAACTGTCTCGTGATGAGGTACAGCTCCCAAGCCTGGCGCGGGTTCATCCCCGTTTCGCCCGGCCGGGGCGATACCGGCTGCAGAACCAGTGTTCTTCCGGGTGCCGCGCTGCCCACTGCGCGGCAGGCCTCTTCGACCTCGGCGCCACAGCTCTCCCTTGTGATGACCATCTTTAAGAAGAGCTCCGCCCCCGCCGCCTGCCGCAGGAAAGCACGGTGGCGGCCGCTGAGGTCTTCTCCCCCCTGGGAGGATGGGAGCTTGATATCCATGGCGATCCAGTCCGTCCAGGGCATTACCGCCGCAAGCTCCTCCGCCAGGGTCCCGTTGGTCTCAAGATATACGCGCATCCCCGCCCGTTTGAGAAGGGGGAGCAACTCCTCCAGCGCCGCCGCCTGCAGCAGCGGCTCGCCGCCGGTTACGCTGACGGAATGCATGGCGGGGTGCCAGAAGGAAGCGATCCGGTCGAACGCGCCGGCGGTTTCCAGGGGGTTCCGGACCTCATCGGGCTGTCCGTCCCACGGGAACAGCATGCACTTCTCCGCCCGCTCCCACGCCGCCGGGGTGTCGCAGTAGCTGCAGCGCAGGTTGCAGCCCGACAGCCTGACGAAGACCTGGGGGACGCCGACCAGGACCCCTTCGCCTTGAAAGGAGAGGAAGATCTCGTGGATAAACAGTTCCCGGCTCATCTGCGGGCCCGGTCCATCTTCGGGCCTTATCAGGAAACGCCTCTGACCTTGCAGCGCGCCTCCTCGATGCCCTTGACCTCTCCGATGAATCCCTGCAGCACCTTGAGGATGAAGTCGTCCACCGGCACGTCCAGGTCTTCGAGGCCCAGGGTGGGCACCGGGGTGTTGTCGCTGGAGACGTTGATGCCCAGGTGGATGAGGGTGGATACCGGGCTCACGGTGGCCACGGAGACGGTGAGCTTGCGGTTCTCCTCCTCTCCCTCTTCCACCTCCACCTCGATGTAGAGGTCATCGCCCTTCCTGACGATGAACAGTTCCGGCTTCAGCTCCTCGATGACGTCCTTGACCACGCAGAGGAACAGTCTCTGCATGACCACGGCGCGGTCCAGGTCAGTATCGAACATCTCGATCAGGAAATGAGCCATCTCCTCGCTGCCGATCTCGGCGCGGTTCTTGCGGTCTTCCATGTCCACTAGGTCCTCGACCCCCACCCTACACGGACCGCGGAAGGCCAGGATGGAGTCCCCCTGCACGTCGTACTCGGAATAAGCATACAGAGACCGCAGCTGGCTGCCGTCGTAGGTGATCTTCTTGCCCTTGATGTACTTGCCTTTCATGGCCCCTCCATATCTCTACCCTCCGACAACCCTGTTCATGGCATGCGCGAAAAAAGCCTTTCGAGCCTCCCCGTGACCCGCAGGAGCGAAGCTGCCGCGAGGAGGCGGACACAGGATTCACACGAACCGCACATCTTTTCTTCCCCATTATAGCATGACCAAACATAGCGAAAGTCCAGCTCACGCCGTATTGCCTCGCGCATGATTGCCAGTTTATCCCATCCAACGGTGAAGCTGCGCACCCTGACCCGGGACAGCGTGGAGTAGCCCAGGGCGCGGTTGGTCTCTCGCACGAACGCCGCGGTGTTATCGGGAAAGGCGGCCCCCTCCTCGGCATTGAGGCCCATGATCACCCACCTAAGTCCCCTGGACTCGGCTACACAGGCCCCCATGTTGACCAGCAGGCCGTTGCGGTTGGGCACCCAGACCGCTTTCATATTCTCATGAGCCTGGACCGGGTCGGCGAGCTGTTCCGGCTCCACCCCGGGCAGGTCGGCCTGCGGGCTGGTCAAGGCGCCTCCCCCCACCTCCGCCAGCCAGGTCGCGTCCAGGACCAGGTTGTCGACGCCATACGTTTCGCACAGGGCGCGCGACCTCTCCACCTCGCGGCGCGCCGCACGCTGCCCGTAATCCACCGTCACCGCCACATCCACCCCACCGTGTTCCATCGCCATGAGCAGGTTTACGGCGGAGTCCAGTCCAGCGGAGAGGAGGACCAGGTTGCGCCCCCCGCTCACGCTTCCTCCCGGTAGACCACTTCGGTGTCGGGGGATTCGGACACGCTCACCCACGCCAGGCGCACTCCCGCCGGAAGAGCCGCGAGCCGCTCCCGCAGCGAAAGATAGATGAAACGCGCGATGTTCTCGGAGGTGGGTGAGGTATACGTAAAGGGCTCGACCTCGTTGAGGCAGCGGTGGTCGAAGGGGGCGATGATCTCCTCCAGGAGCCGCTTCAGGTCGTGGAAGTCTACCAGCAGATGCGAGGGGCCCAGCCGGGATCCTGCCAGTGCCGCCCGCACCCTGAAGTTGTGGCCGTGCATGCGGGCGCATGGACCGTCGTAGTCCCTGAGCATATGCGCCGCATCGAAGTGGGTACCGGCGCTGATCTCGAAGGTCCCGGCCATCTCCGCCCCCGTCCTTTCAAGCACGACCGGTGACATCAACATCAATAGTAAGTATATACGTTTCGCCCGCATGGAGCATCGGCGGTATGGTGAACGCCGGCGCCGCGGCGCAGAGCCCGTTCACTCTTCAAGCATGGAGACGAAGCTCTCGAGACGCGTCGCGGTCCTTGCGTCTATGGCATCGCAGCGGTCCAACTCCAGGGTGAGCACGGGGACGTCCAGGCGCCTGCGGATGATGATGTCCTCTACCTGGCGGAAACAGAAGCTCTGCACGTAGTGGATCACCCCGTCAAGGTGCCGTCGCTCCACCTCGCGTTCGATGTCCTCCAGGCGGTAGAAGACGGAGTAGGGATAACTGTAGAGCCGGTACTTCTCCACCAGGTCCGGGGCGCAGGATGGCAGGCTGAACTGGCGCTGCGTCTCGTTGAATATCACCCGCGCGCCCAGGGCTTCCAGGTGGTCATAGAGCTCCGGCGCTATGGGCGGCACCCCCAGGTATCCCAGTCGCACCATATCCGCGGCGCGGCGCCAGGATACGTCCCGCGCCCGTTCCCTCGCCGTCACCAGGAACTCTTCCAGCTTCGCCCCGAAGGCGTCGGGATCACCCTCCATGTCACTGCAGCTCACCAGGTAGAGGTGGTTCTCGAAACCGCTCACCAGGCCTTCCTCCCAGGTCAGGCGGTCTATCTCGTGGGCCTTGCAGCGGACTGCATCCAACTTCTCCATGGCCGCCCGAACCGCCGTCTCGTCCGTCTCCAGGCGTTGAATGAAAACGTCCATCTGTGCCCGCAACAGCCCGTGGTCGCGCTCGTAGGGATAGGCGAAGGGTATCACCTCCAGCCCCTCGGACTGCAGCGTCTCCATGAGGGCGTGGGTATTGGAGCAATCCCCCTGGGTCACGGCGACCACGGCCGCCATGTCCTGCGTCTTCTTCACCACGCCATAGATGCCCTTGGTCCATGCGCAGAAAGAGCGTGGGAACCCGACGGTCTCGGCGTCCTCTATCAGCCCCTCACGGTCGCCATGGGAGACGAAGGCGTTGTTGAGGTCCACCGGCACATGTCCCGCCGCGTAGATGACCTCTATGGGTACGGTAGTGGTTATTCCTATCTTTGCCATGCAAGCTCCCGCTACGTGTCCGTGCCAGGCCCGGACAAAACGTCTATCAACCAATAAAAACAACACGGTCTGCTGTTTTGTCCAGGCGCTGGACGCCGTCGTGATAATGACGCGATTGTCGAAACGTGGCACACAATCGAGCTTGCCACGTCGGCTGCCTCCTCGCAAAAAAATCTTTCCGTGTCGTAAAAAGACCGGCTCGCGCGATGCAAACAATCGTAGCTTGGCCTGATGGCATGAAAAAGGGGCGCCCGCAGGCGCCCCTTTTCGTTCGTGGCTACCCCCAGGGGTAGGTGTCGGTGACACCCATGAGGTTGGCGCCGATGACCAGGCGCTGGATCTGGGCCGTGCCCTCGTAGATCTGCATGATCTTCGCGTCGCGCATCAGCTTCTCCACCAGGTATTCCTTCATGTAGCCGTAGCCGCCGTGCACCTGCACCGCGTTCACGGTCACTTCCATGCACATGTCGCCGCAGAAGGCCTTGGCGTAGGATGACTCGAGCGAGCACGGCAGGCCTTTGTAAGCCTTCCAGGCCGCTAGCTGGTAGAGGCGCCTTCCCGCCTCGACCTTCATGGCCATCTCGGCCAGCATGAAGTTGATGGACTGCTGGGCGATGATGGGACGCCCGAACTGGACCCTCTCCTTCGAGTACTTGAGGGCTTCCTCGAAGGCGGCGCGCGCCACGCCGGTGGCCAGGGCGGCCACGCTGGCACGGGTCAGGTCCAGGGTGGTCATGACGTTGTAGAAACCCTGCCCCATGGGCACGAAGAGGTTCTCCTTAGGCACCTTGACGTTGTCGAAGATGACCTCGGAGGTGTCCGAGGCCCGGATGCCCATCTTGTCCTCGTGCTTGCCCACGGAGACGCCGTCGTATGAGCGCTCCACTATCACCGCGCCGATACCACCGTACTTCTTCTCCTTGTCGAAGGTGCAGAAGACGGAATAGAAGTCGGCGATGCCGCCGTTGGTTATGAAGCACTTCTGCCCGTTGAGCAGGTAATGGTCACCCTCCTCCTTGATGACGGTGGAGAGGGCCGCCGCGTCCGATCCCGCTCCCGGCTCGGTGAGGCAGAAAGCCGCGAACTTGGGGTCATCGGGGTCGCAGAGGCGCGGGAAGTATTCCTTCTTCTGCTCCTCGTTTGCGGCGATGACCATGGGCGTCGTGGCCAGACTGTTAGCACCCAGGGTGGTGGCGATACCGGCGCATCCCCAGGCGAGCTCCTCGCTGACCATAGAGGCCGTGATCTGGTCCAGCCCGCCTCCGCCGTACTCCTCCGGGATGGCCATGGCCGTAAGGCCGGCCGCAGCGGCCTTCTTCACCAGGCTGTCGGGAACTTTGCCTTCCTTGTCGCAATCCAGGGCGACGGGCCGCATCTCGTTGAGCGCGAAATCGTGCGCCATCTTGACGGCTGCTTTTTGCTCCTCGGTGAGTTCGAAATCTACCATAAAAGAACCTCCTTACCTCTTCGAACTCCAGCGGAATCTGGGTCTCCGATTCCCTTCGGTCTGAACTGTCCCGACCATCTATATCATCGAGTATGCCTCTTACTTCCCTACGAACTTGGCCTTGCCCGGGCCCTCCTCCAGGAAAGTGCGCATACCTATTTTCTGGTCCTCGGAGGCGAAGCAGAGGGTGATGCCGTGCCCCTCGATGATCAGCCCCTCCTCGATGGAGCATTCCATTCCCTTGTTGATGGCCTTCTTGGCCATGGCCAAGGCCACCGCCGGACCGTTGGCGTACTTTGAGGCCACTTTCTGGGCTTCGGCGATGACCGAATCCTCTCCCGTTACCACCTTCTGCACCAGCCCCATCTCCAGGCACTCCTGGGCGCTGTAGATGCGGCCGCTGTAGATCATCTCCTTGGCCTTGGCGGGTCCGATGAGCCGCGGCAGCCTCTGGGTCCCCCCGGCGCCGGGGATGATGCCCAGGAGTATCTCGGGCTGGCCGATCTTCGCGTTTTCGTGGGCGAAGCGCCAGTCCGCGCAGATGATCATCTCGCAACCGCCCCCCAGGGCGAACCCGTTGACGGCCGCGATGACCGGTTTGGGGATGTTCTCGACCTTGGTGAAGCTCTCCTGCAGTCTGCCCACGTACTTGCCCACGACCACCGGGTTCATCTCCACCATCATCTTGATGTCCGCCCCAGCCGCGAAATGTTTCTCTCCGCCCGTGATCACCACGGCCCTCACGCCGTCGTCCATGGCCAGCTCATCGGCGCACTGACCTATCTCCAGGGCCACCTCGGCATCGATGGGGTTTACGGGAGGGTTGTTGAGGGTCATCGTGGCCACCCCGTCCACGACATCTACCTTTACCAGCTTATAGTCGTACGCCATACGCCACCTCTCTTTTCCGTGAGTTATCGGCCTTCAGGATAAGAACCTGGGTTTACGGTTCTCACCTCCTCCTTTAAATCCGGGGCTTCCCGGCGTCTGCGTCCTAGGGTGAGAATCCCATCCCTCGGAGTCAAGATGCGGGTGGGGGGCCGCTTTTCAATACCGGCCCCTACCTGCAGGCGAACCTTAACCAGATTATCACCAACCCCATGGACAGTCAACAAAGCCGCGCTCCCGGAAATACATATAGACCCAGCTCATCAGGGGGTTCCGGTGCCCCGAAAAGCTATGAACACGGTACCGGGACCTTCTTGAGGGAAGGCCTCTTTACATATATAATCTCGCCTCGGAAAGGAGCATAACGCGGGGAGTCGAAGTAAGGACCATGGTGATATCCCATGACTCTTGAGGCCACCTCCATCTGGTTCGGGATAATCGTGCTCTTCGGGGGTCTGGGCCTCTTCCTTTACGGCATGATCCTCATGAACGAGGGGCTGCAGCTGGCGGCGGGAGACCGTCTGCGCCGGCTTCTGGAGACCGTCACCAGGAACCGCTTCCGTGGCCTGGCCACGGGCACGGCGGTCACCGCCATCATCCAGAGCTCCTCGGCGACCACGGTCATGCTGGTAGGGTTCGTCAACGCCGGCCTCATGACCTTCACCTCGACCCTGGGGGTCATCCTGGGGGCGGATATCGGCACCACCATCACCGCCCAGATCGTCGCCTTCAACATGATCCTCTACCTCTCATTCCCCTGCATCGGCGTCGGCCTCTTGATGTTCATGGTGGGAAGCCGCCGGGTGGTCAAATACAGCGGCGAGGTCGTCCTCGGTTTCGGCCTGCTCTTCCTGGGCATGGAGGTGATGAAGGGCGCCATGGCCCCGCTGAAGAACTCAGGCACCTTCGAGAGCTGGATCACCACCCTGGGCAGCAACTGGTTCCTGGGATTGCTGCTGGGCATCATCATAACCAGTATCGTACAGAGCTCCTCGGCGACCACCTCGCTGGTGGTGGCCATGGGCGCAACAGGCGTGCTCAGCCTGGGCGGCGCCGACCCTCTGCGTATCGCCATACCCATCATCCTGGGCTGCAACATCGGCACCTGCATCACCGCCTGGATCGCCAGCATCGGCACCAGCCTCCCCGCCAAGCGGGTAGCCTGGGCGCACTACCTCTTCAAGATCGTAGCGGTCATCATAGTCCTGCCCTTCCTGGGCTGGTACCCGACCCTGGTGCGCTGGGTCAGCGAGGGACTGGGCGCCAGCCCGGACAACATCGGGCGCCAGATCGCCTGGGCCCACACCATCTTCAACGTCATCCTGGCCCTGGCCTGGCTGCCGTGGCTGACCCCCTTCGCGGGCTTGATCAAGAAGATCAAGCGCGGCGCCGAGCCGGAGATAGAGCGCGACCCCCTCTTCCTCGACCCGCGTATCTTCCACAGCCCCTCCATGGCCCTGGAGATGGCCCGCAAGGAGATCACCCGCATGGGCCGCATCACCCTGGACATGCTCCGCACCAGCATGGGCTATCTGAAGAAACTGGACCGCGGAGGCAAGAAGCAACTGCTGGAGATGGAGTCCATCGTGGACGGGCTGGCCAACTCCATCACCGAGTACCTCTCCAAGCTGTCACAGGAGTTGTTGACCGACGAACAATCGGAGCAGCTGGTGGGGTTCATGCACGCCGTCAACGATATCGAGCGCATCGGAGACCATGCCGAGAACATCATGTACCTGGCGGTGAACAGGTCGGAGAGCGGCGAGGGCTTCACGGAATCAGCCACCGTGGAGCTGGACGAGCTGGCCACCACCACCCTGGAGATGTACGGCGGCATCGTCGATGCCTTCGAGGTCCAGGACCAGGAAGCGGCGCGACATTTCCAGAACCTCGAGCACCAGGTCGACGAGATGGCCTCGAGGTTCCGCGGCAACCACCTCAAACGCCTCAACCGCGGGGAATGCAACGGGACCGTGGGGGTCATCTACCTGGACGCCCTGAGCAACCTGGAGCGTGTAGGCGACCTGGCCAACAACGTGGGGCACGTCACCACCGGGGAGCTGCAGAAACTCTGAGGTTGCCCTCCACGACGGACCCGGCGTGGTGATTGCTGCTTGCAGGGAAATCACCTCGAGACGAGTATATTAAGATAGTGGAGCTGTCCGGAAGAAACGGGAAGACCGCCATGGAACACGAGCAGGATTTCTACAAGAGACTGCTGGATAACCTCTATGACGGGGTCTATTTCATGGATGCGGAACGCCGCATAACCTACTGGAACCAGGGCGCGGAGAGGTTGACCGGTTACGAGGGGGATGAAGTCGTCGGCTGCCTGTGCCGCGAGAACATCCTGGAACACGTGGACGAGAGCGGCGCCAGGCTTTGTGAGTCTTCCCTGTGCCCGGCGGCCAAGACCCTCAGGGACGGCGAAGCCCGCGAGGAGGAGCTTTACCTCCATCATAAGTCGGGGCACCGGGTACCGGTCTCCATCCGTGTCGCCCCCATCAAGGGCCCCGGGGACGACATCATCGGGGCGGTCGAGGTCTTCAGCGACGCCAGCTTCAAGATCGACGCGCGGCACACCATCGAGGAACTGCAGAGGCTGGCCCTGCTGGATTCCCTCACCGGGGTAGGCAACCGCCGCTATGCCGAGATGAACCTGAACTTCCGCCTGGCGGAGCTGGACCGTTACGGGTGGACATTTGGCGCCCTCTTCATGGATCTCGACAATTTCAAGGGGATCAACGACTCTTACGGACACGAAGTGGGAGATTCCGTATTGAAGATGGCCGCCAAGACCCTCTCCAACAGCCTCAGGTCCTTCGATACCTTATGCCGTTGGGGCGGCGAGGAGTTCGTGGCCGTCATCGTCAACGTCGATTCCGAGCGCCTGAAGACCGTGAGCGAGAAACTCCGCGCCATGGTCGAGCGATCCAGCATCACGCTCAACGGCCGGAGTATCGGCGTCACCATATCGGTCGGAGGCACCATCGCCAGGCCCGATGACGATATGCAGTCCCTGATACACAGGGCGGACGAGTTGATGTACAGCAGCAAGTCCGCCGGGCGCAACCGCACCACCATCGGATGAATTCTCAGGGAGCACCACCATCGCGGACATCGCATACGAACGGTTATTGACGCGGGGAAGGGGGTCAGTGCCGTGAAAGCCGTTGAGAGACCGGTCGTGGTGGTCAGCAGGTGCCTGGGCTTCGAGCGCTGCCGCTGGAACGGAGAGGTGATTGCCGACGAGCTCACGGACCGGCTCGGCGCTTTCGTGGACTACCGTACGGTCTGCCCCGAAGTGGAGATCGGGCTGGGGGTGCCGCGCGATCCCATCCATATCGAAGCGATCAAAGGCTCCCTCCGCCTGGTCCAGCCCGCCACCGGAAGAGATGTGACCCGGGAGATGCGGGACTTCTGCGAGGGGTTTATCGCTTCACTGGGGAAGGTGGACGGCTTCCTGCTCAAGGCCCGCTCTCCCTCCTGCGGGCCGGTCGACGTGAAGGTCTACGCCGCGGGCGGTAAGTCCGGCTCCATGGACAGGGGTCCCGGCTTCTTCGGCGGCGCGGTGACCGCGGCATTCCCGGACCTGGCGGTGGAATCCGAGGGGCGCCTCAAGAACTTCCGCATCAGGGAGCACTTCCTCACCCGGCTCTTCGCCCGGGCCCGTTTTCGCGCCATTGAGGAGGCTGGGGCCATGAAGGACCTGGTGGACTTCCACGCCCGCAACAAGCTCCTGCTCATGGCCTACAACCAGTCGGAGCTGAAGGTCCTGGGACACATCGTCGCCAACCACGAGCACATGAGCATGAAGGAGATCATCCCCGCCTACCGCGAACACTTCGCGCGCGCCCTCTCCAAGACCCCCCGCTATACCTCCAATATCAACGTGCTCATGCATGCCCTGGGGTACTTCTCAAAGGAGATCACCGCCCGGGAGAGGAGCCATTTCCTCCAGACCGTGGAGAGGTACAGGGACGGGAACATCCCCCTGAGCGCGGCGACGGGGATCGTCAACTCCTGGATCGTCCGTTTCGACCAGGCATATCTTGAGCAACAGACCTTCTTCCGCCCCTATCCCGAAGAACTTTCCTTCATCAGCGATTCCGGCAAAGGCCGCGACCTGTAACGGGCAGTACGCGGGCTTGGGGGCACCGTCGAGGGGGAACGGGTAAAAAGGAGCCAGGAAGCGTGCATTGAGGTGGCCAATGGATGCAAACCAGGCCCAGGTGTCCCCCGACAGTACAAACCCCGCCACGCGGCTGTTGATCGGCACACATGCGTCTGCGCTGCCACCAGCCCGAGAACTACCAGGTCGGTCTCCGTGAGGCTTTGCGAGCGGGGCCGTTACCTGGAGGCTCGGGCCGGAAAAGCACCGTGCTCCGGTCAATAGCCGCGCGGCATCACGAAATACATGACCCGCTCCGCCATGACCGGCACGTCCGAGCTGACCACGGTGGAGAACGAGGTGCGCTCCAGCCCGGGCACGTTGTCCACGGCTACGGAGACGCGCCGATGGGGCTGGATCACGTAGCCGATGGAGAAGACCGCGCCGTCGTCGCGCTGCCAGATGACCACCGCGTGGGCGGGGGCGGGAGACGGGTTGGAGAGGAGGATAAAGGTGTCGAAGGCCCCGTCGGTGAAGCCCTCGGCGAAGAACCAGGTAGGAGAGGCCTGGGGAGCGCCGATGGTCGAGTTGCCGCCGCGGTGGCTGTCCAGGTCGTAATAGACGGAGCGCTCCGCCACGATGGGCGCGCCCGAGGTCACGGTGAAGGCCATCTCGGTGTTGGCCAGACCGCCCTGCAGGGCTATGGGCACGGTGAGACGGCTGCGCGCCCGCACCAGGTACTCGTACCTGAGGCTGGAGTCGTTGAGATAGTAATCGATCCCGGCCACCGTATCCGAGTCCCCGGGGTTGCAGAGCATGATGTAGCTGTTCAAGAACTGGCGCGTGCATCCCTCGGCGAAATACCATGTTGTCGAGGGCCTGCTGGCGCCCATGCTGGAATGGCCCCCGTCTATGTAACCGAAGTTGAAGTACATCGCCCGCTCCGCCACGATGGGCCCGTCGGCGTGTACCTGCATGGAGAAGGAGGCGGCGCCCACCACCGGCAGGGAGTCCACCGGCAGCGTCAGGCGGGAATGCGGCCCCAGCTGCATGACGTGCTGGTACGGTGGCGCGTTCTCCAGGAAGAAATCTACCCTTACGTTCACCCCGATCGCGCCCGGGTTGGCCAGGAGGAGGAAGGTATCGAAACCGTTGGCCGTGAAGCCCTCGGCGAAATACCAGTCCTCGGAGAGTTGGGCGGCCCCAAGGGACACCGTGCCGTCCGTCTTCTTGCCGGCGGCGAAGTACATGGCACGCTCGGCCACGACGGGAGCGCTCGCCTCCACATGCATGGAGAAGGAAGCGGCGTCCATGCCCGGGATACCGTCGACCATCTGGGTAAAACGGGAATGGGGAGCGACGGCGCAGGTCTGCTCGACCACCTCGCCGCCCTCCTTGAAGTAGGTGACCTTGGCCTGCACGCCGCTTTCGCCCGGGTTGGCCAGGAGCAGGAAGGTGTCGTAGCCCTCGGCCGTGAAGCCCTCCGCGAAATACCACGAAGCCGAGGGCTGCGGTGCCCCGATGGAGGAATGGCAGCCGGTGACCACGCGCGGCGCCAGGGAGGCGTAGGTGATGGTCAGCGGGGTGCCGTCAGGTGCCCAGTAATACGGCCAGTAGGCCTCCATGGGGTGCTGCCGGATGCAACCATGGGAAGCGGGGGCGCCCAGCCCCGTCTCATATGTCCGTGAGCCCCGCGGCCACGAGTGCATGCCGTGGGCCGAGGTGAAAGCCATCCAGTAATCGCATACCGCCCCGCCCAGGCCTACATTGGTCCCGTAATGCCCAAGGATGCGGAAATTCCCGGTTGGCGTGCGGTTGTTCAACCCCGTGGAACAGCGCGTCACGTTCACCAGCTGGCTGCCCTCGTAGAAATAGAGGCGCTGGTCGGAAAGGGAGCAGACGATCTTCTTGGGGCCGGCCGCCGCTTTTAGCGCGGCGTCCAGCACCGCATAGACCCGACCGGAAAGCGGGCCCTCATGCAGCGCTTCGTCCACGCTGCTTACCGCGTAATAGTATCCTTTTCCCACCTCGATATCATCGTCGAGGAAGACGGGGTAAAGGAGCATGGAGTCCGCGGCCTTTCCCCCGATCGGAGACAGGGGGCCATCGGCGGTGTCGGAGCGGTAGACGTTATAACCGTAGGCGCCATCCACGGCATCCCAGGTGAGGGAGATGCGGATGCCGCTGTCCTGCGGCCGGGAGAGGACCCGAAGGCCTGACGGTGCCGCCGGAGCTGCAGGCTCATCCGCCCGCGCTCTCTCCATTCCTGCCGACAGTACCGGCGCGGTGATGATGGCGATCATTACAGTTATAAGCAAACATACGTTGTGTGCCTTAAGCTTCATCTCTTCTCCTTTTCCGCTCATCCGGTACCTATCTGATATTCTCGACCGCCAGACCATTGAAATAAATCCCCTTCACGGCCCCCTCCACCTCGTCGCCAACTCCCATCGCGCCTGGCTCCATCACCCCCCGCCTGGGGAGCGCCGATGGTGGAGTTGCCGCCGCGGTGGTTGTCCAGGTCGTAGCGGACAGAGCGCTCCGCTACGATGGGAGCGGTGCAAAGCATCCGTACATCGCTTCCCCCGCCAGATCAAAGCATCCGGTTATGCTATCTGCGGCGTCTACGTCCAGTACTCAGTAGATGAGCACGGGGATGCCGACTTCGACCCTCTCGAAGATGTCCTCTGAATCCTTGATATACATGCGTATGCATCCGTGGGACGCGTTGGTGCCGATGGAATAAGAGCTGTAGGTGCCATGGATGAAGACGCCCGGCGCGCTGGTCCCGATGGCCCGGGTCCCCAGGGGATTGCCGGGGCCGGCGGGGATGAAGGGGGGCATGGTCTTCGCCCACGGGGTACCGGGATTGACCCAGGTGGGGTTCTTCTGTTTGCTGGTGACCTTGAAGGTGCCGCTGGGGGTAGGCCAGGATGACATGCCCACGGCCACCGGGTACTGCTTCTCGATCTCCATGTTGCTGTAGAGGGTGAGCTGGTGGTTGGCCTTGTCCACGACGATCACCTTGCCCACCTGCGCATCGGAAACCCGGGGCGCCGTGACCTCTATCTGCAGCTCCGCGGTGCGGTCGGATTCGGAGAGCGCCTCCAGGACGCTCTTTCTCGCCAGCTCGCTATCGAGCTTCCAGCCGTCCTGTGACCTCTGCACGATCAGGCTGCGGCCCTCGAGGCGGATCTCCGCATCCACCGGCGGGCGGTCTATGGTCGTCTCAAGGGTTGAGATAAAGGAGTCCAGTTTCTGGCGGTCGTAGTGGATGACCAGCTCGACATCGCGGTCCAGGCCGCGGAAGGTGGCGCGGTTGGCCCAGCGCTCGTAGAACGGTATATCGCTGCCGGCCTCCATTGCCCTGTCCACGGTGGCCTCCACGTCGACGTAGGCGTCGATCTCGAAGAGGGGGAGCGGCCAGGTATAGCCGTCGAAAGCCAGCACGAGGTCGCTGTTGAGGGTGGCCAAGTCCAGTTCGGAACGGAGTTCCTCGATGGCCTCGGCGCGGCTCATGCTGCCGATATTGATGCCCTCTACATAAACCCCCTTGAAGACGTGGTTGGCGTAAGCGATATCCAGTCCGACGAAGGCCAGTCCCGCGATGATCACCACGGCGCCCACGATGACCAGCAACGCCAACATCATATGGCGGAGGACCCGCCCCGTCTGCATCCTGAAGACCAAATCTCCCTCCTCTTTGCGCATATTTCCGCGCGCTACAGGTATTATCCTTCCCATGCCGCGCCATGAGTAAAAGGCCGCGGCGGCGATGAACGCCTAGCGGTGTTGTACCATATGGCGCCAGATAATTGAATGATTTCCAATAAAGAGCTTAAGCCCGTATCAGCGCTCCAACACCCGCAAGACGAAGCAGGATAAGAGAAAAGGGGCCGAGTCTCCTCAGCCCCTTCGATTCCGTATTCGCGCGATCAGGCGAAGGCCTCGGGGATCTCCTTCAGTTGCGCGTAGGAGAAGACCGGGCCGTCCTTGCAGACGTAGAGGTGCCCCACGTTGCAGCGGCCACACTTGCCGATGCCGCACTTCATGCGGTTCTCCAGGGTGGTATATACCTGGTCCGGGGTGAAGCCCAGCTCCTCGAGGTTCTTGAGCACGAAGTTGATCATCACCGGTGGCCCGCAGGTGACCGCGATGGTATTCTCCGGCTTGGGCGCCACCTCCATGAGCAGCGAGGGGACGAAGCCCACGAAGTGGGGCCACTTCTCCTCCTCAACGTCGATGGAGAGGTGGCATTCGCAGTCCCCGCTCTTACCGATCTCCTCGAACTCCGCCTTGAAGCAGTGGTCCTCGGAGGTACGGGCGCCATAGATGAGTTCCAGCTCGCCGTAGTCGGCGCGGTTGTCACGCACCCACTGGATCACCGGGCGCAGGGGGGCCTGCCCGATGCCGCCGCCGATGGTCACGATGTTCTTGCCCTTCCATTCGTCCAGGGGAAAGCTGTTGCCCAGGGGGCCGCGGATAAAGAAGGAGTCGCCCGCCTCCAGCTCGTGCAGGGCGGAGGTGTTCTTGCCCGCCTTCATGATACTGAAGCGCAGATAACCCTTCTCCGTCGGCGAGGAGGAGATGCAGAACATCGATTCTCCCACGCCGGGGATGCCCACCATGGCGCAGTTGCCCGGCTTGTGGCTCCAGGCGTCCCATACCTTCTCGTCGGCGAAAGTGACCTTGAAGGTCTTGATGCAGCGTTCGCCGGGCGCCTCGTACCACGCGTCGATGATGTTTACCCTATAAGGGATGTATGGGTTCTTCATGAGGCATCCACCACCTGATCGAGTATGTCCAGGATATCTATGTTCACCGGGCATAGGTTGATGCAGCGGCCGCAGCCCACGCAGGCGATGACCTCGAAGTGCTCCGGGTAGTAGGAGTACTTGTGGTTGATGCGGTTGCGCGTCCTCTCCTTGCGGGTAGGCCGCGGGTTATGCCCCGACGCGTGCACGGTGTACTCCCCGAACATGCAGGAGTCCCACATGCGGCAGCGGCGCCCCTCCCCCATCTCCTCCACCTCGTCCTGGATGTCGAAGCAATGGCAGGTGGGGCAGAGATAGGTGCAGATGCCACAGCCCAGGCAGGCGGCGGAGACCTTCTTCCACAGCTCGTTCTCCCACAGGTCGGGAAGCTTTTCCGGGATGCCCGCGGTGTCTATGGAGCGGCGGATCTTGCCCTTCGCGTCCAGGGCCATCTGCTCCGCCTTCTTTTCGTCGTCCGCCGCGGCGTCCTCCAGCTGCGCGGAGAGCGTCTCGGCGAGCTTCTTGCCCTTGTCGGTCAGCTCCTGCACCAGGTAGTAGTCACCCATGTCCGTGAGGAGCATGTCCAGTCCCTCCGTGCCGAAGGGATTTCCCCCCACGGAGGCGCAGAAACAGTTCACCGAGGGGGGCTCCACGCAGGCCATCCCCACCAGGGTGGTCAGCTCGCGGCGCTTGAGGTAGTAGGGGTCTTCGAAGTCCCAGGAAAAGAGCTTGTCCACGATGGCCATGGCCCGGGCGTCGCATGGGCGCAGCCCGAAGATGACCGTGGTCCCTTCCTCCTCCACGTTCTTCTCATTCAGCTCGGGGTTGCCGACGACGAAGCGGAACAGAGTCTCCGTCTGGGGGAAGGCGAACTTCTTGGGGGGTACGGTGGAGTTGCCGTAGCCCAGGAAGGCCTCCCCGGCATCGCCTATCTGCTTGAAGACCACCACATCATCCGACTTGGCGGGCGCGATGAGGCGGAATTTGGAGAGCTCGCCCAGGGCCTCTCCGAGCTTTTCCTTGCTTAGTTTCTTTACTGCCATGGCACCCACCTCTTACATTATGAAGTCTTCACGGTCCTCGACCTTGAAGGTCGAGAGCAGGGGCGGATTCTCGACGTCGGTTCCCGGCTCGTAGTCGTACAGCTCCAGCACGTCCTTGGAGAACTTGCGGTTCAGCTCCATGAGCGGGATGTCCACCGGGCATACCCGCTGGCACTCGCCGCACTGGATGCAGCGGCCGGCCAGGTGGTAGGCGCGGGAGATATGGTAGGCGGTGTTCTCGCTGAGGTCCACGCTGCGGCGCATCCACTGGGGTTGCAGGCGCAGCAGAACGCAGTCCTCGCAGTAGCACATGGGGCAGACGTTGCGGCAGGAATAGCAGCGGATGCAGCGGTTGAACTTTTCCTCCCAGTATGCCCACTTGTCCGCGGCCGAACGTTTCTCCATCTCCGCGACGTCCGCGTAGTCGTCATCGGCGAAACGCTCCACCTCCGCGTCCAGGAGTTCGTCGTAGACCAGGGGAGTGGGATAGCGGCAGCGCGTGCACTTGTCCGCCAGCAGCTCCTCCTTGGGGACCTCCTCCTTCGTGCCGCCCGCCGAAAGCACGAGCTTTTCGCCCTCCAGGGCGATCTCGCCCACTTCCAGGACATCCGGGAATCTCGCCTGCACCTTGGCCATGTCCACCACCCCGGTGCAGGGGATGCCCAGCACCAGGATACGCTCGCGGGGGTAGGCCTTCTCCTCCATCTGCTGCAGCAACGCGCGGGAGTCGCAGCCCTTGACCATCACCGCGACCTTACGCAGGTCGGGCTCCTCTCCCCGCTTTACCGGGAGCTTCTCCTCCAGGACGATGTAGCTGGCCAGGTTGTTGACGCAGGCGGGCGTGAAGACGAGGTCGTCCGCATCGTCAGGACCCGTGACGAAAGCCGGACGGACCCGGAAGCCGTAGGTGCCGGGGCGGTACCCGATGAGCTCCCTCACGTCCTCCCTGGAGATCACCTCTTTGGCCATCTCTCTGAGTTTAGTAAGGTCTACCAATTTAACTGCCTCCGTTTGAACTGATCCATGGGTCCGACTTCCTTGACGCCCTCCCTTACCTCCTCGATCACTTCCTTCCACTTGGCGCCCTCTGAGGCCGAGACCCAGCTCATGCGCACCCGCTGTGGCTCGACTCCCAGGTGCTCCAGGAAGTTGCGCATGAGGTTGAAGCGGCGCCGCGCGTAGTAGTTGCCCTGCATGTAGTGGCAGTCGCCGGGGTGGCACCCGGAGATGAGCACCCCGTCCGCCCCTTGCTGCAGCGCGTTCATGATGAAGAGGGGGTTGACCCTGCCCGAACACATGACCCGGATCACCCGCACGTTGGACGGGTACTGGATGCGTGAGGTGCCCGCCAGGTCGGCCCCGGCATAGGAGCACCAGTTGCACAGAAAGGCCACGATATTCGGCTCGAAATCGTTCTTCTCCGCCATGTTCTACTTCACCCCCAAAGCCTGGATCTGCGGCAGTAGTTGCCAGTCCTTGAAGGAGCGCTGCTGGATGGAGCCGGAGAGGCAGGCGGCGGCGCAGGCGCCGCAGCCCTTGCACAGGGCCTCGTTGACCCTGGCCACGTTCACCGGCCAGCCCATCCGGTTGACCTCCACCAGCTCGATGGCGGTGTAGGGGCACAGCTCCACGCAGAAGCCGCAGCCGCGGCATGTGGCTTCGTCCACGAAGGAGGTCTGGGCCTCCACCTTCACCTTGCCCGAGGCCATGGGGATCATTGCCGCCGAGGCGGCGCCCTTGGCCTGGGCTACGGCGTCGGGGATGTCCTTCGGCCCCTGGCATACCCCGGCGAGGTACACGCCGTCCGAGGCGGTGTCCACCGGCCTCAGCTTGGGGTGGGCCTCCATGTAGAAGAGGTCCGAGGTCTGTGAGAGCTTGAGCAGGTCGATGATCTCCCGGTTGTCCCGGCGCGGCACCAGCCCTACCGAGAGCACCACCATGTCCGTCTCGTGCTCCAGGGGGGTGGAGGTCAGGGTGTCCTCGGCCCTGACGATGAGCTTGTCGCCCCGCTTGTAGATCTCGGAGGGGTTGCCGCGGATGTACTTTACGCCCTCGCGCCTGACCCGGTCGTAGAACTCCTCGAAGCCCTTACCGAAGGCGCGCACGTCCATGTAGAAGATAGTCACGTCGCAGTCGTGGCCCACCTTGTCCTTGACCAGGTGGGCCAGCTTTGCGGTGTACATGCAGCACACGCGCGAACAGTACTCGTTGCCTACACTCTTGTCGCGCGAGCCCACACACTGGATGAAGGTGATGCTCTCGGGGACCTTCGGCGGTTCCTCCTCCTCGCCCTCCTTCTTCTTCTTTTTCTTGCCACGCTCGATCATGGTGACCTTGCCGCCGGTGGGTCCGGAGGCGTTGACCAGGCGCTCGAACTCCAGGGCAGTGAGCACGTTGTCGTACACTCCGTAGGCGTATTCCGGCTTCAGGCTGGCGTCGAAGACGTCGTAGCCGGTGGCCACGATGATCGTGCCCACCTTGAACTCCACGACCTCGTCCTCCAGGTCGAAGTTGATGGCCCCGGCCTGGCAGGCGTCCTTGCACTTGGGAGACTCGCCGCACTTGCCCTTGGTGAGGAAGAGGCAGCCTTCCTTGTCGATGGTGTACTTGGCTGGCACCGCCTGGGGGAAGGGCATGTAGATGGCGCCCCGCATCCCCATGCCCTCATCGAACTCGTTTGGGAAACGCCCCGCCATGCGGCAGGCATCCGCGCAGTCACCACAGCCGGTGCACTTGTTCACATCGACATAACGGGATTTCTTGCGCACCTTGATATCGAAGTTGCCGATGTAGCCGCCGATCTCCTCCACCTGGGAGTAGGTCATGAGTTCGATGTTGGGATGGTTGTTCACGTCCACCATCTTGGGGGTCATGATGCAGGCCGAGCAGTCCAGGGTGGGGAAGGTCTTGTCGAGCTGGATCATATGTCCGCCCACGGAGGGTTCCTTCTCCACCAGGTAGACCTTGAAGCCGGCGTCCGCGATGTCCAGGGCGGCCTGGATGCCGGCGATGCCCGCCCCGATGACCAGGCAGGATGGCTCCACGTCCACCTCTTTGGCGTCCAGTGGTTCCAGGCGGCGCGACTTCACCACCGCCGCCTCCACCACGCGCTTGGCCTTCTCGGTGGCGGCTATGGGGTCCGAGTGCACCCACGAGCACTGCTCGCGGATGTTGGCCATCTCCAGGAAGTAGGGGTTGAGGCCGCCGGACAGCAGCGTCTTGCGGAAGGTGGGCTCGTGCATGCGCGGCGAGCATGAGGCCACCACCACGCGGTTGAGGCCCGCCTTCTCGATGTCGTCGGTGATCAGCGCCTGCCCCGGGTCCGAACACATGTAGCTGTAGTTGCGCGCCACCGTGACGTCGGGCAGGGTCTGCGCGAACTTGACCACTTCCTCCACGTCCACGGTACCGGCTATGTTCGTGCCGCAGTGACAGACATAGACCCCGATCCTTGGTTTACCGTTCATATGTCTTAAGTCCTCCTCGTGCCTTCGTTAAAAGGTCGATTATCCTGCAATTTCATTATGGCAACCGGAGGAGTCCGGTCTCAATGACAACGCTTAAGCGCCCTTCAACTCCTTGATCTTCTCAACCAGCTTGGGGACCACCTTGAAGAGGTCGTCCACGATGCCGTAGTCGGCGATGCCGAAGATGGGGGCGTCGGGGTCCTTGTTGATGGCCACGATGACCTCGGAGCCCTTCATGCCGGTTACGTGCTGGAACGCGCCCGAGATGCCCACGGCCAGGTAGAGCTTGGGCTTCACCGTCTTGCCCGAGATACCCACCTGGCGGTCCGAAGGCAGCCAGCCCGCGTCCACCACGGCGCGGGAGGCGGCGAGGTCCGCCCCGATGGCCTGGGCGAGTTCCTCCACCACGGGCAGGTTCTTGTCCTCGCGGATGCCGCGGCCCACGCCCACCAGCAGGGCGCTCTGGGTGATGTCCACGTCTCCGACCTCGGGCTCCACGTACTCCACGAACTTGCGGTATGCCACGTCCTCGCTCACCGGGTTGTCCGCCTTGACGACCTCTCCCGACTTGGAAGGCTCCTCTGCCACGAAGGTGGCCTCACGGATGGTGAGGATGTAGAGATCGGCGTCCTTCATGGTCAGGTGCGCGTCCAGCTTGCCGCCGTAGAACTGGCGGGTAGGCTTGGGCTTGTCGCCGTCCATCTCCACCGCGGTCACGTCGGTGACCAGTGGGGCTCCCAGCTCGACCGCCAGTGCGGGGGCCAGGTCCACACCCTGAGCGGTGTTACCGATGAGCACCAGCCCCGGTCCCTGCTCCTTGATGAGGGCCGAGAGCGCCTTCTGGTACAGCTCGGAGTTGTAGTTCTCGAACATGGCGTCGTTTATGTACAGGACCTTGTCCGCGAAGCCCGCGGCCTTCTCGGCGAAGGCATCGACGTCCTTGCCCAGCACGACGGCGACCACGGTCCCGCCAAGCTTGCCGGCGCCGCACAGCATCTCGACCGAGACGTCGCGCATCTCGCCGCGGCGGTGCTCTACGAGTACGAAGATGTCTTTCATTTATACCAGCCCCTTCTCTTTCAGGATGCCGGCCAACTTCGCCGCGGTCTCCTCGGGCTCGCCCTCCAGCATCTCGGCCATCTCTCCAACCACCGGCGGCGTGAACTGCTCCAGCACCGCCCATGAACCCGCCTCGCCGACGTCGGCGGCGTCCAGCCCCAGGTCTGCGGCTGATTTCACGGTGATCTCCTTCTTTGCCGCTTGCTTGATGCCCTTGAAGGAAGCGTAACGGGGCTCGTTGATACCGGTCTGGATGCCAAGTACGCAGGGCATGTCGATCTCGAGGAACTCCATGAGGCCACCCTCGAGCTCCCGCCCCACCTTGGCCCTCTTTCCAGGCTCGAGGACCTCCACCTTCTTTACGTAGGTGGCGTGGGGGACCCCCAGCAGCTCGGCCAGGGCCACCGGCACCGCGGCGTAACCGTCGTCGTCGGTGAGTGAGCCGGCGAAGACGATGTCGTACTCCAGGCCCTTGATGGCCGCCGCCAGAGCCTTGGCCACGGCCAGTGCGTCTCCGCCCGCGAAGGCGTCGTCCTCGAGGCGGATGGCCTCGTCGCCGCCCTTGGCAAGCGCCATGCGGATGACCTCGTCCGAGTCCTTGCCGCCCAGGCTGATGACGGTGACGTTGCCCTCAAGGCGCTCCTTGATCTGGATGGCCTCCTCAACGGCGTAGTTATCGCACTCGTTGATCCCAAAGGATAGTCTGCTCTTGTCGATATCCTTTCCGGAGGCATCGATGTGGACCTCGGACTCGCTGGTGTCCGGGACCCTCTTTACGCATACCACCATGTTCATACGCGATTCACCTCTTCTTTCCTCATCCGGTTCCTGCTATGACAGCGCTATGGCTCGATCTATCTACAAAGCCTCAGCCAGGAGCTCGAGGATATCCATGACCTGCATCTCCTCTTCAACTCCTTTGACCTTGGTGGCATCTTCCAGCGTGAGCAGGCAGAAAGGACATGCCACGGCGACGACCTGCGCGCCCATCTCCTTGGCGTCCTCTATCCTGATCTCGGCGAGCCGCTCCTCCTTGGACTCGCTCTCCACCCACATCTTGCCCCCGCCGCCCTCGCAGCACAGGCTGCGCTCGCGGCAGCGGTCGAACTCCTTGAAATCCACTCCGGGGATGCGGGTGATGATGTACCTGGGCTCGTCGTAGATATCGTTCTGCTTGCCCAGGAAACAGGGATCGTGGTAGGTGACGACCTTGGCGATCTCCCCGGGGATCTCCAGCTTGCCGTCCTCGAGCAGCTCTGCCACCAGCTCGGTGTAGTGCAGGACGGGCACCTTGAGGCCGTGGTATTCCTTCTTGAGCGTGTTGTAGCAGTGGGGGCTGATGGCCACGATGCGGTTGACGTTGAAGGAGTTGAGCATCTCGACGTTCTCCTCGTCGCACATCTCGAAGAGGCCCTCCTCGCCGAGGCGGCGCACCTCGCTGCCGCAGCAGCTCTCGTCCTCTCCGATGAGCCCGAAGTCGACTCCTGCCGCCTGCAGCACCTTGACCAGTGCCTGGGCCACCTTCATGATCCGAGGGTCATAGGCGTCGGTGCAGCAGATGAAGAGGAGCACGTCGGTGGTCTCCTCCGCTTCCGGCTCAAGGACCTCGACCTCCAGGTCGGCGGCCCAATCGAGGCGCTTGGCGCGCGGCGATCCCCACGGGTTGCCGTCCTTGAAGATGGACTCGAGGGCGTCGCGCACGGTGGGCTGTACCTTCCCCTCCTCGATCTGCAGGCTGCGCAGGCCGATGAGCACCTCCATGGGCTCCAGTCCCTTGGGGCAGCGGGCGGCGCAGGTGTAACAGGTGGTGCAGTCCCAGATCTCCGGCTTCTCGGAGATCTCCTCGAGCAGCTCCTCGTTCTGGGTGTCGTACATGAAGCACCTTACCCTGAGATCCGTCCTCAGGGCGACAGGGCAACCACCCGTGCACCTTCCACACTGGATGCAACCGAGGAGGTCGTACTTTTCGACGAAATCAAGTTCTTCAGCGCACATGATTTACCCCGCTCCGTTCCTTTTTTCGTCCTATATCGCTTACCTTACTCTATCTGTAATGCCGGGGTCCGCCCGTGGAAAGACAGGGCATCTCCGGCACGGGCCATCCTATTATATTAGATATTTTTCGCCTCAATCAAGCACGGGAACGATGTCCTTCTTGCTGCATAAAAAGGTAAGGCCACATATCAACCGAGCTTGTCCTCTAGAAAGGAGACGATGCCCGAGATAGGGGTCCCGGGCGTGAAGATGCCCGCCACCCCCATGGCGGTGAGTTCACGGATGTCTTCCTCGGGGATTATTCCGCCCCCGAAGACCAGGATGCCTTCCCCGCCCCGCGCCCGCAGGAGTTCCATCACCCTGGGGAAGAGGGTCATGTGGGCACCGGAGAGGACGGACAGACCTACAGCCTCGACGTCCTCCTGCAACGCCGCTTCGGCGATCTGTTCCGGTGTCTGGTGCAGTCCGGTATAGACTACCTCGTAGCCCGCCTCCGCGAGGCCCCGGGCGACCACCTTGGCGCCCCGGTCGTGCCCGTCGAGGCCGGGTTTGGCGATGAGAACACGGTGTCTTTCCGGGTTCACAGTCCCTCCTGGTTTCGATTGGGAGTTCAGTGGCCGGACCAATGAACCGTCATCAGTATATAGGAATTTCCGCGGTGAGCAAAGCAAGAACGAGCGGCCCCGTCCTCCGTCCCTGGAGCGTCCATCATATGACGGCAGGCGCGTGGCCAGGATAAGGGCGGAGATGGCCTAGAAGAGGGCCGTCTCGCGGTATTCCCCGAAGACCTCGCGCAACACTCCGATGATCTCTCCCTCGGTGCAGTAGGCGCGGGCGCAGGAGATGATCAGCGGCATGAGGTTGGCTTTCCCTTCCGCCCCCTCCCTCAGCTCCGCCAGGCTGGTCTCGACCTGTGATGAGGCGCGGGAGGCACGCAGCGCCGCCAGCTTCTCCCTCTGCTTCTTCTCCACCGCGGGATCGATCTTGAGCAGATCGATGGCGATGGCCTCGTCTGCGTTCTGAAAGCGGTTGAGCCCCACCACCACGCGCTCGCCCCTCTCTATCTCACGCTGGTAGCGATAGGCGGCGTCGGCTATCTCACGCTGGAAAAAACCCACCTCGATGGCCTCGAGCACTCCGCCGAGTTCCTCTATTCTGCGGAAATACTCCTCCGCCTGTTCCTCCATGCGCGTGGTCAGGGCTTCCACGAAGTACGAGCCGGCCAGGGGGTCGATGACGTTGGTCACCCCGGTCTCGTAGGCGATGAGCTGCTGGGTGCGCAGCGCGATCTCCACCGCCTTCTCCGTGGGCAGGGCAAGGGTCTCGTCCATGGAGTTGGTGTGCAGGCTCTGGGTCCCCCCGAGCACGGCGGAGAGGGCCTGGAAAGCGGTCCTTACTATGTTGTTCTCGGGCTGCTGGGCGGTGAGGGAACAGCCGGCGGTCTGGGTGTGAAAGCGCAGCATCCAGGAGCGGGGGTCTTTCGCGGCGTACTTCTCCTTCATGTGCCTGGCCCAGATGCGCCGGGCGGCGCGGTACTTGGCGATCTCCTCGAAGAAGTCCACGTGGGAGTTGAAGAAGAAGGAGAGGCGGGGGGCGAAGGCGTCCACGTCGAGTCCCGCCTCTATGCCCGCCTCCACGTAAGCGAACCCGTCGGCCAGGGTGAAGGCCAGCTCCTGCACCGCCGTGGAGCCGGCTTCACGTATGTGGTAGCCGCTGATGGAGATGGTGTTCCAGCGAGGGACCTCGGCCGAGCAGAAGGCCAGGATGTCGGTGATGATGCGCAGGGAAGGCCGGGGCGGGAATATCCAGCTCTTCTGGGCGATGTATTCCTTCAAGATATCGTTCTGGATGGTGCCCCCCAGCTCGGAGAAGGAGGCCCCCTGTTTCTCTCCCACGCAGAGGTAGAAGGCCAGGAGCACGGAAGCGGGGCCGTTGATGGTCATGGAGGTGGTGATGGCGCGCAGGTCGATGCCGTCGAAGAGGACCTCCATATCCGCGAGGGAATCTATGGCCACGCCACAGCGGCCCACCTCGCCCTCGGAGCGGGGGTCGTCGGAGTCACGGCCCATGAGGGTAGGCATGTCGAAGGCCACCGAGAGGCCCGTCTGCCCCCTCTCCAGCAGGAACTTGTAGCGCTGGTTGGTGTCCTCGGCGGAACCGAAACCGGCGAACTGGCGCATGGTCCACAGGCGCCCCCGGTACATGTTCGGCTGGATGCCCCGGGTGTAAGGATATAGGCCTGGATAACCCAGGTCCTCCTCGTAGTCCTGGCCCTCCACGTCCTCCGGGGTATACAGGGGCTGCAGCTCCTCACCGGAGACGGTGGTGAAAACCGCGTCCCGCTGCGGGGAGGGGCCGTATTCCTCCGCGAGCCATCTCTGCTTCCCCACCATCCATCACCTCGCTGTTGCCGGGCGCTGTCCGGCATATCCCGCCGGCTCAGTACTCTATTCCCTTCCTCATCTCTAAGCCCTGTTGGTAGTGGTGTTTCACCTCGCGTATCTCGCTCACCGTGTCGGCCAGGTCCACGATCTCGCCCGGCGCGTACCTGCCCGTACAGACGACCTCCAACTCGCGGGGGCATGAGCGCAGGAAGTCGAGCACCTCCGCGAGGGGGAGCAGGCCGTAGTCGATTGCCACGTTGATCTCGTCAAGGATGAGCATGTTGTGCTGGCCTTCCGACACGACCTTCCTGGCCAGGTCGAGGCCCTCGCGGGCCATGCGCAGGTCTACCTCCTCCGGCTCTCCCTTCTTCACGAACTCGTCACGGCCGGACATGACGATGGTCAGGTCGGGCAGGCACCTCTCACAGGTGATGAGCTCGCCGTAGGTCCGGCCCTTCATGAACTGGATCATGAAGACCTTCATGCCGTGGCCCATGGCACGCAGAGCCTGGCCCAGGGCCGCGGTTGTCTTGCCCTTTCCGTCCCCGGTGTAGACCTGGATCATTCACGCACCTTCGTGCCGCATGCTGCGCAGAAGACCACATCCTTGTCGGCTATGCCAGCCCCGCATTTCGGGCAGGCATGCGTCTCCTCCAGGGGCGGAGCGGCCTCCCCGGCCGCGGCCGGCGCGGGCTCCTCGGGGGCGGGTGGAGCGGCCTCCCCGGCCGCGGCCGGCGCGGGCTCCTCGGGGGCGGGTGGAGCGGCCTCCCCGGCCGCGGCAGCAGTCTCCGGCACCCCGGATACCTTGGCCCCGCAGACGGCGCAGAAGACCGCGT
>JBFLWJ010000002.1:209188-234821 GCA_040757835.1 Actinomycetota bacterium
GGAGCGGCCTCCCCGGCCGCGGCCGGCGCGGGCTCCTCGGGGGCGGGTGGAGCGGCCTCCCCGGCCGCGGCAGCAGTCTCCGGCACCCCGGATACCTTGGCCCCGCAGACGGCGCAGAAGACCGCGTCCTTTTCGGCGATGCCCGCCCCGCATTTCGGGCAGGCATGCGTCTCCTCCAGGGGCGGAGCGGCCTCCTCGACCGCGGCCGGCGCGGGCGCGGCCGCTGCCGCCGGCTCCCCCGCACTGCGCGCACCGCAGTTGCCGCAGAACACCGCGTCCTCATCCAGGGGGGCACCGCAGCTCACGCACGGCTTGCCGGCGGGTACCGGCGCGACCGCAGCCGCCGGCGGCGGGGCTGCCAGGTTCGCCCCGCAGCTGGCGCAGAAGGCTGCGCCCCGGGGCAGTGACCCGCCACATTGGGGGCATCGCGGGTTCTGAGCCGCCTCCTTGGCTGCCTTTATCTGCTCCAGCGCGGCGTCGCACTGCGCCATCTGCGCCTGTATATCCTTCAGGACCCGGTAGGCCTCGAGCATCCCCGTGTCCTGCAGCTTTCCCTCCTCGCCCGCCTGAAAGGCGAGCTGGCCAAGGTAGTACAGGTACTGCTCCTGCCTCTGTTTGAGCTGCTTCACGTTCTTCTTGATCTGGCTTGGATTGAGTTGCTCCATCTTCTCTCCTCCTCGGACGACCTTGGACCGCAGACGCCACGGTTCCGTCGACTTGCCACGCAGATATCACTAACATTACCAAAAGGAGGCCCCCCTTTACATCCCCGGAGCCCGAGACAGCAAATTGATTTTTTCCGTGCGTCTGTATTAGGATTAGCTTGTTTCCCATCCGGCATAGAGGGAAGCATCGGGCAAATCCATAGTTATCGCAGATCAGCAGGAGGTGTTGCCATGTCACTGCAGGATAAATGCATCATCACGGCGGCATTGGCCGGAGCCGCGACCATGAAGAACCAGAACGAGGCCGTGCCCTATACGACGGAGGAATTCGTCGAGGAGGCCTACCGCTGCTACAACGCCGGTTGCGCCATCGTGCACATCCACGCACGCGACCCCGAGCACGGTTTTCCCACCGCGGACATCGAGGTGCTGCGGGCCATCGTCAAGGGCATCCACGAGAAATGCCCCATCGTCATCAACCTCTCCACGGCAATCGGCATCGGCGCCACCCCGGAGGAGCGCATCAACGTCGTGAAGACCCTTAAACCTGAGATGGCCTCCCTCAACACCAACTCCATGAACTTCGCCCTCGGCGACTGGAAGAACCACGTGGTGCTGGGAGAGACTGTGTTCACCAACACCTTCCAGATGCTTACCGATTACGCCAAGGAGATGAAGGAGGCTGGCACCAAGCCGGAGCTGGAGGTCTATGACCTCGGCGGTATCTACAATACCCTCTTCGTCCGCCCCCAGGGCATCTTCGTGGAGCCCCTGCACTACCAGTTCGTCTGGGGTGTCCTCGGCGGTTGCGCCCTGGACCTCGCCAATTTCAACCGTTTCATGGAGCTCATCCCCGACGACGCCACCTGGAGCTCCTGCGGTGTGGGCCCGGCCCAGTTCCGCGGCGCTTTCCATGCCGCAGTCGAGGGCGGGCACATCCGCGTAGGCCTGGAGGACAACATCACCGTGAGCAAGGGTGTCCTGGCCAAAGGGTCCTACGAGCAGGTCGAAAAGGCCGTCAAGATCGTCGAGCTCGCCGACCGCGAGCCCGCGACTCCCGACGAGACCCGTCAGATCCTAGGCCTCAAGGGCGGCCCCGAAGTCTGAGCGTTGAGACGCAAGAGCGCCCCCGCGGGGGGCGCTCTTTTATGGGGTCAGGTCTTGTTTTTTAGATTGCCACGGGTAGCAAATTCCCAGCTAGATACGGTTAAATCGCACCTTACATACCTTGGTATCCAAAAAACAAGACCCCTGAACCGGGCGCCGCCGTCGCTTTCGCGATTCATGCTGTCGAGCGTTAGTGGTTATTCCACGCCATAGTTTAGGCCGGTGACGGCAGAGGCGCAGAGGATACCGCTGGAGCAGGCACAGTCCATGGCAACCCCGTATCCGCGCGCCGTGTCCCCGGCGAAGTAGAGGCCTTCCACCCCGGGCGCCTTGACGTCGGGCTTCAGGCTCCCCGCCTGGGTGACGCTCTTGGCTACCCCCTCCAGCTTCACGCACACCGGGTAGAGTTCCCAGTCGATATGTTCTTTGAAACCGGGGTAAACCCCCTCCAGAAAATCGGGTACGGCCCTGACCACCTTCATCACCAGCTCGCGGTCGCGGGACTCGACCTCGGTGAGGGGGAGATAGGCGGTGAAGAGGTGCTTCCCATCCGGGGCACAACTGGGCTCGATGTAGGACTGGATGTTCCAGGCCATGTAGACGTCCCAGCTGAAGCCCTCGGAACGCGGCACCACGCAGGGGGTCTTCATAAGCCGCCCGGCGTGGTCTTCCGGCACCGGCAGGCCCGAAAGCCCGATGTAGGGGCTGAGGCTGCCATAGCCGTAGAGCGATCTTATCCTGGCCACGAAATCGGCGGGGAAGGCGCTCTCGCTGGCATACTTGAAGAGCTCCTGGACGGGCGCGTTGAAGATGACCCGGCGTGCGGGCACGAACTCCTCGCCGTCATCCCCCTCCAGCCTCACGCCGGTTACCCTTTCGCCCTCCAGATCTATGGACTTCATACGGGTGTTCAGCCGCAGCTCGCCCCCGAAGTCCGAGAACCTGCCGGCGACGGCCTCTGACCACGAGATGATGCCGTTCCTGGTGAAGCCACCGACGTATACGGTCTCCCCCTGCATCATCGCCGGCATGATCACCTGCAGGGCGTAGCGTACCATGTCGCCCAACGATATGTCGTGGGGGTCGTTGATGGTGGTGAAGAGCGTCCCGAAGCAGCGCATATAGTCGTAGACGGCCTTGCTCTGGTCGAACCCGATCTTGACCATGTGGTCGTGCATGGATACGCGGTCCAGCTCCTCCAGTTGCTGCGGGGTCGCGCCCGCGAAAGGCATGAAGAAATCCGAGAACTTCTTGCCGATCCTCTTATATTCGGCATACATCTTGTCGTCCAGGCGCTGCATCCTGTTCAGGGGGGGTTCCTGGTAGAACTGGCCGTCGATCCATGAGCCGGTAAGGCAGGGGTTGATGACCACCTCGCGGCTGCCGTACCCCCCGATGAGGTCGCGCAGGGTCTTGAAGTACCCTTCCCCTGCCACGCTGACGCCGTGATACCCCAGGTCGAGGATGTAGCCGTCGAGGAGTCCCCTGTCAGCCATCTCCTCCAGGGACGGGCTCGCTTCCGCCAGGTAGCAGTACTGCCCTCCCAGGAGGCGCCGGTACCAGGCCGGCCCCTTCCCCTTAAGTTCCTCCCCGCGCAGGGAAAGAGCCCGCCCCCCTACCCGGTCGTCCTTCTCCACCACCAGTGTCTTCATGCCCGTCTGGGCCAGGAGCACCGCCGCCGACAGGCCCCCGACTCCCGCCCCGACCACTATCGCGTCCCACTCTTCCGCCATGTCTCCTCCTTATGCGAACCGTGCGGTCTTTCCAGGCCTGGCGCCGGAACATCGCCTGGAACCGCGGCCTTTGTCAACTGAAATAAAACCACCATTCGCACGATAATAGCAAGTGCCGGTTAATAGTTTGCTGACTCTCAATCCTGGTGGCAGGTGAAGCGATTTCGCAAGCGGCCATCAAGAAACCACGCATGCACACGGAAGGTTGATGGATTAGCGCGAGCCCACACCTGCGCTGCCGCGTATTCGCCTGTAACCCACTGGTCCCTCACCCACCTTCGTGGATTGCATCTCGAAAGCGACGGCGGCGCCCGGTGGGTGACGCGACGGTGTCAGTCGGCTTAACGCCCCCCAGAGTTAAAGCCTGGCACGGGTGATCTGCGCTGCCGGGCTATAAGAAATGACGGATGCCAAGGGGCCGAACCTGTTGGCCTTCCTACTCCCTTCGCACCGGGATCTCGTCCAAGGCTTGGGGGTTCTCCACCGAGGCCAGGTCCCCCAGCTCCTCGCCCAGGTACTTCGCCTTGATGAGGCGGCGCACGATCTTGGCTGAGCGGGTCTTGGGGAGGGCGTTGACGAAATATACTTCGTCCGGGCGTCCCACCTTGCCCAGGATATCCGCCACCTTATCCTTGATGCTCTCGCCGAGCTCATTGGATGCGTTGTATTCCGGCCTCAGGACCACGAAACACACCACCGCTTCGCCCTTGATATCGTGATGCACCCCGATCACCGCCGCCTCGGACACCGCCTCGTGCTCGATGAGGGCAGCCTCTATCTCCGCCGGCCCGGTGCGGCGCCCGGAGACCTTGATGGTGTCGTCGGAGCGGCCGTGCAGGAACCAGAAGCCGTCCTCGTCCACCGAGGCCCAGTCCCCGTGGTACCACACATCGGGCCAGCGCGACCAGTAGGTCTCCATGTACCTGTCGGGGTCCTTCCAGAACCCCCGGGTCATGGAGGGGGCGGGCTTGGTCGCCACCAGGTGGCCCTTCTCCCCCCGTACCGGCTTGCCCTCGTCGTCGTAGACGTCGATGGCCATGCCCAACCCGGGCCCACGCAGGGTGATTGGCTTGAGGTCGGTGATGGGCAGGGGCGAGAGGAAACAGCCCACGATCTCGGTGCCGCCGCTGATGTTGATGATGGGGAGTTTCTTCTTCCCGATCTTCTCGAAGTACCACACCCAGGACTCCGGGTCCCAGGGCTCTCCGGTCGAGCCCAGCAGGCGCAGGCTCGAGATATCATGCTTGTCTATCCACCCTTCGCCGAAGCGCATGAGCATGCGGATAGCAGTCGGGGAGATGCCGAAGGTGGTGATGGCATGGCGGTCAACCAGTTCCCACAGGCGGTCCGGCTCGGGGTAGTCGGGCACCCCCTCGAAGATGACGAAGGTCCCCCCGAAGTTCATCACCCCGATGATCATCCAGGGCCCCATCATCCAGCCGATATCGGTGAGCCAGAAGAAGATGTCGTCCTCTTTGACGTCGAAGTAATAGCCGAGCTCCTTGCAGATCTGGGCCAGGCACCCGCCATGGGTATGCACCGCCCCTTTGGGCTTGCCGGTGGTGCCGGAGGTGTAGATCATGAGGGCGTAGTCCTCGGAGTCCATCTCCTCGGTGGGACAGTCCTCGGGGAGGCCCTGCACCAGTTGGTGCATCCAGATATCCCTGGTGGCATGCCAGGGTATGTCGATGCCCGCCCTGCGATAGACCACCACGTGATTTATGGAGGGCACCATGTCCACCGCTTCGTCGGCGTTCTCCTTGATGGGGAAGAGCTTTCCCCGGCGCATGGAGCCGTCGGCGGTGATGAGTACCTTGGCCTCTGCGTCCCTCAGGCGAGCCGACAGCGGCGCGGGGCCGAAGCCGGAGAAGATGGGGATGGCGATGGCCCCTATCTTCAGGCAGGCGAGGAGGGCGAATATGATCTGGGGGCTCATGGGCATGTAGATGCCTACCGTGTCCCCCTTTCCGACCTTCAGGTTCTTGAGGGCGTTGGCCATCTTGCACACCTCTTTGTGTACGTCCTTGTAGGTGTAGCGGCGTATGGCTCCGTCGTCCCCCTCCCATATGAAAGCGAGCTTGTCCTTTACCGGGGTCTGCATGTGTTTGTCCAGGCAGTTGAGGACGATGTTCGTCCTGCCTCCCAGGTACCATTTTGACCACGGGATACCCTGCGAGGCGTCGAGGACCTTCTCGTAGGGCTTGTACCAGCGGATATCCAGGTCCTCCATGATGGCGTCCCAGAACCACTCCAGCTCATCGGTGCTTCTCCTCACCAGCTCCTCGTAATCGCCGATGCCGTGCTTGCGCATGAACCTGGTGATATTGGACTTCTCGATGTAGTCCCCGTACGGTTTCCAGACGACCTCGCTCATCCTTGCTCCCCCTTTCCATGGCGACTCCGATAAAAAAGATGGCTGCCCCGGTCTTCCAGATGCTGTAGAGTTGCCCCGATACAGTGGTCGATATGGTGGTATTACGTAAAGACTAGTATCCCCTGTTAGGTTTCCATTTAACCCTCTGCGCGGCAAAATGACAAGTGCTCCTTAATGGTTTGCTACCTCCGTAGCTAAATGTTATCCTACATATCGGTCTGCGCTATCCCGACTGGGCGTCAAGATAAGGGAGGGAAAGAAGGATGTTCGATGTAGTAGCCGAAGGCCAGGGACCTCTTTTCGCGGACCCCGACGCAGACAAGGCACGGGAGTATTTTCGCGGCAAGAAGAGGGCTTTGGCGAACAAGGTGATGACCGTCAGCGAGGCGGTAGGCAGATTCATCCACGATGGCGAATACCTGGCCATCGGCGGGTTCGGGGCAAACCGCATCCCCACCGCGGTCTGTCACGAGATCGTGCGTCAGCGCAAGCGGAATATGGCCTTCGCCGGGCATACCTCTACCCACGACTTCCAGATACTGGCGGCGGGAGAGGTTTTCGACCGTTGCGACATCGCTTATATCATCGGCCTCGAAGCCCGCGGCCTCTCCCCCAACGCCCGCCGCTATATGGAGAGCGGCAAGGTAACCATCTGCGAATGGACGAACTACGCCATGGCATGCAGGCTCAAGGCGGCAGCGGCGGGGGTGTCGTTCATGCCGGCCCGCAACATCATGGGCACCGACACCTTTAAATACAGTGCCGCCAAGGTGGTGAAGTGCCCTTTCACCGGCGAAAACTACGTTCTCTATCCGGCCCTGTGGCCGGACGTGTCGGCCATACACGTGCACGAGGCCGACATCTACGGCAACTGCCGCATGAAAGGTATCTCCATCGCGGACCTCGAGCTGTCTCGGGCATCGAAGCGGTTGATCATCACCACTGAACGCCTCGTCTCCAACGACGAGATCCGTTCCGATCCGACCGCTACCGTCATCCCTTACTATCTCGTCGACGCGGTCTGCGAAGTGCCCTACGGCAGCTATCCCGGCAATATGCCCTACGAGTATTTCTCGGACGAGGACCACCTCAGGCTGTGGCTCAACGTGGAAAAGGACCCCGAGGAATTCAAGCATTTCCTCGACAAGTTCATCTATCGCACGCGGGACTTCAACCAGTACCTGGAACTGTGCGGCGGGATCGAGCGTATCAACCAGCTCCGCGCCGTGGAAAACCTCATCGACCTGGAAGACAGGGGGTAGGGCATGAGCGAATACAACACCATGGAACTCATGATCTGCGTAGCCGCCCGCAACCTGGAGGACGGAGCTGCGGTGGCGGTGGGCACCGGGGCTCCCTGCGCGGCCGCCATGCTCGCCCAGAAGGCCCATTCCCCCGACCTCGTGATCATCTTCGAGGCCGGCGGCATCGCTCCGCTGCTCCCGACCATGCCTATCTCGGTGGGCGATTCACGCACCTTCTACAAGGCGGTCATGGCCAGCGGCATGTGCGACGTCATGGAGACACTGGCGCGGGGGATGGTCGATTACTGCTTCCTCGGCGGTGCTCAGATCGATATGTACGGCAATATCAATTCAACCGTCATCGGCGACTGGGAGAACCCGAAGGTGCGTTTTCCCGGCTCCGGGGGGGCCAACGACTTCGGCTCCATGGCCTGGAACATCATGGTCATAACCCCCCAGGACTCGCGCCGCTTCGTGGAGAGGGTCAGCTTCGTTACCACCCCCGGATACCTGGATGGTCCCGGGACCCGCGAGAAGGCAGGTCTGGCGTTGAATACCGGCCCCCACAAAGTCATCACCAATATGGCGGTCATGGGCTTCGACAAGGAGACCAAGCGCATGCAGGTGGAGTCCATCCACAAGGGGTTCACCTTCGACGATGTGCAGGAAAACACCGGTTTCGATCTGCTCAAGGCCCCCGAGGTCGTCGAGACCCCGGAGCCGGAACCCGATGAGCTTCGCATCCTGCGGGAAGAGGTCGACCCCAACCGTTACATCATCGGCCGCTGATCCGGCCTCAAAGAAACGGGGCGCGGCTGGGCCGCGTCCCGTTTTGTATCCGGCTGCGATCGTTTGCATCGCGAAAGCGAAAGCGACGCCCGGAGGGTGGCGCGGCGTTGTCCCAGGCCATGACATCTCTCGATGTCATGGCCTGGGACGTGTACGCTCCCTTTTGCGAACAGGTCAGCAGTCAGTAATGGAATGAGTAAAAAGCCGCGGCATGCCGCGGCTTTTTCCGTGGTTATTGTAGATCGTTGCCCAGCACGATGAGGGAGTCGACCACCACCGGCTTGGAGCCCTGGATGATCACGGGGTTCATATCGATCTCCCTGACGGCGTCGAACTCCATGCCGATGTCGCCTATGGCGATGAGGATGTCCGCCAGAAGGTCCCGGTCCACCGCTTCCTTGCCGCGGAAGGGACCCAGGATGGCCTTGCTCTTGATCTCGTCCATCATCTGCAGGGCGTCGTGCTTTTCGATGGGAGCAACGCGGAAGGAGGTGTCCTTGAGCACCTCGGTGAAGATACCCCCCAGCCCGAACATGACGCAGGGACCGAACTGCGGGTCCCTGACCAGTCCGACGACCAGCTCGCGCTCTCCCTTGATCATCTCCTGTACCAGCACACCATCGTAGGAGTCTCCTCCCAGGTTCTCGATGATCGTCTTGTAGGCACTCCGCACATCTTCCGGGTCATCCAACCCCACCTGCACCAGCTCACGCTCGGTCTTGTGGGCGATGGCCGGGCCGCAGGCCTTGAGAACAACGGGGAAACCCAGCCTCTCGGCGGCCGCCACGGCTTCATCCTCTCCGACCACCAGTTCCTCCCTGGTGACGGGTATCTTGCGTTCGCTCAGGAACAACTTGGCCTCATATTCCGAGAGGGCCGGCTGTCCCTTGGCCACAGCTTCGTCGATTATGCCCATGACATCCTCCGTCCAGATCCCTTCGTATCCCTCCACTACGCGATGAAATATTATCCCATATGCATCCAGAGTGGCAAATCCCCGCCGGGAAGGGGACGCGATCAATCGAGGGGGAATCCCGAGGCCACGTGGCCGCCCGGGATCTCCCCTCCGTACAGGAAATACATGGGGCGCTCCACCACTATCCCCCCTTTCTCCGCGAAGGAGGCGCCCTTCTGGGCTTTGATCCGGAAGGAGACATCGTGGCCGGGGCCGACATCGGCGTTGACGCTCCTGGTATAGCGGGAACGCGCGGGGATGATGAAGTCCACCACCTCGTTGCGGCTCTCCTCCATCATGTAGGTTATATAGACCTCCTGATCGACATCCAGGGGGTTGAGGATGCAGAGATAGGTCTCGATGCCTTGCCTGGTCGAGCCCTCGGCAAGATACCACTCTCCCGCAGCACGGTCCATGGCCATATTGTCGTGGCCCCCTTCCCACGCGTACATATAAGTGAAGTACATGGGCCTTTCCACTACGATGGGCTGGTCCGAGGTGACGTGAAAGGAGAATTCACCCCTGCCGACCACCTCGTTCGCGTAGATGGTGAAGCGCGAGTATCCGGGCACGCCCACGAGCTGCGGCGCCAGGGCGGCCCCGTCTACGCTGCGGTAGTTGATGGCGACGTCCGCGGGCTCGAGATTCGGGTTGAGTATGCAGATCCAGGTCTCGAAACTCCAGTCGCAGAAGCCCTCGGCCAGGAACCATTCCTTCCCCGGCTCGGTCTCGCCCACCACGGCATGCCCCCCCTCCCAGTCGCCCCGGTAGGCAAAGTACATCGGGCGCTCGGCGATGATCCCCTGAGCCGCCTCCACCTTGATGCTAACATCCTGGTAGGGGGCCTGCGGCCACAACCGTGCCACCTCGTAATTGATGTCCAGGGTATGGCGGTGCTGGGCCGGCACCGCGTAGGTCTCCTGCTTGACCACGTTCTGCATATAGTACGTGACGGTCACGGGCAGGTCCACCTGCTGCGGATTTTGAATACAGAGCCACTCCTCGAAGCCGGGTCCCGTGGACCCCTCGGCGAAATACCAGGTGGTGCTGGCAGCGGTGACCCCCTCGACCACGTGGCCGCCCTCCCATTTCGACTTGTAATCGAAATACATGGGCCGCTCGGCCACGAGCCCGCTGTCGCTCTCCACCCGTACCGACACGTCCAGGCCGGGGTCGAGGTATCCGTTTACGTAGACGGTCCCCCGCGAGACGGGCGGGATGTCGTGGACGTAGGGTCCCAGGGGGCCTTCGTTGGTCATATAGGTGATGGTGACGGTGGCGGTATGCGCTTCCGGGTTCTGCAGCGAGATGTATTCGTGGAAACCCTCACGGGTGGTCCCCTCGGCGAAATACCAGGTGGCGGGGATGTCCTCCTGGGCCAGGGCGGGCCGTGCCGGCATGCATAGCAAGGCCAGCATGATGGAAAAAGCCACTAGTGCGAAGCAGATGTTCCTTCTCACCGTCATACCCATGCCAGCGATTCGCAGCCCGATTCCAGCCCGCGGTCTCCGGGGCTGTCCAGATCCACGCTCTCTGACCCGTGCTTTCTTCACTGCAGGCCCAAGTCCCTTCCCTTCCTCAACGGATGCTCTATAACAACTATAGCGCAACAAGGTCGAGCGCATTATGCAGATACGCGTGAAGAAGTATCCGGTGTGGCCTGGGAGGTCTTGCATTGAGTACCGTCAGCGCTGGCAAGAAGACCGCCGTTACCTTGTATTGCCGCGCTCCCGTTTCAGCAATACGGGCAGCATGGAGGTCAGCCAGGGCGGCCACGACGTAGCCGGATACTGACGGTCCTTCGATGGGACAAAGACGGGGTCCCCGCGCCTGGGGGCCCCGTCATATCGATCCGGTTTCCATGGTGCCGGCTCATACCTCCAGGGGCGTGGTCATCTCGTCTCCCTGGTAGAGCCGTATACCGCCAGCGGCCAGCCGCTTCAGGAACTCCTGCGGCGGCAGGGACGCCTCGGGCGCCAGGGCGCCCTTCTCGCTGACCAGGCCCTCGCCTACCATCTGTACCGCCACGGACGCGGGCAGGCAGGTGAGCATGTCCATGTGCGCGGCCGCGCCGTAGGCGAGGTGGGCCCACTTACCGTCTTTCTTGCCGGTGATGTCGGTGCGGCAGGCGGAACACGTCTCCGGCGGCTTGCCGATGCTCTCCAGGTAGGGCAGCAGGGCGTTGAAGATCCCGCCCATGATGTCCTTCTTCTTCTCGGTGTTGGTGAGCCCCATGCCCACGAGGACGTTGCACAGCACGACCAGGAACTTGTCGGTGAGCCCGCCCTTTAGGGATACCGTCCTGCAATTGATATAGCGGGGAATGGTGACCGGTTCGGGGTGCCCGGCATGGAACACACCTACCGTGCCCACCGTGGGCGGGAAGGTGAGCTGCTCCAATCCCGATCCGGCCTTGATGTTCTGCAGCCTTCCGTCGATATAGGACGGGATCATGCCCGTCACCGCGTGCAGGTAGTGCAGGGTGACCGCTTTCCCGGCGGTGTCCGCGGGATCGCACGCCCAGGCGGTGGCGATCTCCTCCACCTCGTCGAGCTGGTCGGCGCCTAGACGCGCGAAGACGTTGGTGATGCCAGGTGTCCACCCCACTCCGGTGATGGCGGTGACGCCCGCCTTCTTCGCTTCCTCGTCGAGCTCCATGAAGTCCGCCGCGGCGTCGTAATCGTCGCAGATGCTGACATAGTTTACGCCGGCTTCGATGCACGCCCTGGCCACCTTCTTCTCGTACTTGTAGAAGGGCCCGATGGTCCCCATGGCCACGTCGAAGCCGCGAATCGTCTCAACCATCCCCGCGTGGTCGTTGGCGTCCACCTTCTGGGCCCTGCACTTGCCGCCCAACTCCCTCGCCAGGGCCTCCGCCGCGGCCAGGTCGTAATCGGCTATGAGCAGGTCCTCGACCGCCTCTTTGGAGGCCAGGTCCTTCACCCCGAAGCGGCCCATCACGCCCGCTCCTCCCAGCGCTATCACCCTCATCCTACCTCTCCTTTCCTCGTACTGATGTCGACCATGAAACTCTGGATCCCCTTATCTCCGCAGTCCCGCGACGACGATATCCATGATCTCCGGCAGCGCGTCGCGCATGGAGAATTCTTCCTCGTTTTCCAGCCATTCCAGTTCCAGCCCCTCAGCGATACCCAGGAGGATGAAGGCCATGCGCTGCGGGTCCATCCTTCTCAGCTCCCCCCTCCCGATCCCCTCCTCGATCATCTCCTCCAGTGCTTTCCGCATGCGCTGGTAATAGCTGGCGACCCGTCTGGTGTAGTCCTCGCTGAATATATACGAGCGGTCTACCCGGAACTTCCAGAGCAACCGCAGGTACTCCGTCTCGCGCTCATAGAGCTGTGCCACCTCGGCCACCAGTCCCTGGAACCTCTCCACCACCATGCCCTCACCGTCCCTGGCTTCCTCGATGAGGCGTACAAAGTCCGCCAGCATCTCCTCCACGAGGGAGAATGCCAGCTCCTCCTTGCTCTTCCAGTACCAGTAGATAGTGCCTTTGCCCAGGTCGGCCGCGGCCGCTATCTGGGTTATGGTGGTGTTGTGGAAGCCCTTTTCCGAGAAGAGCTTGAGGGCGGCATCCTTTATCTGCCTCTCCCGGAGTTCCTTTACTGGGTTCTCGCGCCTGGCCATGATCCTACCTTAATCGACCGACCATCCGGTCGATATTATATTGGAGCACGCCCCCGCCGTCAAACCCCCTGCACTCGGGCGGGAAATGAACCTGCTTGCGCTGCCACCAGCCCAGTTGCTACCCGGTGGGGTATAGCGAAGTAGTCTTCGCACAGACCTTCATGGATTGCATTGCGCAAGCGACAGCGCCACCAGGAGGGCGGAGAAGCGTGTCCCAGTGCCAGGCCATTTCCGAATGGCCTGGCACGTGTACGCATGAACCATAAATGCGACGCGAGGAGATTTCTTCCGGGCCCAGATAGCGGTAAGGGGCCGGGTGCTCCCGGCCCCTTGAAGTCCAATGCGTAATCTGGGGTCATCCGAGCAGGTGGCGGGCTATGACCACGCGCTGCACCTGGTTTGTGCCCTCATAGATCTGGGTGATCTTGGCGTCTCGCATCATGCGCTCCAGGGGGTACTCGACCATGTAGCCGTAACCCCCCAGTACCTGCACCGCGTCCACGGTGACCTTCATGGCCACGTCGGAAGCGAAGCACTTGGCCATGGCCGATACCGCGGATGCCTCCCGCCCCGCCGTCTCCACCAGGTGGGCCGAATAATATACCAGTTGCCTCGCCGCTTCCACCTGCATGGCCATGTCCGCCAGCATGAACTGGATGCCCTGCAGCCGGGCTATGGGCGCTCCGAACTGCACCCTCTCCTTGGCGTAGGCGACGGCGTGTTCCAGGGCTCCGGCGGCGATGCCCAGGGCCTGGGCTCCGATGGAGGGGCGGGTGCGGTCGAGGGTCATCATGGCGATCTTGAAGCCCTCGCCCTCCTTGCCGAGGAGGTTTTCAGCGGGCACTTCCATGTCCTCGAAGACCAGCTCACAGGTCTGGGAGCCCCTGATCCCCATCTTGTGCTCGATCTTGCCGATGCCGAAGCCGGGGAACTCTTTCTCCACGATGAAGGCGGAGATACCCTTGACCCCCGAGCTCTCGTCGGTCTTGGCGAAGATAGAATAGGTGTCGGCGATGCCGCCGTTGGTGATGAAACATTTCTGCCCGTTCATGACGTAGGCGCCGTTCTTCTTCACCGCCCGCGTGGTCATGGCCGCTGCGTCGGAGCCAGCGCCGGGTTCGGTGAGGCCGAAGGCGCACTGTTTCTCGCCCCGGGCCAGCGGAGGGATATACTTCTTGAGCTGCTCGTCGTTGGCGGCAAGCATTATGGGCTGCGAACCCAGCTTGCAGACCCCCAGGATGAGGCTGGTGTTGGTGCAAACCTTGGCCAGTTCCTCGATGGCGATACAGATGGTGAGCAGGTCGGCACCCGCGCCGTCGAGTTCCTCCGGGAAGCACAGGGCAAGGAGGTCATTGTCGCGCAGGAGTTCGAACATATCCCAGGGGTATTCGCCGCTGGCGTCGATCTCCATTGCCCGCGGCTCGACCTTCTCCTTCGCCAGCTGGCGTACGGTCTGCTGCAGCATCTTCTGTTCTTCGGTTAGTTCGTACATCTCACCCTCCTAAGACTTCATCTTCGAGCGGTCTCCTTCCCGGGCCACTCCCTCTCTTTATCGCCGTTGGACTGCACGGCCTGGTCTCAGAAATCTGCCTCAACCTACTTTGATGATCAGGCCGTCGCCCTGTCCGCCACCGCCGCAGATGCCCGCGGCGCCGTAGCCGCCGCCGCGGCGGCGCAGCTCATAAGCCATGGTAGTGATGATTCGGATGCCACTCACCCCAACGGGATGGCCGAAAGCGATGGCCCCGCCGTTGACGTTGACGTTGTCCATGGTGTTCGGGTCGAGACCGAGCAGTTCCGTGGAGCGCCAGGTGACGCTGGCGAAGGCCTCGTTTATCTCCAGCAGCTTGAGGTCGCTCACCTCCATGCCGGCTTTTTTCAGCGCATCCTGTATCGCAAGCGCCGGGCAGGGGTGAAGGTCCGCGAACTCCCCGGCGTTCCAGCCGTACGATACCACGCTGCACAGCGGTTCCAGTCCCATCTCCTTGGCCTTGTCCGCGCTCATGACCACGGCGGCACATGCCCCGTCGTTGATCTGGGAGGCGTTACCTGCCGTGACCGCGCCCTCCTTGTCGAAGGCCGGCTTCAGCTTGGCCAGGGCCTCGACGGTGGTGTCGCCCCTTATTCCCTCGTCCTTGTCGAAGACCAACGGGTCGCCCTTCTTTTGGGGTATCTCCACCGGTACTAACTCCTCGGCGAGGCGCCCGGCCGCGGTCGCCTCCGCCGCCCTCTGCTGGCTGCGGGCTCCCACGAGATCCATCTGCTCGCGCGTGATGCCATACTCCTTGGCCCACTTGTCCGAGCCCTTGCCCATATGCATGTTCTCGAAGGCGTCCCAGAGCCCGTCGTGGATCATGCCGTCCACCAGCACGCCATTGCCCATGCGGTATCCCATGCGCGCCTTGGAGATGAAATAGGGGGCGTTGGTCATGGACTCCTGGCCGCCCACGATGAGGACCTCCGCCTGGTCCAGCTTGATCATCTGGTCCGCCATCTCCAGGGCGGACATGGAGGAGATGCAGACCTTATTGACGTTTATGCACCATTTATCCTTAGGGACTCCTCCCTTGATGGCCGCCTGGCGCGCCGTTATCTGTCCCTGGCCCCCCGTTATAACCTGGCCCATGATTACGCAGTCGATAATAGCGGGGTCGATACCGGCTCTCTTTATGGCCGCGGCGATGGCGATCCCGCCGAGGTCCTGGGCGGAGAAATCCTTGAGCGCCCCCGACAGCCGCCCAAAGGGTGTCCTCGCGGAGCTTATGACTACGGTCTCTTTCATCTCTTCCTCCTGATAACGATCTCTCGTCCGACTATGATGTGAACGCTGTCTATCTCAGTCCGATCTCCCTGGCGATGACCATGCGCTGCACCTCCGAGGTGCCCTCGCCTATCTCCAGGATCTTGGCATCGCGGAAGAAACGCGACACCGCGTACTCGTCCATGTAACCGTACCCGCCATGCACCTGCACCGCCTGGGTCGTAGTGCGCATGCACATCTCCGAGGAGAAGAGCTTGGCCATGGCCGCCTCCTTGGTGTGGGGAACGCCGCCATCACGCATGGCCGCCGCCCTATAGGTGATGTTACGGGCGATCTCGATATCCGTGGCCATATCGGCCAACTTGAACTGGATGGCCTGGAACGACGCTATGGGCGTGCCGAACTGCTTGCGCTCCTTTGCGTAGTTCACGCTCTCCTCGAAAGCCCCTTGCGCCGTTCCCACCGCGAGCGCGGCGATGGCGATCCTCCCGCCGTCGAGACAGTCGAGGAACTGCCTGAACCCTTCGCCCCGCTTGCCGATGAGGTTGGATTCCGGCACGCGGCAATCGTCGAAGCTGAGCTCTCGGGTATCCGAGGCATGCCAGCCCATCTTCTTGTACTTGGGCGCGATGTTGTATCCAGGGGTGCCCTTGGGGACGTAGATGTTGGAGATCTCTTTCTTGCCATTGGGACGGACTCCGGTCACCACGGTGAGCGTGACCACCCCGCTCATCTCCGTGCCGGGGTTGGTGATGAAGCACTTGGTGCCGTTTATGACCCATTCCCCGTTCACCAGGTCGGCCTTGGTCTGGGTATTGCCGGCATCAGAACCCGCTTCCGGCTCGGTGAGGCCGAAAGAACCAAGGATCTTCCCCTGTGCCAGGGGCACCAGCCATTCACGCTTCTGCTCCTCCGAGCCAAAGTAATGGAAGGGGCTGGCGCCCAGGGATATGTGCGCCTCCACGGTGATGGCGCAGGAGCCGTCCACGCGGGCGAGCTCCTCGACCGCGATGGCGTAGGCCAGGTAGTCCCCTCCCGCCCCGCCGTATTCCTCGGGGAAGGGAATGCCCAGGATGCCCAGGTCGCCCATCTTGCGCACGATGTCGTAGGGGAATTCACCCGTATCCCACATCTGTTCCACCTGGGGACGTATCTCCTGCTCGGCGAAATCCCTGACGGTCTTGCGGAAGAGGTTCTTTTCGTCGTCAAGCTCGTATAACAACTCCATCACCTGCCTCGTCTCTTACTCCCTGCCCTGCCCGGTGGCCCGCAGCAGGATCTGCTGTATATGTCGCTGCTCGGGGAACTCCGGATGCTCCCCAAGGGATTATAATACAAGAGGGGAGGCAGCGCCTCCCCTCAAGACTTATCAGGCTTCACCGCACGCGGTGAACCGTTTTTCTACGCGGGCTCGAAGTACATGAGCAGCATGGGGTGGTCAACCGGTTCGGTGGCATAAGCCACCTTTACCGGCATTCCCGTCTTGATGCTGTCCGTCGAATCGCCGTAATTGCGCAGCTGGTGGGTGAAATGGGTATCCGCCCCGTCCAGCTTGACGATGGCCAGCACGTAGGGGATCTCCACCTTCATGAAGGCGGGCACGAAATTGGAGACGGAGTAGCTGGTCAGAATGCCTGTGCCCGGCAGCTCCTCCCACTCGCAGATGCCCATACAGTCAGAGCAGAGGGGGCGCGGTATGCCCCATACCTTCCCGCAGTCCTTGCACTTGGTGGTGACGAACTTCCCGTTGGCCAGCTCGATGAAGAACTTGGAGTACTTGCCGAGCACGTGCTTGTAGGTGAAGTCCATCTTCCACTCGATGCGCATGACCTCGCGGAAATCCGCCCAGGGATCTCCGTCCGGATGCTGGAAGGCCATGGGATCTTCCGCGGTATAGACTTCCATGAGGTTCTTGATGAGTTCGAGTCCCATGTCAATCCCTCCTCTCGAAGATGTTGATGGCACAGAAGGTGCCGGTGCCGCCGTGGGAGTCCATGCCGCCTCGCTTGGCGTTAAGTTCCACCTGGCGCTTGGGGTGCGCCTCCTGGCGCAGCTGGCGCAGCACCTCGATACCCTGGGCCAGCCCGGTGGCGCCCACGGGGTGTCCGAAGCCGATAAGGCCGCCGGAGGTGTTGGTGGGCAGCTCGCCGCCCAGGTCGAAGACGCCCTTCTCCATGAGCTTGCCGCTCTCACCCGGCTTGCAGAAGCCCAGGTCCTCATAGGACACAAGCTCCACGCCGGAATAGGCGTCGTGTACCTCGAAGCAGTCGAAGTCCTTGAGCGGGTCTTTGACGCCGGCCATCTTGTAGGCCTGTGCCGAACCTTCCCGCTTGCCACGGAAGTGAGTTATCCCCGGGTAGGGGAAAGGCCGGTCGGCCATGCGCATGAAGTCGGTGCCGCAGCCGGTGCCGGTCAACTCGATGGTGGGTTTCTTCTCCCAGGTGGTGCTGTGCTTCTTCGCCCACTCCTCGGTGGCGAAGACGATGCAGGCGGCTCCGTCGGAGAGCAGGCAGTTGTCGAGGAGCTTGTAGGGGTAGGTGATCATCTTCGAGTTCATGACGTCGTCCACGGTGATATCCATGGGGTAATGCGCTTTGGGGTTGTACATGGCGTTGCGGTGGTTCTTCACACTGACCATGGCGAACTGCTCTTCCTTGGTGCCGTACTTCTCCATGTGGGTCACCATCATGATGGCGTAATAGGCGATGTAAAAGCCAGCCACCTGCACTTCCCAGTCGGTGTCGGAGGCCAGGGCGATGAACTGCTGTGCCACGTCCGAGGGTACGCACCTGCCCATGTTCTCCGCGCCGAATACGATCATCGAGTCACAGAGCCCGGACTTGATGTAGGCATAGGCGTTGCGGATTGCCAGACCTCCGGTGCCGCCGCCGCCCTCCACGCGCACGTTGGGCTTGGGGCACATGCCGATGTTGTCGTGGAAGATAGCGCCCGCCTTCAACTGTTTGTCGAAGTGGTCACTGAAGTAGCTGGTGGTGCTGTGCTCGATGTCTTCTATCCTCGTCCCCGAATCCTCGAGGGCCTCCAACACCGCCTCATTGATCCAGTCGCGCATGTTCCCGTCCACGCGTTCGGCCGCGAACTTCGATATGCCGCCACCGAGCACGTAAACCCTGCGCTTCTTGTCCAATACTTCCATACGTCTCCCTCCTCTGCTCTTTCTGCGAATCTACTACGTCTAGGTCGGCATGTGGGGGCGGGCAAAATCGAAGTAAGCCGTGGCCATCTGCCTCAGTGCCTCCTCGTTCCCCTCCGGGAATTCCTTGGTCACCTTCGCGGGTATCCCGACGACCATGGAGCGCGGCGGGACCTGCATGCCCTGGGGCACCACCGCTCCCGCCGCGACGATGCTGCCGTGGCCCACCACCGCCTCATCCAGCACCACGGCGTTCATGCCGATGACGCAACTGTCCTCGATGGTCGCCCCGTGCAGTATGGCGCCGTGCCCGCAGGTCACGTGATCTCCGACATGCACCGGCCCATGCAGGACGCAGCAGTCCTGGATGCTCGTGTAATCCCCTACCACGATCTCGCCGCGGTCCGCCCGCAGGACGGCATTATACCAGATGCTGGCGTTGGCCCCGACCCTTACATCGCCGATGAGCTGGCAACCCTCTGCCAGGAACGCCGCCGGAGATACGCGCGGCGACTTGTCATAGTATGGGATCAGCACCTTGCTATCGACCTCCCTCTCTTGCCGGCGGCACGACACGCCCGCGACATCACGGTCGCGCGGACGCATGGGTGATGCCGGAAAACGACACAATGCCGGAAAACGACAACCTATTATAACACTTCCACCCCGGCCTGCCTCCCCGTTCTCAAGTGAACACCTTACCGGGACGATAAGTCTTACGGAATCGTATTCCGGCTACCGCTACGCCAGTGTCAGTGGTGGTAGCGGAAGCCGTCAAGGCAACTGCGAAGAGAGGAGGGGCGGTGCCGACAAGACTATATTGTCCACAGTGTCTTACTTTCGGCGATCCGAAAGCGGACTTCTGCACGTCGTGCGGCGCGAAGTTGATCCCGCTCATGCGCGTGGTGATCATGCCCTTCGTCGAGAGCGGCCAGGAACCGGATTCGCTCGGCAACTTCAAGGGCCTGGTGGAGAGGGAGGGGGAGCTGCAGCCCTCCCAGGCCATCGGCTGCCAGATGTACATGTCGAGTGACCTGGAAAAAGCCCGCCTGATCATCAGCCAGAAGGATGCCTACTTCTCGGAAGCGGAGCGGGTACTGCCCAGCCTGGTCAAGAGCTTCCTGGACCCCCTGGGTTTCTACGATATCCCCGAGCCCAGCGAAGTGGACCTGGTGACGGAGAAAGCCGCAAATATGCCCACCGAGCTCTTCGTCCTCATCCAGAACCAGTATGACCCCGAATACCTCTTCCTGCCGGAGATAAGCTACTTCTTCTTCCGCTACCCGCGCCTGCACACCGTCGGCAGCGGCGAGGACAGCGGCTTCGGCTATGTGCAGATAAGCGCTTTCCTGCTGGACAACCGGGAGAACCGCATCGTCAGCCGTGGCTCCGGAGCGGGCCTCGAGACCTACGACAACGACGGAGCCTTGCTGGACGAGAACTTCTCCATTCCCCTCGAGGGCCAGATGGAAGTCATGCGCAAGGCCAGCGCACAGGCGGTGGAGAACCTGCTGAAAGCGATGAAGATGACCAAGTAGGTCAAGCCTTTCGCAACGGCGCGTACTTGAGTAACAACAGTTTCTCGCCGATACCTGGAAAATTCACAGTGATCTCCAAATCACTGCGGCTGCGTGTCAACGCCGTCACCACCCCCTCGCCGAAGTTGGCGTGTACGACGCGGTCCCCCACGCGGAAGACGGAAGCCATGGCCTCGATTTCCTCCTGCCTCATGCGGTCCCGGGTCCTTTCAGCCCCGGGAGCGCCCTCCGGGACGATCAATTCGAGGTACTGCCGCGGGATGTCCCGCACGAAGCGCGACTCGGGGCTCATCTTGGGGTTGCCGTAGAGAGAGCGGTAGGCGGCGCCGGTGAGATAGAGTCGGTCCCGGGCGCGGGTGACCCCCACGTAGAACAGGCGCCGCTCCTCCTCCATGCTCTCCCTGCTCCCCATGCAGCGCATATGGGGAAATACGCCGTCCTCCATGCCTACGATGAAGACCACCGGGAATTCCAGTCCCTTGGCGTTGTGCAGGGTCATGAGGGTCACCGCCCCCTCTTCCTCGTCGTAGAGGTCGATCTCCGCCACCAGCGAGACCCGTTCCAGGAAAGCCTCCAGGCCTCCCGCGGGATCGGAGGCGCTGGATTCGACCATTGCGTTCTTCAGCTCCTGCAGGTTCTCCGCCCTGCCCTCGGCTTCGAAGGTCCCCTCCCTGGCGAAGGCTTCGAGGTAGCCGCTGCGCTCCAGCACCACCTGGAGCAACTCCGGCAGGGAGAGCGTCTCCGCCTCGTCCTTGAGGCCCTGCATCAGCCCCGTGAAACCTTCCAGCTTCCTGCGTCCCGCCGCACCAAGACCGGGTACCTCATCCACGCGCTGCAGGGCCTCCCACATCCCGATCCCCTGGGCGCGGGCGAAGGCTTCCAGGTGTCCCAGGGTGGTTTCGCCGATACCGCGTTTGGGCTCGTTGATGATGCGACGCAGGCTCACGCTGTCATCCGGGTTGAGCAGGAATCTCAGATAGGCCAGGGCGTCCTTTACCTCTTTGCGCTCGTAGAACTTGAAACCGCCCACGATCTTGTAGGGGATACCGAAACGCAGCAGCATCTCCTCGAAGGGGCGTGACTGCGCATTGGTGCGGTAGAAGACTGCGAAGTCGCGGTGTCCGAATTCGCCTCCCTCCAGGAGACGGTTGATCTCCAGCGCCACGTAAGCGGTCTCGTCGCTGCCCGAGTTGGCAAAGAAGTACCTTATGGGCTCCCCTCCCTCGCGCTCGGTCCACAACCTCTTCTCCTTACGCCCGGGGATGAGCGATACCACGTTGTTAGCGGCCTCCAGGATCACCCGCGTGGAACGGTAGTTGCGCTCCAGGCGCACAACCTTCGCCTCCGGGTAGTCCTTCTCGAACTCCAGGATGTTGCGCAAGTCGGCACCGCGCCAGGAATAGATACCCTGGTCGTCGTCGCCCACCACGCAGAGGTTGCGGTGGCCGGCGGAGAGCAGCTTGACCAGGCGGTACTGGGCAGGGTTGGTGTCCTGGTACTCATCGACGTTGACGTAGGAGAACCGCTCCTGGTAATGCTCGAGCACCAGCGGATAGAGCTCGAAGACCGCCACGGCATTGAGGAGGAGGTCGTCGAAGTCCATGGCGTTGTTGCGGAAGAGCTGTTTCTGGTAGGCCTTGTATACCCCCGACACGACCTCCGTCAACTCGTCCCTTACCCTGTCACGGTAGGAGTCGGCGTCGACCATCTCGTTCTTGGCGTCCTCGATGAGGGAGCGCACCAGACGCGGGGGATAGCGCTTGGCATCCAGGTCCATGTCCCGGATGATGCGGCCGACCATGCGCAGTTGGTCGTCGTCGTCATAGATGACGAACCCCTTGCGGTACCCCAGCCGCTCGGCCTCGCGGCGCAGGATACGGGAGCAGGCGGAATGGAAGGTTGATATCCAGATGGCACCGGCACGAGGCCCCACCAGGCGGTGAATCCTTCCCCGCATCTCCTCCGCCGCCTTGTTGGTGAAAGTGATGGCGAGGATGCGCCCGGGGTCCACGCCCCTGCTTCCCACCAGCAGGGCAACGCGATGGGTGAGCACGCGGGTCTTGCCGCTCCCCGCCCCCGCCAGGATGAGCAGAGGCCCGTCGAAATACATGGCCGCTTCCCGCTGCTCCGGGTTGAGGTCCTTGAGTATCGCCTTCTCGCTCTTTGCGGTCACGTAGCGCTACCTCCGGTTTCAGGCACTCCTCGCGTGGCGTTTGATCCCTGCCGCCCCGCGCTCCACCAAAGACTATATTACAGGCCGCGTGCATGCGGTCTAATAACCGGCATCAAGTTTACACGCGAATGATGACTCAAGGTGATCGCGAGCAACGCCGCGATCAACGTGCCGCGCATCCCGACGGCTGGAAATCCCGAGCCCGGTCCGGGTGTACCCGTAAGCAACCTGCCTGCCCGGGATCCGGGGGTCGGTCCGGGCGATAACGTCTGCGCATCCACCAGCCCGGGGAGCGAGGTGCCCTGAGGAGCTTGCGACGACGACCAGCCATGTCGCCGGGCTCGGAAAAGCACCGGGAGCGAGGACCGTTACCCCCGGTTCTCGGGAACAACCCTATTCCCACTCTATGGTGGCGGGGGGCTTGGAGCTGATGTCCAGGGCCACGCGGTTCACGCCGTGCACCTCGTTGATGATGCGGCTGGAGATGCGCTCCATCAACTCGTAAGGAAGGCGGGCCCAGTCGGCGGTCATGGCATCCTCGCTGGTGACCGCCCGCAGAACGATGGGATAGGCGTAGGTGCGCTCGTCGCCCATGACCCCCACCGACCTGATGTCAGGGAGCACGGCGAAGGACTGCCATATCTTCTTGTAGAGTCCGGCCCGCTTGATCTCCTCGACCACGATGTCGTCGGCTTCGCGCAGGATGTGCAGTTTCTCGGCGGTAACCTCACCGATGATGCGTATGGCCAGCCCAGGCCCGGGGAAGGGCTGCCTCCATACTATCTCCTCCGGCAGCCCCAGCTCCTCGCCCATGGTGCGCACCTCGTCCTTGAAGAGGTCGCGCAGGGGCTCCACCAGCGTGAAGTCCATGTCCTCGGGAAGGCCGCCCACGTTGTGATGTGACTTGATGCGCGCCGCGTCGCGCGTGCCGCTCTCGATGATGTCCGGGTAAAGGGTGCCCTGCACCAGGAAATGCGTGTCCCGCATGTCCGCCGCCACTTCCTCGAATACGCGGATGAACTCCTCCCCGATGGTCTTGCGCTTTACCTCGGGGTCGGTAACGCCCTTCAGGCGCGAGAGGAAGCGCTCCTGGGCCTTGACGTGGACGAGATTGATGTGGAAATGGCGGCGGAAGGTGTCCTCCACCTGCTCAGCTTCTCCTTTGCGCAGCAGGCCGTGATCGACAAAGACGCAGGTGAGCTGGTCTCCCACCGCTTTATGCACCAGCACCGCGGCGGTGGCGGAATCCACTCCACCGGAGAGGCCACATATGATCTTGTTTTGACCCACCCTGGCGCGTATCTGCTCCACCGCTTTCTCGATGATGGAGACCATGGTCCAGGACGGCAACAGGTCAGCGGCGCTGTAGAGGAAGTTCTTGAGGATCTCCATGCCCATCGGGGTATGGATGACCTCGGGGTGGAACTGTACCCCGTATAGCCTGCGCCCCACGTCTTCCATGGCTGCTACCGGAGAGGCGCCCGTGGAGGCGGTCACGCGAAAACCCGGGGCCGCCTCGACGACGCTATCGCCGTGGCTCATCCACACCGTCTGCTCCAGCGGCAGCCCCTCGAAGAGGGTGCTTTCACCCGTTATCCTGATATCCGTCTTGCCGTATTCCCGGACGCCGGTGGCCTCCACCTTTCCCCCGAGCTCCCGCGCCAGAAGCTGGTGTCCGTAACAGATGCCCAGTACGGGCAGGCCGATATCGAAGATGCCACTGTGCGGGATGGGTGCCCCCTCCTGATAGACACTGGACGGGCCACCGGAGAAGATGAGCGCGGATGCGCCACGCCTCTTGATCTCCTCGGGCGGGATATCGTAGGGCACGATCTCCGAAAATACCTTGCATTCCCTCACCCGGCGGGCGATCAGTTGCGCGTACTGCGCCCCGAAATCGACCACGAACACCTTTGACTCGATGTTTGCGCTCAAGTCCCCTTCCTCTCCGGGCGCCGCATGCCCCTAGCTCTCGCGGTCATCTTTCCATCCCACGGAATCTCCTTGCCGGGGCTACTTGATCATCCCCACTCCCTGCTCGTACTGCATCGCCTTGCCCTCGGTGCGTACGGCCGGGGCGATCATGACCTCCGCCCTCTGAAAGGCCCGGATGTTCTCGTAACCACAGGTGGCAAGAGAGGTCCGCAGGGCGCCGAAGAGGTTTACCGTGCCGTCGTTCTCATGGGCCGGCCCTACAAGTATCTCCTCTATGGTCCAGCGCCCCTCCGTCTTCACCCTGGTGCCCCGGGGGAGGTCGGGATGGAAGGTGGCCATGCCCCAGTGGAAACCGAGGCCGGGGGCTTCCTTTGCCGCCGCGACCGGGGAACCCAGCATTACCGCGTCGGCGCCGCAGGCGATGGCCTTGGCGATATCCCCCCCGGTACGCATCCCTCCGTCCGCGATGACGTTGACATAATCTCCCGTCTCCGTGAGGTGCCTGATGCGGGCCGCCGAGGCGTCTGCCAGCGCCGTCGCCTGCGGCACCCCTATGCCCAGGACCCCCCGGGTGGTGCAAGCAGCGCCGGGACCCACCCCGACGAGCACTCCCACCGCTCCCGTACGCATGAGGTGCAGGGCGGTGGAATAGGACGCGCATCCCCCGACAATGGCGGGGATAGGCAGCTCGGCGATGAACTTCTTGAGGTTCAGGGGCGCCGTCCTTGACGACACGTGTTCCGCGCTGATCACCGTGCCCTGGATGACCAAGATATCGAGGCCCGCCTCCAGGACGAGTTGATAGTACTGCTCTACCCGCTGTGGAGTGAGTGAGGCGGCGGCCACGACTCCGCCTTCCTTGATCTCACGGATACGCCTGCCGATAAGCTCCTCCTTGATGGGCTCCTGGTAGAGCCGCTGCATGCCGCGTGTCGCCTCCTCCTTGCCGAAGGAGGCGATCTCCTCGAAGACGGGCTTGGGGTCCTCATACCTGGTCTGCAGCCCCTCGAGGTTGAGCACGGCCAGTCCGCCCAGCTTACCGATGGTGATGGCCATCTCCACGTCCACCACGGCGTCCATGGCCGAGGCGAGGAAGGGGAGCGCGAACCTGAACTCCCCAAGTTCCCAGGTGATGTCAACATCATCAGCGTCACGGGTGCGGCGCGACGGTACGACGGAGATATCGTCAAGGCCGTAACCCCTTCTTCCCGCTTTCCCCAGACCTATCTCTATCTCCATCTCAACCTCCAGGTATGCTTAATAGGCGCGTATACTCGTGATCTTCGTCCCGTCCAATCCTGTATATGGGTATGCCCGCACCTGCTATATGCGGGTAAGATTTCTCTCCGGCTCCGGGTCTTCCAACGACCGGACTTGTAATAGTATTAGATACCAAATACTACTCTCCCTTCATTTTATGTCAAGAAAGTAGGCTCGGGCCGTCAGGAAGCCGTCTGTGCAAACACCAGCCCGAGAACTACCAGGTCGGTCTCCGCGAGGCCCCGCGAGCGGGACCGTTACCTGGAGGCTCGGGCCGTCAGGAAGCCGTCTGTGCAA
>JBFLWJ010000002.1:234921-337144 GCA_040757835.1 Actinomycetota bacterium
ACCGTTACCTGGAGGCTCGGGCCGTCAGGAAGCCGTCTGTGCAAACACCAGCCCGAGAACTACCAGGTCGGTCTCCGCGAGGCCCCGCGAGCGGGACCGTTACCTGGAGGCTCGGGCCGTCAGGAAGAGGGAGGGGATGCAAAGGGGAGGGGCGGAGCCCCTCCCCTTTGGAGCTACTTAAATTACATCATGCCCGGGGGCATGCCGCCACCCGGCATTCCCATGCCGCCGCCGCTCTCTTCCGGCTTCTCCGCCACCACGGCTTCGGTGGTGAGCAGCAGGCCGGCGATGGAGGCCGCGTTCTGGAGGGCGGAACGGGTGACCTTGGCGGGGTCGATGATGCCCTCCTTCATCATGTCCACATAATCGCCGTTGATGGCGTTGAAGCCCTGGCCCTTCTTCAGGCCCTTGACCTTCTCCACCACCACGGAGCCCTCGGCGCCCGCATTGTTCGCGATCTGACGCAGTGGCTCCTCCAGGGCGCGCCGTACGATCTCGGCGCCTGTCTTCTCGTCGCTCTCGAGGCTGTCGGTCTTGATGGCCGCCACGGCGTTCACTAGAACCACGCCTCCGCCGGCAACGATTCCCTCCTCAACGGCGGCCTTAGTCGCCGAGAGTGCGTCCTCGATGCGGTGTTTCCGCTCCTTGAGCTCCACCTCGGTGGCGGCCCCGACCTTGATCACGGCTACGCCGCCCGAGAGCTTGGCCAGGCGCTCCTGCAGCTTCTCGCGGTCGAACTCCGAGTCGGAACGGTCGATCTCCGACTTGATCTGGTTGACGCGGCCCTTGATGTCCTCCGCGGCGCCGGCGCCCTCCACCACGATGGTCTCTTCTTTGCTGACCTTGACCTGGCGGGCCCTACCCAGCATGTCCAGGGTGATGTTCTCCAGCTTGATGCCCAGTTCCTCACTTATGGACTGACCGCCGGTGACGATGGCGATGTCCTGCAGCATGGCCTTGCGCCTGTCCCCGAAACCGGGGGCCTTGACCGCGGCGGACTGGAAGGTGCCACGGATCTTATTGACCACCAGGGTAGCCAGGGCCTCTCCCTCCACGTCCTCGGCGATGATCAGGAGGGGCTTGCCAGCCTGCATGACCTTCTCGAGCACGGGCAGAAGGTCGGCGATGGCGCTGATCTTCTGGTTGGCGATGAGGATGTAAGGGTCGTCCAGCACCGCTTCCATGCGCTCCGGGTCCGTGACCATGTAGGGGGAGAGGTAGCCCTTGTCGAACTGCATACCCTCGACGACCTCGAAGTTCATCCCGAAGGTCTGGCTCTCCTCCACGGTGATGACGCCGTCCTTGCCCACCTTGTCCATGGCGTCGGCGATGATCTGGCCGACCTCGTCGGAGTCGGCGGAGATTGCGGCAACGCGGGATATCTCCTCCTTGGTCTCGACCTCCTTGGAGTTCTTCTTGATGTCCTTGACCACCATTTCCACGGCCTTCTCGATACCGCGCTTCAAGGCCATGGGATTGGCGCCCGCGGCTACGTTGCGAAGGCCTTCGCGCACGATGGCCTGGGCCAGAACGGTGGCAGTGGTGGTGCCGTCACCGGCCACGTCGTTGGTCTTGGTGGCGACTTCCTTGGCTAGCTGCACGCCGCAGTTCTCCCATACGTCCTCCACCTCGATCTCGCGGGCGATGGTCACGCCGTCGTTGGTGATCACGGGAGCGCCAAACTTCTTCTCCAGTACCACATTGCGTCCCTTGGGGCCCAGGGTCACCTTGACCGTGTTTGCCAGCTTGTTCACACCTTCCTCGAGTCCGCGGCGCGCGTCCTCGTCGTACATTATCTCCTTGGCCATTTCCTCATTCTCCTCCTTTAAAAGGGTTTCCCGTCGGATGTTTACGGGTTTACTTCTTCTTCTTTTCCTTCTCGACCACGGCGAGAATGTCGCGCTCGCTGAGGATGAGGTGCTCCTCTCCCCCGATCTTGACCTCGGTTCCGCCGTACTTGGAATAGATGATCGTGTCCCCCTCTTTCACCTCCAGGGGAACGTACTTGCCGTCTTCCCACCTGCCGGGACCTACGGCGATGACCGTCCCCTCCTGCGGCTTCTCCTTGGCGGTGTCGGGTATCACCAATCCGGACGCGGTCTTCTCCTCGCCCTCTCCCGGCTTGACGATCACCCGGTCGCCCAAAGGCCTCAGTTTCATCTACACATCCCTCCTATCCTCGTTCTTTCCTCCGAAAAACAACCCGGCAATCCTAACACTCTTGCACTCAAGAGTCCAGAGTGTTATCACTCACCGGCTCTGACTGTTAGCACTCAGGGTGCATGAGTGCTAAGCATGAGGATAGTACAGGGGGAGCGAAAAATCAAGTGGGATAATCAGAATGGGGTCAGTCCCTGACTCGCTGACCCCAGGGGAAGGACGGCGGCGGCATCCACGTCCAGCGGGGAGATCTCGCCTTCCTCGAGCATGCGCCATCCCAGGGCGGCGATCATCGCGGCGTTGTCCATGCACAGGTCGAGGGGAGGGTAATAAAGCTCGATGCCCCTTCCTGCAAGCGCGGCCCCCAGCTCGCCGCGCAGGTGGCGGTTGGCGGCCACGCCGCCCGCCAGGAGCACGCTTTCCACCCCCGTCTCCCTGGCCGCTTGCACGATCTTGTGTACCTGCACTTCGACCACCGCTGCCTGGAAGGAGGCGGCGATGTCCGCTACCGGCACCTCCTGCCCACTCTCCCGCAGCTTACGCACGTGATTTATCACCGCGGTCTTCAGCCCCGAGAGGGAGAAGTTGTATGTACCGTCGCGCATGATGGCTCGGGGAAAGGCCACGGCTTCCGGGTTCCCCTGCGTGGCCAGGCGATCGATTGCCGGACCGCCGGGATAGCCCAGGCCCAGGAACCTTGCCACCTTGTCGTACGCCTCCCCGGCGGCGTCGTCCAGGGTCTCACCGAGCACGCGATAATCGCGGTGGGCCCTCATATGCACCAGCAGGGTATGGCCGCCAGAGACCACGAAAGCTACCAGGGGAGGCTGCAGCCCCGGGGAGGAGAGAAAATTGGCGTAGATGTGCGCTTCCAGGTGGTTCACGGCCAACAAGGGCTTATCCAGGGCGAAGGAGATGGCTTTGGCGGCGGTGAGCCCCACGAGCAGGGCCCCGATGAGTCCCGGGCCCCTGGTGACGGCCACACCCTCCAGGTTCGCAAGGCCTACGCCGGCGAGGTCCAGGGCCTCATATATCGCCGGAAGGACGGCCTCCAGGTGAGCACGGCTCGCCAGTTCCGGCACCACCCCTCCATATCGCGCGTGCAGGTCGGCCTGGGAGGATATCACCAGGGACAGTATCTCGTCACCGCCGCGCACCACCGCCGCGGAGGTCTCGTCGCACGACGTCTCGATGCCCAGCATCAGACCACGTTCACGAACAGGCATCGCCGTACCTCCTCCGCAGTCCCTCCAGGAGGCCGCGGTATTCCGGCGCCGTTATGTCCTCCGTCCACATGATCAAGGCGTTCTCCATGTTGTCCAGGTAGTAATTCTTGCGTTCCCCCATGATCTGGAAACCGAACCTGGCATAGAGGTCGATAGCCTCGCGGTTTGATTTCCTCACCTCCAGGGTGAAAAAACGCGCCCCCATCTCCCGTGAGGCGTCTATAATCTCCAAGAACAGGCGCGCGCCCAGCCCGCGGCGGCGGTAGTCCCCCCGCACCGCCAGGGTCATGACATGGGCCTCGTCCAGGATGAGCAGCGTACCTCCGTACGCGGCCAGGATCCCGTCATGGCGGGCCGTCATGTAGCAGCCCTCGCTCTTCTCCAGCTCGTGCAGGTACATGCCCCTGGTCCAGGGGCTCGAGAAGGACTTCCTCTCGATTTCCATGACCTCATCCAGGTCATTGATGTCCATACGCTGCACGGTCAACAATTCCCGCCCCTTGCCTCGTCCCCGCATCTCTCGCGGGTGTCCGGACGCCTTAGGTAAAAGGGAAGGAGCGTCATGGGGTCCGCGTCCTCCCCGCGGTCCCGAGCCAGCCGGCACATGCCCACCAGGCCTTCGGCGCAAGGATGGCGTCCGCCGACGGGTCTCATTTCCCGAGGCCAGGCCGTGCGATACGCCTCGATACCGCTCCCTGTTCCGATGACCGCATGCCCTTCCCCCTCCATCCAGGAAAGCAGGGATGCTGCCGCCGACTCTGGAGTAGCCACGCTCGGCTCCATCAAGACATGGGGGCGGCCACCTTCGACGCGGTAGAGAGCGTGATAGACCTCTCCCCTGCGGGCGTCGATGGCCGCGAAGACATACCGGCCTTCCTCCCCTCCTCCCCCTGTCTCTCCTGCCCCCGCCGCCAGGACCATCAGGCTGTCCGGGGCGACCAGGGGGACATGGAGGGCTGCCGCCAGGACCTTGGCGGCGGTCACCGCCACCCTGACGCCCGTGAAAGAGCCGGGGCCACATCCGACCCCGAGCAAACCGAGCGCGTCCTTCGCTATCCCCGCCTCGGCGAGTAGCTCTCCCGCCACGACGAAGAGGCGGGAGACGCGCATCGCGCCAGCGATCTCATGCCGCAGGGTCGTTCCGGGTCCGTCCAGGGCCAGCACCCCCCGCGGAGCGGACAGGTCCCAGGCCAGGAGCCAGGCCTTTTCCCCGGTCATGGCTCATCCACCCCCGAGCGCCGCTCCGAGCGGGCGGCGCGACCAGCCATCACCGCGCGCCGTGATGACGAGATTCCTCTCCTCATCGCCGTCGCCGAAGAAGATCGCGATCTCCAGGTGGTCGCCGGTGAAGAAATCGCGTGCACGGTCTCCCCACTCCACCAGCAGGACGCCGCCCGCGTCCAGATATTCTTCCACCCCGATGGCGAAAAGGTCCGCCGCGCCCTCAAGCCGGTAGGCGTCCAGGTGATACAAAGGCAGGCTGCCTCGGTATTCCCGCATCAGGGTGAAGGTGGGGCTGGTAACCTGTTCCGCGACCTCCAGCCCCTTTGCCACGCCCTGCGCGAAACAGGTCTTGCCCGCGCCCAGCTCCCCGACGAGCAGCACCACATCACCGGCCCGCAGCAGGGCCGCCAGGGCTACTCCAAGCTCCCGGGTCTCATCAGCGCCATGTGTGATACGGACAACAGACCCGACAGCGTCATCCCCAAACATCATCCCTCCGCTCCCCGGGGTTTCAGAAGAGGCCCATCTGTTCGGGCTCAGGCTCGGGCGGGGCTTCGGGTTCCGCGGCTGGGGCCGCCTCCTCCCTCCAGCGCACCCTCTCCGAATCCAGGTGCTCCCGCAACCTCTGGAAGTCCTCGATGAGGGTGTTCTTCAGGGGCGGCTTATGCAACGCCGCGGCGGGATGAAACAGCGGGACGTAAGCGAGATCCCCTTTGCGAGTGAGCCTGCCGTGCAGCTGGGTTATACCGGTGCTCGTGGCGAGCAGGGTCTTGGTGGCATGGTTGCCCAGGGTGCAGATTATGCGCGGACCGATTATCTCGATCTGTTTAAAGAGAAACGGGGTGCAGGTCTCCAGTTCCAGGGGCTGGGGGTCACGGTTCTCCGGAGGCCTGCACTTCAGGGTGTTGGCGATGTAGACCTGGGAACGCTTGAGGCCTATGGAGCCCAGGAGCTGATCCAGCAACTGCCCGGCCGGACCCACGAAGGGTATGCCCTGCTTGTCCTCGTGAAAACCGGGCGCTTCTCCCACGAACATTATCTCCGCCCGCTCGTCCCCCGTGCCCAGGACCAGGTTGGTGCGGGTTGCGCCCAGGGGGCATCGCATGCAGTCCCTGATGGCTTCGAAGAGATCGCCGAGGGTTGAAGCCCGTTCCCATTCCTCCCCCATGGCGCCACCTAGTGGGAGCAGCTGGTGCAGCTCGAGGAGGTGCAGGAGCCGCATGCCGACGGGCCCGCCGAGGAGCGATAATCGCCGGAGGAGGCGCTGCCGCTCTTAAAGCCGAAGGTGGACAGGAGCTTCCTTATCTTCTTCTTTCCGCATGCCGCACAGCACTCGGCCTCGTCGGACATGTTGCGCGCGAAATGCTCGAATCTCTCCCCGCAAGCCTCGCACTTATACTCGTAGAAAGGCATCCTCGCTCACTTCCTCTCAGGTTCTCTACCGTCATTGTAAACGCCGTGGCTTGGGCGGGCAACGAAGCCCGTCAGTACCCGGTTGCGTGTCAGGCCGCTATGTGACAATGTTTTCAATATGTATCCAAGCAAGGCAACGGCATCAGGTGCGGGATGAAGAGATCGCATTCCGATCTGATCGTGGAGGAAAGCCCCCGCAGGATATGGCCCCTGCTGGTCATCACCCTGGTCATAGCCATCTTCTTCCGCTCCATGCTCACCCTGGGCAAGGTACCCTATATATCGGATATCAAGACCTATTACTACCCGGCCTGGACCTATTTCTCGCAGGCCTTTCGCGCCGGATGGCCGTCCTGGTGGAACCCGGGCATGTACTGCGGTTTTCCGCTCTTCGCCGACAGCGAGATGGGGCTCTTCTACCCCCTCAACCTGCTGCTCTTCCAGCTGCCGGCCACGGCGGGGTTCAACTACTCCATCATCCTCCATTATCTCCTCGGAGGGTGTTTCACCTTCGCCTACTGCCGCCGCATCCGCCTCAGCCGGCCCGCCTCCCTGTTCGTCTCCATCCCTTTTGTCCTGGGGGGCTTCTTCCTCGCCCACATTGTCCACCCCAACGCGGTGGCCACGGCGGCGTGGATGCCCATCTTCCTCTACTGCCTGGAGGGTGCCCTTGAGGACAGGAAGCTCTCCCTCTTTGTCGCGGCGGGGGGTGTGCTGGGCCTGCAGTGTCTCTCCGGTTTTTTCATGCTTCCCCTCATGGAGTTGATGCTGGGTTTCTTCTACGTCATCTTCCATCCCTCACACCGGGGCGAAGACCGGGGCCGCCTTGTCCTGCGCTCCCTGGGCGGGTTGGCCCTGGCCGCTGGGCTGGGCATGGGTCTGGGTATGATCCAGAACCTGCCCGCCTTCGACCTGGTGCAGAACTCCTACCGTGCCGGGGGACTGAACGACCAGGTGGCGAACATCGGCAGCCTGCCGCCTGCCCAGCTCACCGGGATGGCCTTCCCGCGCCTCTTCGGCATGGGACTGGCCCAGGGGAGCTACCTCGGCGCCTGGACCTTCGAGGAGACCTACTCCTATATCGGTATCCTTCCCCTGCTCTTCGCGCCGGCCGCATTGTACAGGCCGCGGCGATGGCACGCGGTGTTCTTCTTCTGGATCGGCGTGGTCTCGCTGCTGTTGAGCCTGGGCAACCGCGGGCTTCTCTGGCCCCTGCTGCGCATGTTCCCCGGCTTCAACGTGCTCAAGGGCTCGAGCCGGTTCATCCTCACCATGAACCTGGCGGTTCTGATCCTGGGGGGCATCGGTTTCGACCGCTGGCGGGAGGGCAGGCTCTCGCGCCCCACGCGTTCACGCCTTGCCCGTTTCTGGGTGGTCGTCACCGCCGTGGTTGCGGGACTCATCGGACTCTGCGTGCTCCTCTACCGTCTCGATCTCCTCTGTTTTCGCGAACTGGCGGAGGCGGTGGTCGGGCACCTGGCGGTGGGGATAAACACGGCACCAGGCAAGCTGACCGAGGGCTTATATGCTTTCTTCTCCAAACCCCGGTTGGATATCCTGTTCCCGCTGGTGATAGTCCTCCTCTTCTTCCTGCTGCTGCGCAACGGGGAGGCGCAGCGGGGCCCTAACCGCCTCAAGGTCGGCCTGGCGGTCTTCATCGCCGTCGTCGATGTCTTCGCATTCGGGAGCTTCGTGCTCAAACCCGTCCCGCGCGCCCGGGTCGAATTCCAGCCAGAAGTCATCGAAGTGCTCGCGGAGGAGAGCGAGGGAGGCAGGGTTACGCTGCTCAAGGAGCCGGGCATAAACCGCGGGGAGTTCTCCCTGGCTCCCAACCAGCTCCTGCCCTACGGGCTCGAGGACGCCTTCGGGTTCTCGACCATCCCCCCCGCACGCCTGGACCGCTTCCTCGGCAACCTGAACAACAACGCGTCCGCACCCGCCTTCGAGCTCCTGGGGGTGAAGCTGCTCTACAGCAACCTCGTGCGCATCAAGGGGGTGCCCTTCGACCTGTCTCTGCCCTACGGATTCCCCGCCGGGCTGGGGATCCGCCGCTACCTCTATCCGGAGGACACCGTGGGCAAGGAGCTGCGCTTCCTCATCGACGGTAAGATTCTGGAGGCTGATGCGGCGGGCCGTATCTACCTCCAGCTCAGCTCCATCAATCACGGACAGGTCCGCGACCATCCGTCCCTCATGCTGGAGAAAGAGGCGGGGAGCGAGGGGTACCTGCTGGAGGTGATCGGCGGCGACCAGCCGGTATCCTTCAGGGAAACGACCTTCAGGTCACCTGGTCACGGAGACGGGCGAAGCGCGCTGGAGATGCGGGTTCCGCTGGGACGCCTGGGAGAGGCGGACGAGATGATCGTGACCACGGCCTGCGACCCCACACTCGAGGGCACGCGCCTTGCGGCCGTGAGCGTCATCGACGAGGACGGCCGGGGGATCCCCCTGGGGACGTGGCCGCATATCTACTCAGACAGCAGCTACGCCGTTTACAGGCTGGAGGACTCGCTGCCCCGCGCCTTCGCGGCTTCGGACGTCATCTGGGCGCGGGACTGGAAGGAGGCAGCGGACCTTACGTGGAACGAGAGCATCCTCCCTAACCGGGTGGTGCTCGCGCTCGACGAGGTCGATGCCGCAACGCGCGCGGCCATAAAGGAACTTGATGCGGATGACCCGGGCACCAACGTCAATATCGAAGAGGAAGGCGAGGACCACGTGTTGCTGCATGCCGAGGGAGACGATGACGCCATCCTGGTCATCGCCAGGGACCATCTCCCGGGCTGGAGCGCCCGCATAGATGGCAAGGAGACCGAGCTGTTCTCGGCCTACGGCTTCTTCAGCGCCATCTACCTGCCGGCGGGTGACCACGAGATAGCATTGTCCTACCGCCCGCCGGGACTGGCGGCGGGCATCCCCATCAGCGCGGCTTTCCTGATCGTTCTGTGCGCGTTGTACTACTTCTTCAGGAGAAGTGAGCGCATGGCGGCGAAAGCCGGCGCCCACGAACCCGTGATCCCGCCGCCAGACGGCGGGGGGATCAGCGCCTTCTTCCCCTGCTATAACGACTCCGCAACCCTGCAGGCACTGATAGAGAAAGCCCTTGAGGTCCTGGATGACCTCGGCGTGGACCACGAGGTTATCGTGGTAGACGACGGCAGCTCCGATGCCTCCGGCGAGGTCATAGACGCTCTCGCCGCCTCGTACGATAAGGTGCGGGTGGTCCGCCATGACCGCAACCGGGGCTACGGCGCGGCTTTGCGCAGCGGCATCAAGACCTCGACCAAGGAATGGGTCTTCTACACCGACAGCGACGGCCAGTACGACGTCGAGGACCTGCGCCGCCTGCACCGGCTCAGCGGGGCGGCCGACGTGGTCAACGGCTACAAGCGCAGCCGCAGCGACCCCTGGTATCGCATCTGGCTGGGCTCCGTCTATAACGCGGCCATCCGCCTCATCTTCGCCATCCCCGTCCGGGATACGGACTGCGATTTCCGCCTCATGCGCGGAGACCTCGTGCGCGGCCTCGAACTGCGCTCCGAGGGAGGTGCCATCTGCGTGGAGATGGTCAAGGGCTTGCAGGCTGCCGGAGCCAGCTTCGCCGAGACGCCCGTCAGCCATTACCCCCGCGAGGAGGGGAAGAGCCAGTTCTTCCGGTTGAAGAATCTGGTTGTAATGGGCGGCGAGCTTGCGTCATTATGGTGGAGGTTACTGAAAAGAGGTGAGGTATAGTATGCGGGAAGCGCCGGTTCCGGACGGTTTCTACAACGGCAAACGGGTCCTGGTCACCGGTGGGCTCGGTTTTATCGGAAGCAACCTGGTGCAACGGCTCGTGCGCAGCGGGGCCAGCGTAACCGTCATCGACGCCTGCTTTCCCGACCAGGGAGCCAACCTCTTCAACCTCAAGGGCGTCCTGGAGGACCTGGTGCTGGTGGTCGCGGACATCGGCTCGCTGGACGAGATCTCCAGCTTCATCGTCGACCAGGAGGTCGTCTTCAACCTCGCGGCGTGCATCAGCCACATCGGCTCGTTGCACAATCCCCTGCAGGACCTGGAACGCAACTGCACCAGCCAGCTCCGCTTCCTCACCGCCCTCACCGAACTGAGCCCGCGGACCCGCATCATCCACACCGGCTCACGCAGCCAGTACGGCAACCCGGTTTATTCGCCCATCGACGAGGAGCACCCTTTGAGGCCGGTGGACATAAACGGCGTCCACAAGACAGCGGTGGAGGAATACCACCGCATCTTCCACGATCTCGGCAAGATGCGCTTCACGTCTTTGAGGCTCACCAACATCTACGGGCCGCGCCACCAGATGCACCACGACGGCCAGGGGTTCCTCAACTGGTTCATCCGCCAGGGTCTCTCGGGGCAGGAGATCTGCGTCTTCGGGGACGGCAGCCAGGAGAGGGACTTTCTCTACGTGGAAGACGTGGTCGAAGCGCTATTGCTGGCAGCCCCGGACAGCAGGTGCGAGGGCGGCATCTTCAACCTCGCCTCCGGGACCCCCGTATCGGTGGCCGAAGCCGCCGAGGCCATATGCAGCCTCACGGAGACGTCCTGGCGCTGCGTCCCCTATCCCCCGGAGCGCAACTCGGTCGAGCCCGGCAGCCTGCGCATTGACGGTTCCCGCCTGCAGGAGCTCCTGGGTTGGAGGCCGCGATCCGATTTCCGCGCCGGCCTGGAAGATACCATCTCCTACTACCGCCACTTCGGTTCCCGCTACTTCTACGGCCGTATGGGAAGCGTCTTCTATTCCGAGAAAGGCGTCGATTGAACGCGGCCGCGGTGCCCTTCCTGGACCTGTCACGCCAGGACAGGGAACTCGCCGATGAGCTGGGGCTGGCCTTCTCCCGTTTCCTGCAGGGGGGCATCTTCATATTGGGCCCGGAGGTCTCCAGCCTGGAGAAGGAATTCGCCTCGTCATGCGGTGCAAGGGCGGGAGTCGGAGTGGCCTCCGGCACCGACGCCCTGCTGCTCGCGCTCAAGGCGGCGGGAGCTCGCCCCGGGGACGGGGTCATCACGCCGGCACTTTCAGCCCCCCCCACCGCTGTCGCCGTATCGCTCTCCGGCGCCGAGCCGGTATTCGTCGATATCGACGCGGATACGCGCTGCATGGACCCCGAGGCGCTGCGCCGGGGCATCACCCCGCGCTCCCGCTTCGTCCTCGTGGTCCATCTCTACGGGCGCATGGCGGACATGACGTCGTTGGCGCGGGCCGCCGCTGAAAACGACCTGGTGCTCATAGAGGACTGCGCCCAGGCCCATGGCGCCGCCATGGCCGGCAGGGCCGCGGGCACCTGGGGCAAGGCGGGCTGCTTCAGCTTCTATCCCACCAAGAACCTGGGCGCCTATGGAGACGCCGGCATGATCGTCACCGCTGACGAGGAATACGCATCACGCTTGCGCGGCTTGCGCGATTACGGGCGTGTTGACCGCGACCACCTGGGAGAGATCGGCCAGAGCAGCCGCCTGGACGAGTTGCAGGCCGCGCTGTTGCGGGTGAAACTGCCTCGCCTCGACGCCTGGAACCGGCGGCGGCGGGAACTGGCGAGCAACTATCTGGACGGGCTGGCGGGCCTGCCCTTGCGCCTCCCGCAGTGGGACAGGAAAGAAGACCATTGCTTCCACCTCTTCGTGGTGGAATGTGAGCGCCGCGACTCGCTGCGCTCGTACCTGGAGGGCCGGGGAATCCAGACCGCGGTGCACTATCCGCTTCCGCTGCACCTGCAGCGCCCCTACCTGCGGAGCGGCTTTGACACCGGTTCGTTCCCCGTCGCCGAGCGCCTCGCGCAGCAGGCTATCTCTCTGCCCCTCTATCCCCACCTCACCGACGCGGAACAGGAGATGGTGATCGGGGCCGTGCGCGATTACTTCCGTCGCTCACGCAGTGGCCGTTAGAGGAAGGTGACCAGGCGGCGGCAGTCCATCTTGCGCGGGGGCTGCGTCTCGCCAGAGGCATATCCCACGGGGATGAGCGCCAGGGGGCGCAGGTCCTTGACCAGGCGCAGCGCCCGGGACGCCATTTCCTCATCGAACGCACCCACCCAGCACGCGCCCAGTCCCAGGGCCGTCGCGGCCAGCAGCATGTTCTCGGTGGCCGCGGCCGTATCCTGGATGGAGTAGAGCTCAACCCCCCTCCGGCCGTAGCTGAGGGAGTGGGATGAGAGATCGGCGCAGACCACGATGACCACCGGTGCCGAGGCGACGAAGTCCTGGCCGTGGGCCGCCGTGGCCAAGGCCTTCTTCAGCTCCCCGTCCCTGACCACGATGAAGCGCCATGGCTGCACGTTTCCCGCCGAGGGCGCCTGGCAGCCGCAATTGAGGACCTCCTCCACCAGCTCCTCCGGCACCTCCCGGCTCGCATCGAACGAGCGCACGCTGCGCCTTTTCTCAATCGCCTCGAAGACATCCACTTGGATCTTCTCCTCTCAGGCCAGATCAGAGCTGGCGGGTATGCCCGCCACCGCCGTCGCGTGCCTGACCGCGTTGCGCACCGCCTGCGACACGGCCACCGAGCCCACCACTCCCACCATATCCGCAGAAGCTTCCACCTGCCCGGTGGCGGCCGCGAACACCAGGTCTCCGTCTAGCTTGGTGTGGCACGGCGAGATAGCCCTGGCGAAGCCGTTGTGGCCCCTCTGCGCAACCCAGTTGACATCGGTCTTGGAGAGCCTGGCGTTGGTCACTATGACCCCCAGGGTGGTGTTGGTGAGAGGCGGGGGTTGGCAGGTGGCGCAGAGCATGGACTCGATGCAGGCCTCGGTGCAGGCGAACCCCCCTTCGGGCGAGCGGGCGCCGGCGATGATCCTTCCCCTCTCGTCCACAACGTCCCCGAAGGCGTTCACCACCACCAGCGCGAAGACCTTCAGGGCCCCGGCCTCGATGAAGGCCGTCCCCAGGCCGCTCTTGGTACAGTTGGCCGCCCCGAACATCATCCCCACAGTGGCCCCCATACCCACGCCCACGTTTCCCTGTCGGGTGATGTCTTCACTGGTATCCAGGCAGGCGCGGTAGCCCATCTCCGCGTCCGGCCGAGCGTTGGGATCTCCGACTCCCAGGTCGAAGATGACCGCCGTGGGCACTATGGGAACGCGTGCCACTCCCGTCTCGAAACCGATGCCCTTTTCCTCCAGGTACCTGACCACGCCGATGCTGGACGCCAGGCCGAAGGCACTGCCGCCCGTTAGTACAAAGGCATGCACCTCCTCCACCAGGTTGACCGGGCTGAGCAAGTCGGTCTCGCGCGTCCCCGGGGCGCCGCCTCGCACGTCCACACCGCCCTTGCTCCCCGGCGGCAGCAGGACCACCGTGCACCCCGTAAGGCCCACCTCGTCCTGCGCGTGTCCCACCGTGACCCCGTCCATCCTGAAGGCCATGCTTCCCCCTTTACTCCTCTGATCCCTTCGGCGTACGGCCGAAACAGGTGGCGATGAAGGTCCCCATCTCCGCGTTGAGCTCATCGGTGCGTTCCAGGTGGGTGGAATGGCCGGCGCCCTCGTAGACCACCAGGCGGGCGTCGGGAAGGAGATCGCAGGTGCGCCGGTTGGCCTTTGCGCTGGTGAGCTTGTCCTTTGTCCCCACGAACATGATCACCGGGACGTTCACATGGGGCAGGTGCTCCTCCACGTGATAGTCGAAACATGCCTTCGCCGCCAGGCAGGTCGTCGGCACCGGGGTGGAAAAGGACATCTCGCGCTGCATCTCCACCGCCTCCGCCGGGGGCTTTGCGCCGAAGGCTGCCCAGCGGCAGATGAGATAGGCGGCGGACGAATCGCGCAGCACCTCTCGCCCCCACTCCACCAGGCGGTTTCTCCGCCCTCCAAGGACCAGGAACGGCGAGAGGGGAAGGGGGTAGAAGCGCCTGACCACACCGCTCATGTAGATGCTCTCCAGTACATCGGTCCCGGTGGAATCGATCATCACCATCCCTTTGAGCCTGCCGCGGTACTCATCCCCGAAACGCTGGTGGAACTTGAACGCTGTGAATCCGCCCATGCTGTGTCCTACGATGACGAACTCCTCGGGGCCCGCTGCGTCTATCACCGCCTTGAGGTCCTCCGCCAGGCGGTCGATGCTGTGGTCCCCGCTCGCGGGGGCGCCGGACTTGCCGTGGCCGCGCTGGTCCATGGAGATCACCCGGTAATCCTTGCAGAGAAAGGACATCTGGTGCCTGAAGACATCGTGGCGGCAGGTCCAGCCGTGCGCGAAGAACACGGTGGGGCCGGGCTCGCCGCAGAACTCCGCGTACAGGCGGGTCCCGTCCCGAGACACCACCCCACCCAGGACCTCCTTGCCCGCGCTGCAGCGGGATCCCTCGCCGCCGTCGCCCGACCTTGCGTGATCGAGGCGCCTTATCGCCGTCGGGACCGCCAGCAGGCCCAGTGAAACTGCGGCAGCACCCAGCGTGGTCTTCTTCATAACCCCTCCTTGAGATCCCACGGTCACTCGACAGCCCGGTGCGGTGCTAGTCTCCGAAACGGATGAGGTCGCCCGCGAACCTCAATGCGTCCCCCCTGTGCTTGAGCGCTCCCTCCAGCTGCGCGATGCGCACTTCCTTGAGTATCTCCCCGATGGCCGGCCCTTCGGGCAGGCCCAGTTCGTCCATGAGGTCCCGCCCACCTATGAGGGGTGGGACCTCCTTCTCCCGGTAATATGCGTCGAGGAGGCGGCCGCATGCTTCGACATAGGACTGCAGTTCCTGGGGGGTGGACAGTGGTCCCCTGGTCGCACGGCGGTCCGCCACGGACAGCAGGACGATGTCGACCAGCTCGTCCCCCAGGTTGGCAACGACCCTCCTGAGCTGCCGTTCCGAGGCGCGCTCCGGGGTGGTGATGCCGATGTCCATATGTTTCCCGACCGTCACCGCCAGGTAATCCAAGGCCTTGCGCGACAGGCGCAGCCTCTCCGCGAGATCGATCACGGCATCCTGGCTGTGCCTCTGGTGGGAGTAGAAGTGGATGCGTCCCGAGGCATCGGTGGTCGAGGTATCCGCCTTGCCCGCGTCGTGATACAGCGCCGCAAGCCGGAGGAACGAGCTGCGCGGCTGCAGGTCCTGTATGGTCTGTGCCATATGCTCCGCGATCCTCGCCGCGTGGCCTGGGAACACCCGGCCCGGGTCCTTGAGCAGGATGTCCAGTTCCTCGATGGTGAGCAGGGTATGCGACCAGACGTCCAGGTGGTGGTAGGCGTTCTGCTCCAGTCCCACCGTTTCGGTTAGTCCCGGGAACACGTAATGCAGAAGTCCGGTGGATTCCAACTCCGCGAAGATCCGTGAGGTGTCCGGGAAGAGTAGGGTCTCCAGAAGCTCAACGCTCACACGCTCGCCCGGAGCCTTGGTCACCAGGGAGGCGTATTTCTTCATATGGTTCAAGGTGCGCTCCTCGTACTCCAGCCCCAATACGTGCCGGAAACGCATGGCCCTCATCAGGCGCACCGGATCCATGAGGAAGGTCTCGTTGGAGCATTCGCGAAGGATGCCTCGGGACAGGTCCCTCCAGCCGTAATGCTTGTCGATGAGATCGCGCGGCAGCCTCAGTTCCTCGCGCGTCAGCCTCTCCACGTCCACCGCCATGGCATTGATGGTGAAGTCCCGGTAGGAGAGGTCCTCCTCGACGCTTATGCCTTTGATGGGCGAGAAGTCGATGGTCCTCCTGCGGTTATCGCTGTCGATGACCACGCGGTGGGTCCTCTCCTCCTCTTGGAGCACGAAGGTCTTGCCGCTCCATCTTTCGGCTACTCCTCCCGCGACTGTCTCCGGGTCGGCCGAGGTGATGAAGTCTATGTCTTCCGGTATCTCACCCAGGAAATAATCCCTCAGGTAGCCGCCTACCAGATAGACCTCGCCGGATTTTATGGAGGCCAGGTGGGTCATGAGGGCGCCTAGAAACGGATCGGCACGGCCCAGGTCGTCCATGGTCAAGGCATTGGGGAGGACCTTCAACTTCCCTCCTTCACGCTTTAGTGACGGCTCCGCCCCGCGCCAACATTATAGCTCATGGCCATACAGGAATTGGCCAAATCCACGATATCATCGTGGACCCCAGGTAATATTGCCCGGAGACGATCCTGCCTTGTAGCCCTGACCCCCCCGCAATAAACTTACGGAAAGGCCTGCCAGGACAACTCCGCGCCCTTAAGCGTTTTACAGCATCCCCTAGACCCGCAATAAACTTACGGAAAGGCCTGCCAGGACAACACCGGAGGGCTTTCGGGCGTCCGCTGAGGAAAGGAGAAGGAAATGCTCATGCTGTCCACGGTCACATTTCCGGCAACGTCGGCGGCGGAGTTCGTCAAGAAAGCGATTGAAGAGCTGACCAACAATCCATATCCCGAATTCACCAAGAGGGACTATTACTTCAAGTTCAGCGGGGAAGGCCTGGTGATGTACATCATCTACGATATCGCAGCCGGCAACGAGGAAGCCGCCCTTCGCGACATCAACGAGAGGATCTTCAAATTCTCGAACGCCATCGACGGGTTCAAGCCTACGCTCGAGCCACTCATCGGATTCGAGGATGCCTTCTCCCTGATAAACATGACCGCCCCCGAGCAATAAGCGGTTAATAGCACGGCGGACACGGCGTTCGGGCAAAAACCATCCGCGCTGCCCCCAGCCCGGCGAGCAAGGTGCTCGGAGGAGCCTGCGACGACGACCAGCCTTGTCGCCGGGCCGGAAAAGCACCCCGCCCGAACGCCCAAGCCCCGGGCTAGTCCCGTGTCCAGTATACGCGGGCGAAATCCGAATGCTGCTGCCACTGTATGTCCAGATGGCCGGAGTACGCCTTCTCGAACTCCTTTCCCAGCCGTTCAGCCAGTACACGGTCGGTCGTCTCGATGACGATCTCGTCCTTTTTCTCCTCGATGTGGTAGATGCGTGCGGCGATGTTCTTGCGCAGTTTTTTCTGCGCCACGCTGCGGATGAGGTTTTTCGCCTCTTCGCGGTGTGTATTGAGGAAGTCCCCCCTGAGATAGACCACGCCGTCCACTTGACCCTTCGCCACCCTCTCGCAACCGGGGCAGAGGTGCTTCTGCCACCCGTTGCCCTTCATGGCCTTGGCCCTGACCGCTTCGTCGAAATCCCATTTTTGGTCGATGCAGACGGCGTAGCAGGAAGGACATATCTTCATGATCCTCTTCCTCCTTCAGGCTCTACGGAAAATCAGTTGTCCGTCAAGATCCTGCTCAGTGAACCATCGATCACCTCCAGAAGCCTTTCTCTCTCCGTGGGTCGCAGAACGAAAGGGGTCACATCCCCTCTCGCAAGGATGTCCGCCAGGAAATCGCCCTTCCCGCTCTGCGCGGTGGCCAGTACGGGTACGGGAGCGTCCAGAAGCCGTGGCAGCATATCGCGGAAATGGCGGGAGAACAGTTCCATGCGTCCTATCTCGTCGATGATGAGCAGGTCGGCTTCATCTCTTCCCACCTGCATAGCGGGTATGGCGACGCCCTCGAATGCCGCTGTATCTACACCGTACTTTCCCACGCGCTGCTTTCCTTTGTAGGCGATATGCGCCAGCACCGCCGCGTCTCCCCTCAGGTCCCGCACGCGGAAACCCACGCGGTGGGGCCCTTCCCTTATCTCCTCGGTAACGAAACCTCCCGCCTTGAACCCGCGGGCGGCAAACCTCTCCGCCAGGCTCACGACCATGGTGGTCTTTCCGCTTCCGGGCCTTCCGGTCACCACGATGTTATCGGGCATATAGAAATCATACCCTGGGGGGGCTTTTATAAACGGTTGAGATATACACGCGGGACGCGCTTCCCGATACCGCATATGACCTCGTAGTTTATAGTGCCCAACACCTCCGCCGCACGCTCGGCCCCCCATTCTTCCGCGCCGTACCCGCCGATGACCGTGACCTCTTCGCCCGGTTCGCGGACGTCCTCTCCCAGGTCCACCATGCACAGGTCCATGCACACCGTACCTACCAGCGGGTAGTGTTTTCCGGCGATGAGCACTTCCCAGCGGTTCGAGAGGGCGCGCGGCAGCCCGTCCGCGTATCCTATGGGCAGGACCGCGATCCAGGTGTCGTGTTTGCACCTGTAGGTGAGCCCGTAGCTGACGCCTTCCTCCTCGCACGCCCTGAACACGTGGCTCACGTGCGTCTTAAGCGCGAGGGCGGGGTGCAGATCGATGCAGCCGCGGTAACCGCTGCCCGGCAGCAGGCCGTACATGGCGATGCCCAGCCTGATCATCCCCAGGCGAGACTGCGGGAAAGAAAGGGCCGCCCCGGAGGCCGCGGCATGGCGCAGCGGCGCCTTTATGCCTCTCCCCTCCACCTCCCTCAATACACCCTGAAAGATCTCCCATTGTCGCAAGGTAAAAGGGTCTCCGGGAACGGAGGCGTTGGCCAGGTGGGTGTATATACCCTCCACCTCGAGATGGGGAAGGGATGCGGCTTCGGCGGCCAGTGGCGCCGCCTTCCCCGGTTCGACGCCGACGCGGTGCATGCCCGTGTCCACCTTGATATGCAACTTCAACCCCTTGCCGCTCGCCGTGGCCGCGCGCGAGAGGGCATGCGCGTAGGCAGAGGTATAGACGCTGGGTATGAGGTCCAGTTCGGCCACCCTGGCGGCGGCATCTGGCGGCGGCTCGAAGAGGAGGTGTATGGGGGCGGTTATCCCGGCCGCCCTGAGCGCCTCGCCCTCCTCCACCAGCGCCACCCCCAGGCGGCTGGCCCCGGCCTGCAGCGCGGCGCGGGCGGTCTCCACCGCTCCATGTCCGTACCCGTCCGCCTTGACGATGGCCATCACCTGGCAGCCGGGGCTAACGAGACCGACGAAAATGCCTACATTGTGGCGGATGCATTCCAGGTCGACCTCGGCGCGGGTGGGACGCCAGGCGGCACTCCCGGTCATGGCCTTCAACCCTCGGTCAGGGTCTTGAGGATATCGGCCCTGGTGATCACGCCACGTAACTTACCGCCCTCGACGACGAGCACGTATTCGAGGTCCTTCTTGACCATCAGGGTGGCGACCTCCTCCACGCTGTCCGTCGGGCTCACCGCCTCGTACTCCTCCTCCATGACGTCGTGGGCTACCGCGCCCACGGCCTGCCGCAGCTCTTTCTGGAAGCGGTTGAGCGAGGAGGGCAGCATGATATAGCTGTCCAGAAAGTGGATGAAGGAAGGAAACTGTATCTTGGCGTCCTGGTGGACCAGGTCCTCCTCGTCCACCACACCGAGCACGTTTCCGTCGGGGTCGACCACGGGCAGGCAGCGTATACGGTTGTCCAGCATCGTCTGGGCGATATCCTTTACCGGGACATCGGGGTCCACGGTCAAGGGGTCGGGGCTCATGATCTCTTGCGCCGATTTCATATCACTCTACCTTCCTCTCATCACGCGGGATCTACGACGACAAAGCCAGGGGCAGGTGGGAGATGATGTCACCGGCCACCATGCCGACGGGGCCCACAAGGTGGCTGGCCAGCTCCGCCGCTTTTCCGTGTATGAACACGCCGCACACGGCCGCATCCAGGGGATCGAGCCCCTGGGCACAGAAAGCCGCGATGCAACCGGTCAGGACATCCCCGCTCCCCGCCGTCGCCAGTCCCGGCAGCGCCAGGGTGTTTATATATATCCTTCCTTCGGCCTCTGCGACCAGGCTGTTTGCGCCCTTGAGCACGACGGTGCAGTCGAACCTGCGCGCCGCCTCCGCCGCGGAGTCCACGCGCGATGCCTGGATTTCGCCGGCCTCGCGTCCAAGCAGGCGGCCCAACTCGCCGGGGTGAGGGGTGATCACCGTCGCACCCTCCCTGCCGGAGAGGCCATCCCTGCCCGCGGAACAGTTGATGCCATCTGCGTCCAGGACCACCGGCACGCGTGCCCGGCGCAGCAGTCCGTCCACCACCTCACATGTGGCTGGCGCCGTCCCAAGGCCGGGTCCCAGGGCCAGCACGTCGTAGGACTGCAGCTTATCCAGCACCGCCTCTACGGCTCCGTGGCCCAGGTATCCCCCGCCCCCATCGGGCAGTGGCAAAGTCATCACCTCGGTCAGCTTGACCTCCATGATAGGATTGAGCGACGAGGGGATCCCCAGCGTCACCACCCCCGCACCGCACCGCAAGGCCGCCCGTGAACAGAGGGCGGCGGCTCCCGTGAGCCCGACCGAACCGGCCACCACCAGTACGCGCCCGCTGTTTCCCTTATGAGCATCGGGGCTGCGGCGGGGCAGCCTGGCCGCCACTTCATCCTCCTCTATCGTATATATCTCGCTCTCCACCACCTCGGCCAGGAGGTGGCCTGGTATCCCGATGTCCACCACCACTATCTCCCCGGCCTGACGCGCCCCCGGGAAGAGGTAGAGCCCCACCTTCGGCCAGGCGAAGGTGACCGTGCGCGCGGCGAGAACGGCGGGACCGCCCACTGCCCCGGTCTCGGCGTCTACCCCTGAAGGGATGTCAACCGCCAGCACCGGGGCCGCGCTGGCGTTCACCGCCGCGATGGCCGTGGCGTGATCGCCCTCCGCAACTCCGCGAAACCCCGTCCCGAAGATGGCGTCTATGACCAGGTCCGAACCGATAAGCTCCTCGGCCAGCCGGGACGGGTCGCACCTCTCCACCACACCGACCTCCTCCCGGTAGCGGCGGTAGTTGGCGGCAGCATCCGCGGACAGCTCGTCCTCGTCGCCCAGCAGGTATATCCCGACCTCAGCCCCCCAGGATGCCAGGTAGCGCGCGGCGACGAAGCCGTCTCCCCCGTTGTTGCCTTTTGCCGCAACCACGTTTATCTTCTTGCCGGCACAGAGGCCCACGAGGTCCCGCGCCTGCTCCGCAACGTGCCTCCCTGCCCTCTCCATGAGGTCAAGGGACGGTGTTCCGCCCTCGATGGCCCTGCGGTCCAGGGCCGCCATCTCGCGCGGCAGCACCACCCTCATGGCCGCTGCCCCCCTCCCAACGCCTGGGCCACCGCCACCGCCATTCCCCCGCTGTGGGACACGCTCACCACGATCCGCTCCACGCCGCGGCGCGCCGCCACCTCGCGGGCGTGCCCTGACAGCTCCATGTAGGGGGCCCCGTTCTCTCCCGCGAGCACCTCCAGTTCCGGCCAGGAGAACCCCCTGATGCCGGTCCCCAGGGCCTTGGCCGCGGCCTCCTTTGCAGCGAAGCAGGCCGCGTATCGGCGACCGGGCCGCCTGCAGCCATCACACCTCTCCTGCTCACGCGGCGAGAAAACGCGCGACACGAAACCCTCGTGGCGCGCCATGGCTCTCTCTATCCTTGCGACCTCGACCAGGTCCACTCCTATGCCCAGGATATCCATAAGCCCTTTCTCGAGATTGCGCCCGGTTACCGGGTGCCTGAGCGTTTATATCTTCATTCTCCGCCCCGCCGCGCTTCCCTCCCCCTACTCCACCGTCACCGTCTTGGCGAGGTTGCGCGGTTGGTCCACGTTGCAGCCCCTCAGCTTGGCGATGTTGTACGCAAGGAGCTGCAGGGCAGGGGCCAGCACCACCGGATTGAAATGAGGTTTTACCTCCGGCACGAAGATGGTCTCCTCGCAGCATCCCGCGACTTCCTCATCCCCCGTGGTGGCCAGGGCGATTACCGGGGCCTGGCGGGCGCGCACCTCCTCGATGTTGCTGCGCACTTTGTCATAGACGGGGTCCCGGGGGATGAGCACCACCACCGGGAAGCCGGGGTGGAGCAGGGCGATTGGCCCGTGCTTCATCTCGCCAGCGGGATAACCCTCGGCGTGTATGTAGGAGATCTCCTTGAGCTTTAGTGCGGCCTCCATGGCCATGGGGTAATTGATGTTGCGCCCCAGGAAGAGGAAGTCCTCGCAGCGGCAGTACCTGTCGGCGCACCGCTCCACCGCCTCCGTGTTCTCGAGGACCTTCTCCACCTTGCCGGAGAGGGACTCCAGCTCCCCGAAGGTCTCCCTCACGAAGCCCTCCTCCAGCAGGCCGCGCTCCTGGCCCAGGTAGAGACCCAGCAGGTAGACCGCCGCGATCTGGGTGAAGAACGTCTTGGTGGCCGCGACACCTATCTCCGGACCCGCGTGGGTGTAGAGCACGGCATCGGATTCCCGCGCCATCATGCTTCCCACCACGTTGACGATGGACAGGGTATGCGCGCCGCTGCCCGTCGCCCAGCGCACGGCGCTCATGGTGTCCGCGGTCTCGCCGGACTGGCTCACCGCCACCACCAGGCAGGAGGGGTCCAGACGGGGCTCGCGGTAGCAGAACTCGGAGGCGATGTCCACCTCCACGGGTATATCCATCCAGGTCTCGATGATATAACGGCCCAGGAGGGAAGCGTGGTATGAGGTACCGCAGGAGACGAAGATGATCCTCTGTATGGAGCGGAAGTCCAGCCGCGCCTCGTCCAGCTCCTCGATGCGCAGCTCCCCCGTCCTGGACAGCCTGCCCCTCAGGGTGTCCGTCCAGGCCTGGGGCTGTTCGAATATCTCCTTGAGCATGAAGTCGGCATAACCGCCCTTCTCCACCGCCGCCACGTCGAAGGGGACCTCGTAGAGCTCCCGCTGCACCCGCTGGCCCCGTGCGTCGATTATCCGCCAGTCCTGGCGCGTGATCCTCGCCAGCTCGCCGTTCTCCAGGGCTACCGCCTCCCGGGTGCTGTCCAGCAGGGCCGGGGTGGCGGAGACCAGGAAGTTCTCATCCTTGCCTATGCCCATGACCAGCGGGCTGTCCTTGCGCGCCCCCACCAGGACTCCGGGCTCACGCGCGCACATCAGCACCAGGGCATATGCGCCCTCCATGTCCTGCAGTGCACGGCGCGCCGCCTCCAGCAGGTCCCCCTGGTAGTACTCCTCCACCAGGTGGGCCACGATCTCGGAGTCGGTCTGTGAGCGGAAGCGGTGGCCCCTGGCCTCCAGCCCCTCCCGCAGCTCGCGGAAGTTCTCGATGATGCCGTTATGGACCACGGCGATCTCCTCGTTGCAGTCCAGGTGGGGGTGGGCGTTCTCCATTGACGGCTGGCCATGGGTGGCCCAACGGGTATGCGCTATGCCCATCTCGCTCCCGCCCTGGAACCAGTCCAGGTTGGGCTCCAGGCTGTCCAGGTTGCCCTTGCGCTTGAGCAGGGCTATCCTCTCGCCGTCATAGACGGCGATACCGGCGGAGTCGTATCCACGGTATTCCAGGCGGCGCAGCCCTTTGAAGAGGGTCTGGGGCACATCACGCTCTCCGACGTATCCGATTATGCCGCACATCTCAGCCTGTCTCCTTCTCGATGAGGGACGCCAGCGTCTCGGCAGCCTCCCTGGCCAGCTCGGGGTCGGTGGCTTCCACCATCACCCTCACCACCGGCTCGGTGCCGGACGGGCGCAGGAGCACGCGGCCCTCTTCCGCCAGCCTCTCCTCCCACTCCCTCACCGCCCGGACGACGGCCGGTGACTCGAGCGCTGCCTCCCTGTCCCTGACCCCGACGTTGATGAGCAGTTGAGGGACCCGTTGCATGATGCCGCTGAGGGAGGAGAGCGGCTCGCCGGAGCGGATGAGCGCCTCCAGTAACTGGAGGGCGGTGAGCAGGCCGTCTCCGGTGGTCGCGTGGTCTCCGAAGATGATATGGCCTGACTGTTCCCCGCCCAGGTTAAGGCCTTCCTGCAGCATCATCTCGAGGACGTAACGGTCCCCGACCTGTGTGACCATCACCTCTATGCCTTCCCGTTGCATGGCGCGGTGAAAGCCCAGGTTGGTCATGACCGTGGTGACCATGGCATCGCGCGCGAGCAGGCCTTCGTCCTTCATGTGCAGGGCACAGATGGCCATGATGAGATCCCCGTCCGCCAGCCGACCCTTCTCGTCCACCGCCAACAGGCGGTCGGCATCGCCGTCGAAGGCCAGGCCCAGGTACGCTCCGCTTTCCACCACCGTCCGCTGCAGGGCTTCGGTGTGGGTGGAACCGCAATCGCGGTTTATGTTCAACCCGTCCGGTGCGGCGTTCATGACCACCGTCTCCGCTCCCAGGCGCTCCAGCAATACGGGGGCGAGGCGGTATACCGCCCCGTGGGCGCAGTCGACCACCACCTTGCGTCCGGCGAGGTCCGGGCTGGCTACGGAGAGCAGCCTTTCCAGATACAGGTCCTCGGCATCCAGCGCCTGGCTCACGCAGCCCACGGCATCTCCGTCGGGACGTTCCGCCGTCTCCGCCGCGGCGATAAGGGCCTCCATCTCCTGCTCGACCTCGTCGGGCAACTTGTATCCGGTGCGGTGGAAGAACTTGATGCCGTTGTCCCGCGCCGGGTTATGCGAGGCGGAGATGACCACCCCCGCGTCAGCCCCCCTGTGCGCGGTCAGGAAAGCCACCGCCGGCGTGGGGATGACCCCCAGGCTCTCGACCCTCCCCCCGCTTGAGCAGATCCCGGCCACCAGCGCCGCCTCCAGCATGCTGCCGGAGATGCGGGTATCCCTTCCCACCAGCAGGAAGGGCCGGGTATTGCCGGTTGCCAGCACCTTTACCGCCGCATAGCCTACCCTCAGGGCGAGTTCGGGGGTCAGTTCGAGGTTGGCCGCTCCCCTAATGCCATCGGTCCCGAAGAGCCGGGTCCTCTCCTGTGGTCTATGCATGACTCGCTCCCCTTCCATCCATACCAGGACTATAGCACCGTTTTTTTCGGACCTTCAATAAGAGGTGAGCCCGGACGTTCACACGACGTGGTCGGTGCATGGGCGGCGGCATGAAACGCCCGTAAGGGCATGGGATCAGCGCTTCGAGAACTGTGGGCGCTTGCGGGCTTTCTTCAACCCGTATTTCTTGCGCTCCTTCATGCGCGGGTCGCGCCTGAGGAGGCCGGCCTTCTTGAGGTCCGTACGCAGGGTCTCGTCGCAGTCCACCAGGGCACGGGCTATGCCGTGGCTGAGGGCTCCCGCCTGCCCCGATATCCCGCCGCCCTTGATGGTGGCGAACACGCGGTAGCGGCCGGAGCTGCCGGAGACCTCCAGGGGCTGCATGACCTGATAACGCAGGGTGGGGCGTGGGAAATAGGCCTCGATGCTCTTGCCGTTGATCTCGAACTCGCCTTCTCCGGGGAAAAGCCATACCCGCGCCACGGCTTCCTTGCGCCTGCCCGTTCCGTAACCCAGTTGCTGTGGCAAAACCTCCACCCTCTCTTTCAGTCCGCGCTGGAAGCCAGGGACATCTTCTCCGGCTTCTGGGCCTGGTGGGGATGATCGGGACCGGCGTAGACGTGCAGTTTCTTGATCATCGCGCGGCCCAGGCGGTTCTTGGGCAGCATGCCCCTTACCGCCTTCTCCACCACCAGCTCGGGCTTTTCCCGCATGAGCACCTCGTAAGGCGTCTCCTTGAGGCCTCCAGGATAACCCGAATGACGATAGTATATCTTCTTCTGGAGCTTGTTCCCCGTTAGCAGCACTTTTTCCGCATTGACCACGATGACGTTGTCGCCAACGTCCAGGTGGGTGGTGTATATGGGTTTGTTCTTCCCCTTGAGGATCTTGGCCAGTTCCGCCGCCAGCCTTCCCAGGGCTATGCCATCCGCATCGACCAGCCACCATGACCTGGTTATATCCGCCTGTTTCACGCTGTAGGTCTTCATCTTTCCGGGAGCCTTTTTCCGTCTGTTTCTTCGCACGACAAACAATAATGATAGAGGTCAGAAGGGGTGCTGTCAAGGAAATACGGCCCGGATGCTACCTTGCGCTGAGCACGCCGTCGCTCATGTGGAAGGCCTTGTCCGCCACCTCCAGGATGGACTCGTCATGGGTCACGATGAGCACGCATTTCCCGTCCTCACGGGCCAGCCTGACCAGGATGTCCACAACCGTCCTGCCGCTGGCCGAGTCAAGGTTGCCGGTGGGCTCGTCGGCCAGGATGATGTCGGGGTCGTTGGCCAGGGCGCGGGCGATGGCCACGCGCTGTTTCTCCCCGCCGCTCATCCGGTTGGCACGGGTGCGCTGCAGCCGCCTGTCGATACCCATCCTCTCCAGGAGGTCCACCGCCCGGCGGCGCTGCTCCTCGGCGGACACCGCAGACAGGTCCATGGGGAGGGTGACGTTCTCCAGGGCGGTGAGGGCCGTCACCAGGTTGAAGAACTGAAAGACGAAACCCACGCGCTCCCGGCGGTAGGCGATGAGGTCGGCGCCAGGGGCGCAGATATCCACGCCGAAGACCCTGACCTCGCCTCCGTCGGGGCTTTCCAGGGAGCCGATGAGGTAGAGCAGGGTGGTCTTGCCCGAGCCGGACGGCCCCACGATGACCACCACCTCCCCCCGGCAGGCCGCGAGGTCCGCCCCGTCCACGGCCGTAACGCTCCCGGCCTTGGCCCGGAAGGTCTTGGAGAGCCCCTTGACCTCCAGGACGCAGCCATTGCCTTCCCATCTCTCCGCCCGCCAGCCGTTCTTGCCGCTCTGCATAAGCTCCCCTTCATTCCATGCTCAGGACCCGGGCCGGCCTGAGGCGGGTGATCCACACCACTGGTATGGCCATGCCCAGCAGGCTGATGCCCAGCAGGATGAGGATCCCGTAGAGCAGCATCTCACCCTGGTACACCACGTCGAGCTCCGCCTTCTCCTCCTGCCCTACAGGCGTGGAGAAGAGACCGCCTTCCTTGTAGAGGTTGCGTTCGGTGAGGCGCGACATCATCGCCGCCGGCCCGGAGGCTTCCTCCTCCTGCACCATTGCCGTCTCGTTACCGGAGAGCAGCCAGTCGCCTATCTTCTGGCTGACGAGGGCGGTGGCCCCCGTGGCCAGGACGGTGGCGACCAGGCATATGCATACTACCTCCACGGCGAACTGGGCGATGACCTGGCGGTCCGTGGCGCCGATGGCCTTGAGCACCCCCAGCTCCCGCGTGCGGCCGCCGACGATTATGGCCATGGCCAGCAGGATGATGAGGGCGCAGGCCCCCAGCGCTCCCGCCAGGCCGATGGCCGAGGTCTTGCCCACCTTCTGCAGGGGGCCGGATATGATCTCGTAATCGGCATAGTCGGTGACGAACTCGTACTGCCCGCTGCCGCCGCTCAGGTCCGCGAAGGCCTGTTGCAGCTCGTCGGTGTGGTCGACGTTGTCGAAATAGAACGAACCGAGCTCGACGTATCCCGGTGTCTTGTTGAGCGCCTGCACCACCGAGAGGGGGGCGAAGAACTTGTTGCCCGCCGGGTTGAAGGTGGCAAAGGAACCGCCCTGGCTCTGGCGTTCCGCCTCGATGGTCTCGTAGATGCCGACCACCTCCAGCTCCATCTCAGCGTCGGAGCCCCTCTCGCCGCTCACGGTGGCGGTTACGGTGTCGCCTACCTCCAGCCCGTTCTCCTCGGCCAGGTTCTTCTCGACCAGCACCACCCGGTTTCCAGCCTGCTCGTCCGCGTAGGTATAGTAGGTCCCGGCGATGAGTCTCTTGCTCCCGTTCAGGAACTCCGAGGCGGAGGCACCGTTGGTGTTGCCCTCGAAGACGAAGGTGTTCCCGGTGATACCGGAGGCGGCTGCGCTCTCCTCGATCTCCTTGCTGATGCCGAGCATGGTTGCGAGCTCGACGTTCTCGAGGCCGGGCATGGTAACTCCCGCGGTGAGCACCTTGTCGTAGGTGATGAGGTAAGGGTCGCGCGAGAAGGCGTCGACCAGTTCCTCCGGCACCAGCGTTTTGGCCCTCTCCGCCAGTTCCTCCTCCTCCGACATCCCCCGGGCCTCCTTCGCCCTCTCCGCCTCGCTCTTCTCACGCTCCGTCTCGAAGGTGGACATCATGAAACCGGAGCTGGAGCGCACCTCCGCGTAGTTTCCCACCCTCTGTTTCACCGCCTCGGTCTGGCTGTCGGCGGCCAGCTCCACAGCCAGCATGGAGAGGGAAAAGGCGAGGCAGACGAAGAGCAGCAGCACCACCACCAGGTTGGCGGCTGGATGGCGCCTGAAGCTGCGAAAACCTCTCTTCACCGCGCGCATACCCGAATCCCCCTAATCGGGGTATCCGGCCAGGTTGGCCTCGACCTGCTCTCCCGCATCATCTCCCCGCTCCTTGTAGATGACCAGGTTGGTGCCCTCTTTGGATATACCCTGGTTGCGTGCAGTGTTCTTGGGATTGAGGTCGTAGAAGAGGAAGACCCCGTCCACGGTCTCCCCCATCTTCAGGGTGTACGCGGCGGGCTGAAGGGTGGCGTAGTCGAGCAGCACCGCCGAGATCATGTTCTCCGACACGTATGCGCCGAAGGCGCCGCTGGTGCGGTAGTAATCCGCGTAGTCGTCAGCCGCTATGCCCTCGCTCCAGATACGGAAAGAGAACTCGGAGAGGTCTACGAGGTCGTCCCCGATGTTTTCCACCAGCAGCTCTATCTCGAGGTAGTCCCCCTCCACCTCCCTCTGTCCCGAGGTGATCGCGTCCGCGTTGGAGCCCTGGCGTGAGGCCTCCACCACCGTGAAACGCGCACCAGCCAGCTCCAGCGTTGCCGCGGGAGGTCCGCCTGTGTCATCCTCCATCTCTTCCTCCTCCGTGGCCGCGGTCTCCTCGCCGCCCTCCAGGACCAGGCCCGCATCGCCGGTGGTCTCGGCGAGCATCTCCTCGCTGGTGCCGGGGGGATATTTGGCGGCCTCCGCTCCGGCTGGTGGCGCATCGCCTCCGCCGCAGGATACGGCCAGTACCGCGATGAGACCCAGGCAGAGCACGGCCGCCAGCGTCCCGCAATATCTGCACGTTTTCCTTCTCTTCATCCTCGCATCAACTCCCGTTTTCTACGCCAGGTATCGTTCATCTGACGGACCGCCCGCCCTGGCGGTTACAACGATTAGCATTGCTAACATTGAACCCCCCACGTGTTAAACGTCTGTTAAGGAATCGTTAGGTTTGGCTTAAAGCTGAAGTCCCGGGCGATACGGCCGGCAGCTGATCGAAAAGTGCCCGGAAGCTCACGGCTTCCGGGCCGTCATGGCACCGAGTTCATGCCGTCGCTCTGAATCCCCGCCCCGGAGGTACCTCCATGACCTTGCCGACCGCGAGGAGCTTCGCGACGAACTCTTCCTCCAGCACGCGCAGGCTGCTCGCCTCCTCTGGGTCGAGCCGCTCAGGGGCTCGGCCCCTGAGCTCCGCGGATAGCTTGCCCGGGCGGGCCAGGGTGATGCGGTCAGAATCCCAGCCAGGCAGCGATGACCTCGCGCAGCCGCGGCGCTGCCTCTTCCGCCGTTTTCAGCACCTCGTCGTGGGAGGTGGGATAGGGCCTGCGCAGGTCCCGGACGTTGGTGATCACGCTCACCGCGGTCACGGAAAGACCCAGGTAGCGTGCCATGAGGGCCTCGGGCACCAGGCTCATGGAGACCGCGTCACCTCCAACCAGGCGCATGTAGCGCAGCTCGGCACCGGTCTCGAAGCTCGGGCCGCAGACGGCTACCAGCGTGCCGCCCTCCATGGGCCATCCGGATGCCTTGCTCGCGTCCATGAGCCTGTCTCCAGCGGTTTCGTCGTAGAGGGAAGATACATCGAGGAAGGCGGGGACGCCGTCCTCGTCCGCCACGCCGCGCAGGGGGTTCACCCCCATGAGATTGATGTGATCACGCACCAGCATCAGGTACCCGCAGCCGTAGACGGGGTTGAGGGCCCCGGCGGCATTGGCCATGAACACCCTCTCCACGCCCAGGGAGGCCATGACCCTCACCGGCAAGGTCACCTCGTTCATCTCACGGCCCTCGTAGTAGTGGACGCGCCCTGCCTGTATCATCAGGGCCACGTCCTCAAAGGTGCCGAACCGCAGGACGCCCGCGTGCCCAGGCACGCCGCATCGCGGCCAGCCGGGGACGTCGCTCCACTCCACCTCCAAGGGTCCATCGAGAGGCGGGGCCGCATCCCCGAGACCGCTGCCGAGCACGACCCCCACACGGGGCGCCGGCAGGCCGGCTTCGCGCAGGCATGAACTCAGATACTTCCGGGCCTCTTCCACCCGCAAGTCCGACCCTCCTTCCCGCCGCCGTCCCTGGAAGTGCCCGCCTATCCCTCCTGTGCCATGCGCTCCTTGAGCAGGGAGATGCTCTCCACGGGAGTGGGGTCCACGCCGCCCAACAGGGCGAGGTATGCCGATACGAAATCCCCCAGGTGGATGGCGGAGAAGAGCTTGTCGGTGCGGGTGCGGCCGCCCACACGGATCACCGTCACCCCGCCCACCTTGTCCTCGATGATCTCCGCGGTCACCTCGACCCTTTTGGCGACGCGCGAGTCGTCGTCGTCCTCCAGCAGGAAGATGACCTCGACCCGCCTGGAGATGTCGTCCAGCTCGTGCCATCCTACGATCTCGTTGTGGTTCATCTCTGGCAGGGTGTGGTTGAAGGCAGGGACCTTGGAGTTCTCGTTGAACTGGCACTTCCAGCGGTAGGCCGCCACCGACAGCACCCCCTCGGTACCGTAAACGACCGGTATCTTTCCCTGCAGCCTCTGGGCGAGCTGTTTGGCGAAGTTCTTGCTCACCGGCGCCAGGCGGCCCCAGACCTCCCGCTTCCCCTGCAGGAAGTCGGCCGTCTCGTAGGCTACCTTCGTAAAGCCCTGCAGCAGTTTCATCTTCTCGAGGACCGCCGCGGCGGGGAGGGAGAGATAGGCCAGGGCCGCGCGGGGCTGCAGGCCGCCCGGGACCACCACGGCGGGAAAGCGGTACCCGCGGGCTTGTTCGAGCAGCGTCCCTCCGGTGGTGATGGCCATCACCCTGCACCCCAGGTAGACGGCGTCGTCCAGGGCGGACAGGGTCTCCTCGGTGTTGCCGGAATAGCTGGCGAAGATGGCCAGGGTATCGGGCCCGAGCATGCATGGCAGGCGGTAGGAGCGGTGCACGGTCACGGGCAGCCCCAGCGCGTCCTCCAGGAGCGAGCGCAGGATATCCCCACCGATGGCGGACCCGCCCATGCCCACATAGGCGATACGGTTGATGCCCTCCGCGTCGGGGATGTCCATCTGGTCCCTCCCCAGGTGCAGCGCCTCCGTGCAGTGCCTGGAGAAGGACTCGACGGCCGCGAGCATCCCGCCGGGATCTTTATCCTCCAGGACCATCACGTCGTCCAGGTTGATCGGCTCGGCCATGAGAACCCCCTTGCTGTTCATCTCACCGGCATCGCCGCGGCACCCAGCCGCGCGGAGAGGCCTTGGAAACGGGCTTTCCCGCGACGATTCTTCGCCCTTCACCTCTATCTGCCCTTCCTCGCGGCTGTGATAGAATTCTATCATGCGAGAGAAAAGGAGGAATATGCAGGACATGGACGCCGCCATCTTCAAGGCCTACGACGTCCGGGGCATCTACCCCGATCAGCTCGACGAGGATGTCGCCTACCGCATCGGGAGGGCCTTCGTCGTCTTCCTCGGCGAGAAAGGGATAGTCACCGGAAGGGACATGCGCCTTTCCTCCCCCGCGCTCTCCCGCGCCTTCATCGCCGGGGCCACCGACCAGGGGGCGGAAGTGGCGGACATCGGGCTGTGCTCGACGGACATGCTCTACTATGCCTCGGGCGCGCTCGACCGGCCGGGCGCCATGTTCACCGCTTCCCATAACCCCAAGGAGTACAACGGCCTAAAGCTGTGCCACCGTAAGGCTGGCCCCATAAGTTCCGACACCGGTATCCTGGACATCAGGGACCTGGTGCTGGGCGGCGACTTTCCCGAACCGCCCAACAGGGGGACGGTGGAGGAGATAGACATGCTGCCGCGCTATGTGGACCACGTCCTCGGGTTCATCGACGTCTCCGCCTTGCGGCCCCTGAAGGTGGTGGCCGACGCGGGCAACGGCATGGGGGGCCTCATCCTCCCGGCCCTCTTCGAACGCCTGCCGTGCACCCTGGTGCCGCACTGCTTCGAACTGGACGGCTCCTTCCCCCACCATCAGCCGGACCCCATAAATCCAGAGAACATCAAGTTGCTATCGGGGTGGGTACTGGAGGCCGGAGGCGACCTGGGAATGGCCTTCGACGGCGACGCCGACCGCGTATTTCTCGTGGACGACCTGGGGGAAGCGGTGAGCGGTTCCCTCACCACGGCCATGGTGGCCAAGCGCATCCTCGAGACCCACGCGGGCGAGAACATCATCTATAACTGCATCAACAGCTGGGTGGTGCCCGAGACCATACGCGCCTACGGCGGCACTCCCGTCCGTGAGAGAGTGGGCCACTCCTTTATCAAGCAGACCATGGCCGAGACCGGCGCCGTCTTCGGAGGAGAGCATTCAGGCCATTATTACTTCCGCGACAACTACCGTGCCGACTCCGGCCTCATCGCCGCCATGTTCATCCTCGAGATAGTCAGCCTGGAGGAAAAACCCCTCTCGGCCATCCTCGCGCCCTTTAAGAAGTACTTCGCCTCGGGGGAGATAAACAGCCGCGTCGAGGACATACCGGCCAAGCTGGAGGAGATCGCCCGCCTCTACGCCGCGGGCAGGGTGGACCGTCTGGACGGCATAACGGTGGAGTTCGACGACTGGTGGTTCAACGTGCGCCCCTCCAACACCGAGCCGCTCATCCGCCTCAACCTCGAGGCCAGGTCCGCGGAGCTCATGGAAGCGAAGCGCGACGAGGTCCTGGCGGTGATACGTTCCTGATGGCTGTGCTGCGCCATTTCATCATCCCCGTCCTGCTCGTGGCGCTGCTCGCTGCGGTTTCAGGCTGCGGCGCCGGGGAGAGCGAGGAGGAAGCCGCCTGGAGGCAGGAGGTCGACTCCTCCTTGCGGGGCCTCAAGGACGCCCGTTCCTTCCGCTACCTTACGCACCTGGAGACCTGGATCGGAGTGTCGGGGCAGAGCGTTTTCGGGGACGAGACGGGGGAGGGCCTTTACCGGGACGGCGACTTCTCGGTGTCCATCACGCGCACCTCCCCGGAGGGAGAGGAGCGCCTCGAGCTGTCCTCTGGGGATGGGGGATATTACCTGCGCGAGGCGGACGCGTGGAGCGCCATACCCCCCGGCAGCGCCCCCAGCCCTCTCCATGATCCCGCTGTGGCGGTGGAGCTAGCTTCCTCTTACGGCTCCGTCTCTCTACAGCGGGAAGAGGAGCGCTCCGGTGTCGGCTGCCGGCGTTACCTCCTGCGCCTAGAAAGCGGGAGGGCACGTGAAGCCCTCACCGGGGCCGCCTGGTCCTATTTCTCGTCCCTGAGCTTCGAGCTCAGCTGCACCTTGTGGGTATGCGATGCGTCCGCGCCGCCCGTGGCGCTCCAGATCGAGGTTGTCGGGTCGGATCCCAGGGAGAGCCTGCAGCGCTACCGCACCTTGGCCTCTACGGACTTCAGTGACTTCGATTCCCCCGACATCCAACCCGCCTCGCCGAGCGAATAGGCCTCATCCTTCGGCCTTGAGTATCATCACCGGGCGTTCGCTCTTGCGCATGACCTTCTCCGTTACACTGCCCAGGAGGTCCTTGGTTATCCCTCGCGCGCCGAAGGCACCCAGTATGATCAGGGATGCGTCGATCTCGTTGGCGTAGGCAAGGATGGCCGAGGGAGGATCGCCGTTTACGATGTCCATCCTGACGTTCTTGCAGAAATCGCCCAGCTCGTAGCTCAACTCCTCTAGTATCTGCATCTTCTCTTTTGCCTGTTCCTTCTTGTATTTGTCCAGGAGCTGGTATCCACCATCGCTCTTCCCCTCCACGACGTGCAACAGGGTCATGGGAGTGCACAAGGTCCTGGCCAGGTCGATGACAATTGGCCTGACGCTTGCTGCATAATTCGAGAAATCGGTCGCTACCAGGATATTCCCGAAGAGGGAGGAGCAGACGTTCTCGCAGGTATAGGTCTTACTGTCTTTAACCATCCGGCAGAACTGGACCATCACCGAGCGGTCGGCGAGCTTCACCACCTGTTCGCTAACGCTGCCCAGGAAAGCCCGGCTCATGAACCCCTTGCCCTTCGCGCCTAGGAATATGAGGTCGGAACCCTCTTCCCTTGCCGTATCCACGATCTCCGCTGCCGGGTTTCCATGTTTAAGGACCCGGTTGACCTTCATCCCATCGGCCTCGAGCTCGACTGCGAGCTTCTCCAGGTGTTCCTCCGCCTCCCTCATCTCCGCCTCGAAGGCGGGGTTCTTGTGATCGCCGAAATCGGCTTGCTTCTTGGACTCGAGCACGTAGAGCAGGTCCACCTCGTTGAGTCCGTATTGCGCCAGCTCGCCGGCGCAGCCCACGAGTTTCTCCGTGTAGGGTGAGAAATCCACCGCGAAAAGCAGTTTGCGCGCCATTGTCTCTCCTTTCTTCGAAAAGAGCTGCCTGAACAATATTATTGCCCCAGCGAGAGCCTCTAAACCGGCTGGCCGCAGCGTTCGCCGGACCTTATCGCCGCCGCAGGAGCCTATATAGCCCGATAATAGACCTTTTCCAGGAACAGTCCCCGGGGGGGCAGCGCCGGCCCGCTGGCGGCATTGTCCCGCGCCTCCAGGACCTCCTTGAAGTGGTCCACGGACCATTTCCCTCTCCCGACCTCGAGCAGGCTGCCGCAGAGTATGCGCATCATCATCCACACGAAGGCGTTGGCCTTGACCCTGATACTCAGCGTATCTCCGCTCTGCCGCAGTTCCGTCTCGTAGACCTCCCGAACGTTCGATCTGCTCTCCTCGCGGCGGCAGAAGGCCGCGAAGTCGTGCACACCCATGATGGCCTTCAGGGCTTCCTCCATGGCATCCTGGTCGAGCTTCTGCGGGTAGTGCGATGTATACCTGCGTTTGAAGGGCGACGGGTGCTCGCCGCGATGGATATAATACCCGTACTCCCTTGCCAATGCGCTGCGGCGGGCGTTGAAACCTTCCTCCACCTCCTCGCAGCCCAGCACCACGATATCGCCGGGGAGAAAGGAGTTGAGGGCGGCGGCCATGGCCGCCGGCGCCGGCTTGATCGCGCCGTGGAAGCTCACCACCTGCCCCCTGGCGTGCACCCCGGCGTCGGTGCGTCCAGCCGCATAGAGCGGGGAGTCGAGCACCGCGACCCGGGCCAGGGCCTCCTCCAGGACTCCCTGCACCGTGGAAAGCCCCGGCTGCCTCTGCCACCCGCTGTAGTCGGTCCCGTCGTATTCCAGTATCAGCTTGTAATTGGCCATAGACCGATTCTACCCCATATGAGCTGCCACCAGCCCGGTATCCTGGGGTCGGCACTTTATCGGTACGAAGCGGTTTTCGCGAGCAGCAAGAGTGCGTATATAGACGCTGACTGGATTCATTCCGCCCGGGTGTCGCCTGTATCGAAAAAACATCCGTCTGAGCAATGACTGGCCCGGGGAACTACCAGGTCGGTCTCCGTGAGGCTCTGCGAGCGGGACCGTTACCTGGAGGCCCCGGGCCGGAAAACGACGGTGCATTCGATCAGGCAGCGAAAGCAAGGGGGCGCCCGGGTGTCGCCTGTATCGAAAAAACATCCGTCTGAGCAATGACTGGCCCGGGGAACTACCAGGTCGGTCTCCGTGAGGCTCTGCGAGCGGGACCGTTACCTGGAGGCCCCGGGCCGGATATAAAGCTCAGACGAACTCGATGACCGCCATGGGAGCGGCGTCGCCCTTGCGCGGTCCGGTCTTGACTATGCGGGAATAGCCGCCGTCGCGGTCGCTGTAACGCGGCCCTATCTCGTCGAAGAGTTTGTGCACCACGTCACGGTCGTGGATTATCGACAGGGCCCGGCGGCGAGCGTGCAGGTCGCCGCGCTTTGCCAGCCCCACCAGCTTCTCCACCAGGGGCTGCACCTCCTTGGCCCGCGTCTGGGTCGTCTCCAGCCTCTCGTGCTCGATGAGCGACTTGGCGAGATTGGACATCATCGCCTTCTGGTGGGAGGCACTCCCTCCCAGTCTCTTGCCTTTCCTCGGTTGCGGCATTTAGCTACCCCTCGTATCCAGATCAATGCGGGCCTTCAGTCCTCCTTGGAACGGAGCTTGAGCCCGCGCTTCTCCAGTTTCTCCTTGACGTCCTCTATGGAGCGCGCCCCGAAACTGCGCAGCGCCAGCAGGTCGTCCTCGGTCTTCTCCACCAGCTGCCCCACGGTGTTGATGCCCCCGCGGTGCAGGCAGTTGAGCACCCTCACCGGGAGCTCGAGGTCCTCGATGGAGAGCTGCCAGTCCTTGCTGCCCGGTGGCTTGGCGTCCGTCCCGAACAGGGTCTCGGCCATATCCTCCTCCCCCTCGGCGAGGGAGGTGAAGATGTTCACGTGCCCGGCCAGGATCTGTGCCGCCTTGAGCAGGGCCTCCTTGGCGTCTATGCTGCCGTTGGTGTTGATGTCGAGCACCAGCTTGTCGTAGTCGGTGCGCTGCCCGACGCGGGTGTCCTCCACCTGGTACGACACCCGCACCACGGGTGAGAACATGGCGTCCATGGGGATGCTGCCGGCGACGTCACGGTAGCTGCTGATGTGCTCGGCGGACACGTAACCCCTGCCCTTCTGTGCGGTCAGCTCCATCTTCAGGCGGGCCTTCTTGTTCAGGGTGCATATCTTCAGATCCGTATTTACTATCTCCACGCCCGCCGGCACCTCGATGTCCTTGGCCTTGACGTCCTTGGGGCCGGTGACGTCCAGAGTGAGGGCGAACTGGCCTTCACCCTCGATCCTCAGGATGACCCCCTTGAGGTTGAGGATGATGTCCATGGTGTCTTCCTTGACGCCCTCGATGGTGGAGAACTCGTGCATGACTCCCTCGATGCGTATCGAGGTGATCGCTCCCCCGGGTATAGAGGAGAGCAGGATGCGGCGCATGGAGTTGCCCAGGGTATGGCCGAGGCCCCTCTCCAGGGGTTCGATGATGAACCTGCCGTAGGAATCCTCCAGCTTGTCCACCACGATGTGGGGTTTCTGCATCTCAAGAACCAATGCCTAATCCCTCCTTGTAACGGCTCGAGAACAAGAGCCCTGCTGGATACACCGCCTACTTGGAATAGAGCTCCACAATGAGGTGTTCCTTTACCGGCAATTCTATATCTTCCCGCTTGGGCTGGGAGGTCACCTCGACCCGTCTCTTGTCCAGGTCCACCTTCAGCCAGGGCGCGACGGGTCGCCCTTCCGCGAACTTGACCGCCTGCAGGACCCTCACCAGGTCCCTGCTCTTCTCTTTCAGCTCCACCACGTCCCCTTCCTTGGTCTGGTAGGAGGGGATATTGACCTTGCGCCCGTTCACGGTGACGTGGCCGTGCAGCACCATCTGCCGTGCGTCCTTACGCGAAGACGCGAGCCCGCCCCGGTACACGATGTTGTCGAGCCTGCTCTCCAGCAGGAAGAGCAGGTTCTCGCCGGTGATGCCCTGCTGCCTGGAAGCTTTGCCGTAGTAACGGCGGAACTGCTTCTCGAGCACGCCGTAGATGCGCTTGGCCTTTTGCTTCTCGCGCAGCTGCAGCAGGTATTCCGTCTCCTTGACGCGTCCGCGGCCGTGTTCGCCCGGCGCGTAGGGGCGCCTCTCCATGGCGCATTTATCGCTCTCGCAACGCGCGCCCTTGAGGAAGAGCTTGTCTCCCTCGCGGCGGCACTGCTTGCAGGACGGATCCGTGTTTCTGGCCATGGGATCCCCTTTATACCCTTCTTCTCTTTTTGGGACGGCAGCCGTTGTGCGGCTGCGGCGTCTCGTCGGTGATGCTGGCGACTTCCAGCCCGTTGGCCTGCAGGGTCCGGATGGCCGTCTCCCGGCCCGAGCCCGGGCCTTTCACGAACACGTCCACCTTCTTCATGCCGAATTCCTGGGCAGCCTTCTTGGCCGCGTTCTCCGCGGCCTGCTGCGCCGCGTAGGGGGTACTCTTGCGCGATCCCTTGAAACCTACCGTGCCGGAACTGCTCCAGGTGAGGGTATCCCCACCTTTATCGGTGATGGTGATGATGGTGTTGTTGAAGGTCGACTTGATGTGCGCCTCACCATGCAGCACCGTCTTCTTCTCCTTCTTCTTCCCTCTTCCTCTACCACGCGTGGGCTTGGCCAAATCTCAACCTCCTGTCGCGGTCAGCCTGCAAGCGGCCGGGCCTTCCTCTTACTTCTTCCTCTTCACGCCCACCGTCTTGCGCGGCCCCTTGCGGGTGCGCGCGTTGGTGTGGGTGCGCTGCCCCCGCACGGGAAGGCCCACGCGGTGGCGCAGTCCCTGGTAACACCCGATCTCCATCTTCCTCTTGATGTTCTGCGCTACCTCGCGCCTGAGGTCTCCCTCCACCTTGAGGTTCTGGTCTATATAGGAGCGCAGGCGCACCACTTCCTCGTCGGTGAGGCTGCGCACCTTGGTGTTCGGGTCTATCTGGCAGTTCGCCAGGATGAGCTTGGAGGTGGTCCTTCCGATCCCGTAGATGTAGGTGAGAGAAATCTCCACCCGCTTGTCTCTGGGAAGATCAACACCCGCTATACGTGCCAAGACCTCATACCTCCCTCGGGATCAACCCTGCCTCTGCTTGTGACGCGGGTTCTGGCAGATCACCAGCACCCTGCCGTGGCGGCGGATAATCTTGCATTTGTCGCACATCTTCTTGACCGACGCCCTGACCTTCATCTCCGTTCCTTCCAGATCCTTGCCTACTTGTACCTGTAAACGATACGACCGCGGTTGAGGTCGTAGGGGGATATCTCCACCACGACCCGGTCACCGGGAAGGATGCGTATATAATGCATCCTCATCTTGCCAGAAATATGCGCCAGCAGCTTGTGGCCGTTTTCCAGTTCCACCCGGAACATGGCGTTGGGCAGCGGCTCCAGGACTGTTCCCTCGACCTCTACGGCGCCTTCTTTCTTGGCCAATCCTCACTCTCCCGGCGCTGCCGCGATATCACCAGCGGCGAGCGATAATTTTTTCGCACCAGCCTTGTATTCTAACAAACTCCGTTAGCTACGTCCATATGACCTGCTCACGGCAGGGTAAGCACGTACGGGCCGTCGGCGGTCACCGCGACGGTGTGCTCGTAATGGGCCGAGAGCATGCCGTCGGCGGTGCGCACCGTCCAGCCGTCGCCTGAGTCCACCTCCACCTCGTAGGTGCCCTCGTTCACCATGGGTTCCAGGGCGAAGGTCATCCCTTCCTCCAGCAACGGGCCCCTTCCCGCCGGACCGAAATTGGGTATCTGCGGCTCCTCGTGCATCTCCCTGCCGATGCCGTGGCCGACGAACTGGACCACCACCGAGAAACCCTCCTTCTCCACGGTCCGCTGGATGGCGTTGGATACGTCACCGAGCCTTCTGCCCGGGCGGCACGCGTCGATCCCCGCCTGCAGTGAATCCCGGGTCGTCGCCATGAGATGGCTGGCCACGTCGCTGACCTTGCCCACGGCATAGGTGCGGGCGGCGTCGCCCTGGTAACCGTCCAGGATGACCCCCACGTCTACCCCGACGATGTCGCCTTCCCTGAGGCGGGTCCTTCCCGGTATGCCGTGCACGACCACGTCGTTAATGGAGGTGCAAATGGAGGCCGGGAACCCGCGGTATCCCAGAAAGGAGGGCACACCGTCCCTTTCCCTGATGAACTCCTCGGCGAGCTCGTTCAGGGTCTCCGTCCTCACGCCGGGCTGGATGTGCTCCTCTAGCATGTCCAGGACCCCGGCGACGATGCGGCCTGCTTCTCTCATCTTCCCGATCTCTTCCTGCGACTTCCTGATGATCATCCTTCCACCACACCGCGTATGGCCTCGAAGACCTCGTCTGCCTCCGCGCTCCCGTCTATGTCACGCAGCAGGCCCTCCCGGCCATAATAGTCGATGAGGGGCTGGGTCTTCTCCTTGTATTCCTCCAGGCGCGCGCGGACCGTCTCCTCGCCGTCGTCGTCGCGGCAGTACAGCTCCCCCCCGCAGTCGTCGCAGACGCCCTCCTGGTGCGGCGGGTCGTAAAGGAGGTGACAGACGCTGCCGCAGGAACTGCAGGTCCTGCGAGCGGTCAGCCTAGCCACCACTACCTCGTCGGGTACCTGGATGTTGAGCACGTGGTCGATGCTCAGACCGCTGTCAGCGAGCATCTTTCCCAGCGCGTCCGCCTGTTCGACGGTACGGGGGAACCCGTCCAGGATGAACCCCTTGCCGCAGTCAGGGGCGCACAGCCGGTCCTTGACGATGCTGATCACCAGCCCGTCCGGTACCAGCTCTCCCCGGTCCATGTACCCCTTGGCCTCCAGCCCCAGCTCCGTGCCCTTCCTGAGGTTCTCACGGAAGATGTCCCCGGTGGAGATATGGGGCAGGCCGTAGAGGGAGGCTATCCTATCGGCCTGGGTGCCCTTTCCGGCGCCCGGCGGTCCCAGCAGTATCAGGTTCACGGATATCGCCTCCTCCGTCGCCGCTACCCGAGGAAGCCCTCGTAGTGCCGCATCTGCAGTTGGGCCTCGATCTGTTTCATGGTCTCCAGGGCGACGCCCACGATGATCATGATGGCGGCGCCCCCGAAGGGGATCTGCCTGGTTCCGAAGAAGTAGAACATCACCGCCGGCAGCAGCGCGATGGCCGCCAGGGCGATGGACCCCGGCAGGGTGATACGGTTGATGACCTTGCTGAAATATACCGCCGTGGGGGTGCCCGGACGGATGCCGGGCACGAAAGCTCCGTACTTCTTGAGGTGTTCCGCCTGGGTGAAGGGGTCGAAGACGATATATGTATAGAAGTAGGCGAAGAAGATGATCATGCAGGTATAGAGGACGAAGTATATCCACCCCTGGGTTATCCTCTCCGCGAAACCCTCCAGCGCCGGGATGAACTGCGCCAGCATGGTGGGGAAGAAGATGACCGACGAGGTGAAGATGATGGGGATGACCCCCGAGGTGTTCAGCTTCAGGGGGATATAGGTGGTCCCGCCCATGGTCATGCGTCTCCCCCGGATCTGCTTGGCGTACTGCACCGGGATACGCCTCTGCCCCTGGTCCAGGTATATGAAGAACACCACCACGACCAGGGTCATGACCACTGATATGAGGATGCCGTAGACCTCGCTGCCGTAGCGAAGGTCGGTCTGCTCGGCGAGCGTCTTGAACTCGCTGGGGACGCGGGCGATGATGGAGGTGAAGATGAGGATGGACATGCCGTTGCCTATTCCACGCTCGGTTATCAGCTCGCCGAACCACATCAGCAGCGCCATCCCCGCCGTGAGGGTGACCACGATGATGATCCCCTTGAGCCAGGTGAACTCCAGTATCTTCAGGTTCTCCGCCCCCACCGTCTGGTTGGAAAAAGTATAGACCAGGCCGATGGACTGCATGAGCGCCAGCCCCAGGGTGAGGTAGCGGGTCACCTGGGTGATCTTCTTGCGTCCCGACTCACCCTCCTCCTGCCACTGCTTGAGTTTGGGGATCACCGCCACCAGCATCTCCATGATGATGGCCGAGGTGATATAAGGCATGATACCAAGCCCGAAGATGGCCAGCTGGGCCAGGGCGCCCCCCGAGAAGAAGTTGAGGAACCCCAGGATGCCGCCCTCCTGCACGAGCAGGTCCAGGGCGGTGGTGTTGATTCCCGGTGACGGTATGGCGCAACCAAGGCGGTAGAGGAGGATGATCAGCAGCGTAAACAGTATCTTTTTGCGAAGGTCTGCGATCTTGAATATATTGCGGAAGGTCCGGAGCAAACTATACCACCTCTGTGCTTCCCCCGGCGGCCTCGATCTTGGCCACTGCGCCGCGGGTAAAGGCATGGGCCTTCACCGTCAGCCTGCGCTCGAGCTCTCCCCTTCCCAGTATCTTGACCTCTTTGTCCAGTCTCTTGAGCAGTCCCCTCTCCACCAGGGTCTCGGGGGTTATGGTCTCGCCGTCCGCGAAATCATTCAACCTCTCCACGTTCACCAGGTGGAATTCCTTCTTGTTGCGCGGCTTGAACCCGCGCAGCTTGGGCACGCGTCTCTGCAGGGGCATCTGGCCTCCCTCGAACCCGATGCGTGTCTTGGAGCGCGCTTTCTGGCCCTTCATCCCCCGGCCACTGGTCTTGCCGTGCCCCGATGAGCGCCCTCTCCCCACGCGCTTCGGCGCCTGCACCGAGCCTTCCGCCGGTTTGAGGTCGTTGATCTTGATTGTCATTCGCCTAAACCTCTTCTTCTGCGCAGGGCTCCACCTTGACCAGGTGGCTTATCCTGCTGATCATGCCCTTTATCTCCGGGGTGCTCTTCTGCACCACGGAGTGGTTCATCCGCTTCAGTCCCAACGCGCGCACCGTCCGCCTCTGTACGGCGGGGCGCCCGATGGGGCTGCGGACCAGCGTTATACGCAGCATCTTCTCCCTGGTGCTCACGCTTCCACCGCCTCCCCTGCCTTGCGCAGTTGGGCCTTGCGCAGCTGGGCCACTTCCCGTGTATGGTTTATGGACTTCAGGCCCTCCACCGTCGCCTTGACCACGTTGACGGGATTGCGCGAGCCATAGGTCTTGGTCAGGATGTCCTGCACGCCGGAAAGCTCCATGACCGCACGCACCGGGCCGCCCGCGATCACTCCCGTGCCCTCGCTGGCCGGCTTGAGAAGTACGCGCGAGGACTCATATTTCCCTACCACTTTGTAGGGGATGGTCGTCCCGCGCGTCGGTACCTTGAACAGGTTGCGCTTCGCTTTCTCCACGCCCTTCTGGATGGCCAAGGGCACCTCTCGCGCCTTGCCGTAGCCGTAGCCCACCATACCCGCGCTGTCCCCCACCACCACCAGGGCGGTGAAACTGAAACGGCGCCCGCCCTTGACCACCTTGGCCACGCGGTTTATATGTATGACTCTCTCCTCCAGCTCGAGGACCGTCGGGTCTATCTTGGGCATATGCAACCTCCGCGCTCTTCTTCGTACTCGGGCATCAGAACACCAGGCCTCCCTCGCGGGCTCCGTCGGCCAGGGCCTTTACCCTGCCGTGATACAGGTTACCCCCGCGCTCGAAAACCACTCTCTCCACGCCTTTTTCACGGGCCCTGCCCGCAAGGACCCGGCCCACCTCCGCGGCTACGCCGCTCTTGTTCTTGCCCGCCAGGTCGAGCCCCTTCTCCATGCTGGACGCGCTGACCAGGGTCCTGCCCGCCCTGTCGTCGATGATCTGGGCATAGATGTGCCGGTTGCTGCGGAACACCGAGAGTCTCGGCCTTTCCGCGCTACCGGAGACCTTCTTGCGCACGCGCCGGTGGCGGCGCTGCCTGCCCAGCTGTTTCGGGTCCGTCTTCTTCATCCCGCGCTCACTCTCTCCTGTTCCTTGCGCGGCATCACACCGCGGTCTTGCCCGCCTTGCGCTTGATGTACTCGCCGGCGTAGCGCACTCCCTTGCCCTTGTAGGGGTCTGGCTTGCGCAGCGCCCTGATCTTGGCCGCCATCTGGCCCACCTTCTGCTTGTCGATGCCCTTTACCCTGATCTTAGTGGGCGTGACCACCTCGAATTCGATTCCCTCCGGCGCCTTTACCAGGACCGGGTGCGAGAAACCCAGTGTGAGCTCCATATCCCTATCTTTGGCCACGGCCCTGTAACCGACACCGTGTATCTCCAGGTTCTTCTCGTAACCGTTGGTTACCCCCTCCACCATATTTGCGATGAGAGTACGCGTTAGGCCGTGCAGCGACCTGTGCATCCCGGAATCGGAGGGCCGCTTCACCACCAGGTTCCCCTCCTCGATAGCGAGGAGCATGTCCGGATGGAATTCCCGGGTCAGCTCTCCCCTGGGTCCCTTCGCGGTCACCGTGTTTCCCTCTATCTTCACCTCTGTCCCCTGCGGGATGGGTATGGGCATCTTTCCGATCCTCGACAACTCTGACCTCCAGCTCTATCCATTACCACACGTAGGCTATTACTTCGCCACCGACGTTCATCTCCCGCGCCTCTCGGTCGGTTATCACGCCCTTGGAGGTGGAGATGATGGCGATCCCGATCCCGCCGAGCACGCGGGGCACGTCCGTCCTCTTGCTGTAAACGCGCAAGCCGGGCTTGCTGATCCTCTTGATGCCGTTTATAAGTTGCTCGCGGTTGGGCCCGTACTTCAGGGTCATCTTCAAGGTATCGTAACTCTCGCCCTTGATGACCTCGAATCCGGCGATGTAACCTTCCCTCTGCAGTATCTCCGCGATGGACTCCTTGATCCTGGAGAACGGCATCTCCACCACCTCGTGGTGGGCGGTGTTGGCATTGCGTATGCGGGTCAGCATGTCCGCGATGGGATCGGTCATTGTCATTCGCTACACGCCTCCTTACCAACTCGATTTGGTCATGCCCGGGACCTCGCCCTCGTGGGCCAGTTCACGCAGGCAGATGCGGCAGAGGTTGAACTTGCGGAAATACCCCCGCGGCCGTCCGCAGCGCGCGCAGCGGTTATACGCACGCGTACTGAACTTGGGGGGCCTCTTCTGCTTGGCAACCAGCGACTTCTTCGCCATGAAGTCTCTCCTTATCACTTGCCGCGGAAGGGCATGCCCATGGCATCCAGCAGGGCCAGCCCCTCCTCGTCCGTCAATGCGGTGGTCACGATGGTGATGTCCATCCCTCTCACCCTGTCGATGTCGTCGTAGTCTATCTCCGGGAACACCAGCTGCTCGTCGAGGCCCATGTTGAAGTTCCCCCTGCCGTCGAAGGACTTGGGGTTCAGTCCCCGAAAGTCCCTTACCCTGGGGATGGCCAGGGAGGTGAGGCGGTCCAGGAACTCGTACATGCGGTCGCCGCGCAGGGTGACCTTGCAGCCCACGGACATGCCGGTGCGCAGCTTGAACCCGGCTACCGACCTGCGGGCCCGGTTCAGCTTCGCCTTCTGGCCGGTGATCACGGCCATGTCCTTCATGGCTCCGTCGATGGCCTTGGGGTCGTGCGCGCCCTCTCCCACGCCCATGTTAACCACTATCTTCTCCAGGCGCGGGACCTGAAGATCGTTGCTATAACCGAACCTCTCCTTCAGCGAGGGAATGATCTCCTCGCGATACTTCTGCTTTAACCTCGGCACCATGTTTCCTTCCTCGGCCTGAAGTATCCGCCTAATCCAGGTCCGCCCCGCACTTGCGGCAGACACGCTTCTTGCCCCCATCCGCGTCGACCCGGTATCCCACCCGGATCCTGCGGCTGCATGAATCGCAAACGAGAGCGACGTTGGAGACGTCGATGGGCGCCTCCTTGGTGACGATCCCGCCCTGGGGGTTCTCCTGCGACGGACGCGTGTGCCTCTTCACCAGGTTGATCCCCTCAACGACGACGCGGGCGCTCTCCGGGATGCTCTTGAGCACCTTGCCCTGCTTTCCGCGGTACTTGCCGGCGAGCACCTCTACCTTGTCGCCTCTCTTTATCTTCATACCAGCCATCGCATCTCTCCTCGTCACCCTTACAGGACCTCGGGGGCAAGGGATATGATCTTCATGAACTTCTTCTCACGCAGCTCCCTGGCCACCGGTCCGAAGATACGCGTACCTCGCGGGTCCTTGACCTCGTTGATGAGCACTACCGCGTTCTCGTCGAACTTGATATAAGACCCGTCCTGGCGGCGGCGTTCCTTCCTGGTCCGCACCACCACCGCCCGCACCACTTCGCCTTTCTTCACCGCGCCGCCCGGCGTGGCCGCCTTCACCGTACCGACCACGATGTCGCCGGCGTAGGCGTAACGGCGCCCCGAACCCCCCAGGACCCTGATGACCAGGAGTTCCCGGGCGCCGGTGTTGTCGGCTATCCTGACTCGCGATTCCGCCTGTATCATGATCTTCCTCCGAATCGCGGTGCTCTACCGCTATTCCGCCTTCTCCACGATCTCCACCAGGCGCCAGCGCTTGGTGCGGGAGATGGGCCTCGTCTCCATGATACGCACCAGGTCTCCGACACCACACTGGTTGCCCTCGTCGTGCGCCGTGTACCTCTTGCTGCGGCGGACGATCTTACCGTAAAGCGGGTGGGGCATGCGAGTCTCCACGTTTACGACGATGGTCTTGTCCATCTTGTCCGATACCACCGTGCCTACTCGCACCTTCCTCCTGCTCGTCCTCTCCGCCATGTTCCGGTTCCCTTCCTCTATACGGAGGCCGCCGCTCGCCCGTACCGGGCGCTCAGGACGCCTCCTCGCTGAGCTCCTGCTCCCTTATGACCGTACAGATGCGCGCGATATCCCTCTTCGTCTCGACAATCTTCGATGTATTGTCGAGCTGGCCGGTGGCCGCCTGAAAGCGCAGGTTGAACAGCTCCTCCTTCGCCTCCTTGAGCCTGGCGGTCAGCTCCTCGTGGGAATACTCGCGCAGTTCTCTCGCCTTCAAGATCATTCACCACCCGTGCTCTCGCGCTTGACGAAACGGCACTTCATGGGCATCTTGTGAGCCGCCCTGCGCATGGCTTCGGCAGCGGTCTGCTCGGGCACGCCCGAGAGCTCGAACATCACGCGCCCCGGCTTGACCACGGCTACCCAGTGGTCCGGGTTGCCTTTTCCGCTTCCCATGCGCGTCTCCGCAGGCTTCTTCGATACCGGCTTGTCTGGAAAGACGTTTATCCACACCTTTCCGCTCCTCTTCACGTGCCTGGTGATGGCCACCCTGGCCGCCTCGATCTGTCGCGCCGTCACCCAGGAAGGCTCCAATGCCTGCAGGCCGTAGTCCCCGAAATGGACCTTGGTCCCGCCCTTGGAGCGCCCTTTCATGCGGCCGCGCTGGACCTTCCTGTGCTTGAATTTACGAGGCATCAGCATGAGCTGTCAGACCTCCTCGACCTCTTTCTCCTCGCCGGCTTTCTCTTCGCTCTCCGCGGCTTCCTCCACTGCCGCTGCGGCTCCCTCACCGGCCTCCTCGGCGACTGGCGAGCCGGTGGCCGCCGCGGCGGCCTCCTTCTCCGCCACCGGGACCTTCTCGGGTTCCATGGCCGTCTTTTCCCTGGGCTTGCGCTCGGGCTCGGCGATGAGCCCCTTGTAGATCCACACCTTGACGCCGATGACCCCCATGGTGGTGCGGGCCACGTAGTAGCCGTAGTCGATGTCCGCCCGCAGGGTCTGCAGGGGCACCTGGCCCTCGCGGTACCACTCCCGGCGCGCCATCTCGGCGCCGCCCAGCCTTCCCGAGCAGGACACCTTGATGCCCTTGGCCCCGGCCCGGATGGCGTTCTGCACCGACCTCTTCATGGCGCGGCGGAAGGACACCCTGCCCTCCAGCTGCTCGGCGATGTTCTGGGCAACCAGGTAGGCGTCCAGCTCCGGCGTGTTCACCTCCTGGATATTCACCTGCACTTCCTTGCCGGTCATCCTGGCGAGGTCACGCTTGATGCGGTCCACCTCCGCTCCGCGGCGACCGATGACGATGCCGGGACGGGCGGTGAAGATGTCAACCTTGATGCGCTTGGTAGTGCGCTCTATCTCCACGCGTGAAACCGCGGCCCTCCTCAGGTGCTGCTTGACGTAGCGGCGTATGGAGAGGTCCTCCTGGAGCAGGTCGGCGTAGTCCCGGTTGGCGAACCAGCGGGACTTCCAGTCATATATCACTCCCAGGCGAAAACCGTATGGATGGACCTTCTGACCCACGCTCTCATCCTTTCCTTCGCGCTCCGGCGCGCCGTCTCGAACCCCGGCGGCCTTCCCCGGCGAGCTCTTCGCGCTCGCCGACTACCACGGTGATATGGCTGGTCCGCTTACGGATGCGGGTAGCCCTGCCATAGGCCCTGGGCCTCCAGCGTTTCAGCGTCGGCCCCTCATCCACGTAACAGTTGACCACCATGAGGTCGTCGGCGCGCAGCCCTTTGTTGTGCTCCGCGTTGGCCACCGCCGACTCCAGCACCTTCCCCACCAGACGCGCGGCGTTGTGCGGAGAGAAGGTGGTGATGTACCGGGCCTCCTCCAGGTCCTTGCCTCGCACCAGGTCGGCGATCTGCCTGGCCTTATAGGGCGATATGCGCACGTGTTTGGCCACCGCGCGCACCCTGACGCCTTCGCCTGCTTCCGCCATCTCTCTCTCCGCCTCCTGCTCTTTCCTCTTCGTCTACTTCAGGCGGGTGGGTCGTTCGTGGGCGTGCCCGTGCCTGGTGCGCCTGCGCGTGGGGGCGAACTCCCCCAGCTTGTGCCCGACCATGTTCTCGGTCACGTATACCGGCACGTGCCGCTTGCCGTCATGCACCGCTATGGTGTGCCCCACCATCTCGGGAAAGATGGTGGATCGGCGTGACCAGGTCTTGACGACCCTCTTCTCGTTGCGCCGGTTCAGCTCCTCGATCTTGAAGTAGAGCTTCTCGTCGATAAAGGGGCCTTTCTTCAGCGACCTGCCCAAGACTACCTCCCTGTCCCTCAGCTCTTCCTGCGGCGTACGATGTATTTGTCCGACGGCTTGTTCTTCTTGCGTGTCCGGTACCCCAGGGTCGGCTTGCCCCAGGGGGTAACGGGATGGCGCCCGGAAGAACTCTTGCCCTCGCCGCCGCCGTGGGGATGGTCCACGGGGTTCATCACCGTGCCGCGCACGGTGGGACGGCGGCCTTTGTAACGCCCGCGGCCGGCCTTGCCCTCGGAGAGGAGCTCGTGCTCCACGTTACCGATCTGGCCGATGGTCGCGCGGCACTTGATATTCACCAGGCGCACCTCGCTGGAGGGGAGGCGCACGTGCGCGAAGTCCCCTTCCTTGGCCATGAGCTGCGCCGACGCGCCTGCGGAGCGCACCATCTTGCCTCCGGCTCCCGGCTTCAGCTCGATGTTATGGATGGTCGTGCCCACCGGGATGGATGAAAGCGGCAGCGCGTTGCCCGGCTTGATGTCCGCGTCGGGCCCGGACATCACGCGGTCCCCCACTTTCAGCTTGAGGGGAGCGAGGATGTAGCGCTTCTCGCCGTCCTCGTAGTGCAGCAGGGCGATGCGCGCGCTGCGGTTGGGGTCGTATTCTATGGCGGCCACCTTCGCCGCGATATTGTCCTTGTCCCTCCGGAAGTCGACGATGCGGTATTTGCGCTTGTTGCGCCCACCCTTATGCCGGGTGGTGATCCGGCCCTTGTTGTTGCGGCCCGCCTTGTAGTTCATGGGGGCGAGCAGGGTCTTCTCCGGCTCCTTCTTGGTTATCTCGGAGAAATCGGACACCGAGGCGAAGCGCCTCCCCGGCGAGGTGGGCTTGTATCTCTTGATGCTCATAACCTTACCGTCCTGTGCTTATCAGCCCAGCGGGCCCTCGAAAAACTCTATACTGTATCCCGGCGCCAGCGTGACCACGGCCTTCTTGCGCGCCGTGGTCTTGCCGGAGGTCCAGCCCTGCCGCTTCGGCTTGGGCGGGACCTTGATGGTGTTCACCCCGGTGACCTTGACGTTGAATATCTCCTCCACCGCCTTGCGCACCTCGGTCTTGTGGGCCTTGGGGTGCACCTCGAAGGTGTACTTGTTGTGGTCCAGGAGGGTGTAGCTCTTCTCCGAGATGATGGGCCGGATGATCACGTCATGCGCGTCCTTCATCTTCCACCCCTTCCTGCAGCTTATCCAGGGACGAACGCGTAAAGATCACCCTGTCGCTCGCCAGTATGTCGTAGGTATTGAGCTTCCACACCCAGGTCACCTCCACGAAGGGGAGGTTGCGCATGGACCTGACCAGGTTATGGTCCTCCTCCGCCAGCACCAGGAGTACGTAGTCGTCCACGCCCAGCGCCTGGAAGACGGCCGCGGCCAGCTTGGTCTTGGGTTCGGAGAGGGTGAAGTCCTCGAGCACCATCACCCGCCCCTCCTCGGCCCGCGCGCTCAGCGCGGATCGCAGGGCCAGCTTGCGCACCTTGCGGTTGACCTTGAAATCGAAATCGCGCGGCTGTGGCCCGTGCACGGTACCGCCTCCCCGCCACAACGGTGAACGGGATGAGCCGGCGCGCGCCCTGCCGGTGCCCTTCTGGCGCCAGGGCTTGCGCCCCCCGCCGCTGACCAGGCTGCGGGACTTGGTCGAGGCGGTGCCGCTGCGCGCGGCGGCCAGCTGGTGTCGCACCACCAGGTGCATGACGGGTATGTTCACCTCGCAACCGAAGAAGTAGTCGTGCAGCTGCACGTCTCCCTTCTCGTTGCCCTCTATATCGTAAACCTTCACTTCCCTCATGGTCTTTCCCGCCTATCAGGTGAGCACGTGCGCTCTTTTTTTACGCTTTTTTACCGACTTCACCGATTCCCTGATCAGCACCAGGCCGCCGTCCGGGCCCGGAACGCTGCCCTTGAGCAGCAGCAGGCTGCGCTCGGGCTTGATGTCCACGATCTCCAGGTTGAGGGTGGTGACCTTCTCCGCCCCCATGCGGCCCGGCATTCGCGCGCCCTTGAAAACGCGGGAGGGTGTAGCGCACGCGCCGATTGCGCCGGGGGCGCGGTGGAAGTGCGCTCCGTGGGAACCTGGTCCGCCCGCGAAATTGTGCCGCTTGATCACACCCGCGAAGCCCTTGCCCCGCGACCTGCCCGTGACGTCCACGCGATCGCCCTTACTGAAGGTGTCCACGGTTATCTCCTGCCCAACCCGGTAACCCGAGGGGTCATCGACTCGCAGCTCGGCCAGGTGACGCTGGGGCTGCAGTTCCCGGCTGGAGAAATGGCCTCTCTGCGGCTTGTTCAGCTTCTTCTCGCTGACGGGGCCGAAGCCCAACTGCAGGGCGTTGTAGCCTTCCTTCTCCACCGTTTTGATCTGGGTGACCGTGCAGGGCCCTGCCTCGACCACCGTCACCGGGATGACCTGGCCTTCCTCGGTGAAGATCTGCGTCATGGCTATTTTCTTGCCTAGTATTCCCTTCAACTTACCCACCTCTCAGCGGCGTCCCGCCCTCCCGGGCGGCGCCGGGGAAGAGTCTACAGTTTTATCTCGATATCCACTCCGGCTGGAAGGTCCATGCGCATGAGCGAGTCCACCGTCTTCGGCGTGGGCTCCATGATATCTATGAGCCTCTTGTGCACGCGCATCTCGAAATGCTCCCGTGAATCCTTGTTCACGTGTGGCGAACGTATCACGCAATAGACGTGCTTCTCCGTGGGCAGAGGCACCGGCCCGGAGATAGAAGCCCCCGTGCGCTTCGCGGTCTCCACGATCTGTCGCGCGGACCGGTCGACTATCTCGTGATCGTAGGCCTTCAGCCTGATCCTTATTTTCTGCTTCGCTTTCGCCATATCCCTACTTCTTTATCTCCGTTACCCTTCCCGCTCCCACGGTGCGGCCGCCCTCGCGGATGGCGAAGCGCAGGCCTTCCTCCATGGCGATGGGGTTGATGAGCTCCAGCTCCATCTCGATGTTGTCGCCGGGCATGACCATCTCCACGCCCTCGGGGAGCATGGCGGTGCCGGTGATGTCGGTGGTGCGGAAATAGAACTGGGGACGGTAGCCGCTGAAGAAGGGGGTGTGGCGGCCGCCCTCCTCGCGGGATAGCACGTACACCTGGGCCTTGAACTCGGTGTGGGGGGTGATGGAGCCGGGTATGGCCACCACCTGGCCGCGCTCCACGTCCTTGCGGCCGATGCCCCGCAGCAGCAGGCCCACGTTGTCGCCGGCCTGGCCCTCGTCCAGGATCTTTCTGAACATCTCCACCCCGGTGACCACCGTCTTCTTGGTGGGGCGGATACCCACGATCTCCACCTCGTCCCCGGTGTGGATGGCCCCGCGCTCGATGCGGCCGGTGACCACGGTGCCGCGGCCGGTGATGGAGAAGACGTCCTCGATGGCCAGCAGGAACGGCTTGTCCACGTCGCGGGCGGGGGTGGGGATGTAGTCGTCCACGGCGTCCATGAGCTCCATGACCGAGCCGCAGGACTCGCACTCGCGCTTGCCGCAGCCGCACTCCATGGCCTTGAGCGCCGAGCCGGCCACCACCGGGATGTCGTCGCCGGGGAACTCGTACTCGGTCAGGAGCTCGCGCACCTCCATCTCCACCAGCTCCAGCAGCTCGGGGTCGTCCACCATGTCCGCCTTGTTCAGATAGACCACCATGGCGGGGACGCCCACCTGGCGGGCCAGCAGGATGTGCTCGCGGGTCTGGGGCATGGGGCCGTCGGCGGCGGAGACCACCAGGATGGCCCCGTCCATCTGGGCGGCGCCGGTGATCATGTTCTTGATGTAGTCGGCGTGGCCGGGGCAGTCCACGTGGGCGTAGTGGCGCTTGTCGGTCTGGTACTCCACGTGGGCGATGGCGATGGTGATGCCGCGCTCCTTCTCTTCCGGAGCGTTGTCTATGGAGTCGAAGGACCGCACCTCCACCTCCTGGCCCTGGCTGGCCAGGCACCTGGTGATGGCCGAGGTGAGGGTGGTCTTGCCGTGGTCCACGTGTCCGATGGTGCCCACGTTCACATGTGGCTTGGTCCTTTCGAATTTCTTCTTGGCCATTTTATCTTCCTCCTGAATCGACTACGTGTCGCGCTCTGGACACAACTTCCCTATTCTAAATGCCTTAAGACCTGGAAACAAGCCTCATTTATTCTCCCCTGATACGGCGGACGATCTCGGCCGTGATCCCCGACGGCACCTCGCTGTAGTGCGAGAACTGCATGTGATGGGTGGCCCTTCCCTGGCTGAGCGACCGGATGTCTGTGGCGTAGCCGAAGGTCTCGGCCAGGGGGATGAGGGCGGTTACGATCTGCTGTTTGCCGCGCGTCTCCATGCCCTCGACCTTGCCGCGCCTGGCGTTGACATCGGCGATGATGTCGCCCAGGTATTCCTCCGCCACGGTGATCTGTACCTTCATCACCGGCTCTAACAATATGGGCTCCGCACGGCGCAGCGCCTCCTGCATGGCCGCTGAGCCCGCCGCTTTGAAGGCCAGCTCCGAGGAGTCGACCTCGTGGTAGGAGCCGCCTTTCAGGGTGACCTTCACGTCCACCACCGGGTAGCCGGCCAGGCTCCCGAACTCCATGGCGCCCTTGACGCCCTGCTCCGCCGCGGGGATGAAGTCCTTGGGGATGGCGTTACCGGTCACCTTGCTCTCGAACTGGAAGCCCTCTCCCGTGGGCAACGGCTCGATGTCGATGACCACGTGGCCGTACTGCCCGCGCCCCCCGGTCTGGCGGATGAACTTGCCCTCCACGCCACGGGCACTGCCCACGATGGTCTCGCGGTAGGAGACCTGGGGCCGGCCCACGTTGGCGCCCACCCCGAACTCCCTCAACAGGCGGTCCACGATTATCTCCAGGTGCAGCTCCCCCATACCCGAGATGATGGTCTGCCCCGTCTCCGGGTCCAGTTTCACCCGGAAGGTGGGGTCCTCGTCAGAGACGCGCTCCATGGCCGTGCTCAACTTGTCCTGGTCCGCCTTGGTCTTGGGCTCGATGGCCACTGAGATCACCGGCTCCGGGAATTCCATGGACTCCAAAAGGATGGGGCGGTGGGCAGAGCAGAGCGTATCCCCGGTGAAGGTATCTCGCAGCCCTACGGCGGCCACGATGTCCCCGGTGTAGATCGTCTCCCTCTCCGCGCGGTGGTTGGCGTGCATCTGCAGAAGGCGGCCGATGCGCTCTTTCCTCCTGCGGGTGCTGTTGTAGATGGTCGATCCCGCGCGCAGCGTGCCGGAATACACCCTAAGGTAGATGAGCTTGCCCACGTAAGGGTCGGATACCACTTTGAAGGCGAGGGCCGCGAATGGCTCGTCGTCCGAGGCCAGCCTGGTCTCCTTCTTCTCCTCCCTGCCCAGGTGGATACCCTCGACGGGTGGCACGTCCAGGGGGGAGGGAAGGTAGGCCACCACCCCGTCCAGGAGGGGCTGCACCCCCTTGTTACGGAAGGAGGAGCCGCAAAAGACCGGGGTTATCTCGCACGCGAGGACGCCGGCGCGCATGCCGCGCATGATGTCCTCGCCGCTGACCTTCTCCTCGCCCTGCAGGTATTTGTCCATGAGCTCATCGTCGTAGTGGGCGCAGGTCTCCACCATGGCATGGTGATAGAGCTCCGCCGCCACCGCGAGGTCCTCGGGGATCTCCCGCCACTCCCACTGCGTGCCCAGCTCGTCGGTGTATACGAGGGCGCGCATCTCCACCAGGTCCACGAACCCCCGGAAGTCGCCCTCAATGCCGATGGGGATCTGCACCGCCACCGGGCGGGTGTCGAAACGGTCCTCGATCATCTCCAGGCACTCGAAATAGTCGGCCCCGGGACGGTCCATCTTGTTTACGTAGCAGATACGCGGCACGCCGTAGTGGTCAGCCTGCCTCCACACCGTCTCCGTCTGCGGCTCCACCCCGGCCACGGCGTCCAGGATGGCGATGGCCCCGTCAAGCACCCTCAAGGAGCGTTCTACCTCTACCGTGAAGTCCACGTGGCCGGGAGTATCTATAATATTTATCTTATGGTCTTCCCAGAAACAGGTGGTCGCGGCGCTGGTGATGGTGATACCACGCTCCTGTTCCTGTACCATCCAGTCCATGACCGTAGACCCCTCGTGGACCTCGCCCATCTTGTAGGTCTTGCCGGTATAGAAGAGGATCCTCTCGGTCGTGGTGGTCTTGCCCGCATCGATATGGGAGATGATGCCGATATTGCGCACGCGCTCGAGGGGAAAGCGTTCCTCTTCCTGGGTCAATTTCTCCACCCTGCTCGAAGTCGTAACCTTCATGCTACCACCGGTAATGGGCAAATGCCTTGTTGGCCTCGGCCATCTTGTGCAGGTCTTCTTTTTTCTTGATCGAGGCGCCCATGCCGTTGGAGGCGTCCAAAAGCTCGTTCGCCAAGCGTTCCTTCATGGTCTTCTCCTTGCGCTGGCGCGTATAGTTGACGATCCACCGTATTGCCAGGGTGGTGCTGCGCCGCGGCCTCACTTCAACCGGCACCTGGTAACTGGCGCCGCCCACGCGGCGTGAGCGCACTTCCAGCACGGGGCGGACGTTGTCCGTCGCCTTGCGCAGAATCACCAGCGGGTCGTTTCCCGTCTTCTCGTGCAGGATATCCAGGGCACCGTAGACCACCTTTTCCGCCGTGCTCTTCTTGCCATCCAGCATGATCTTGCGGATATATTGCTCAACCAGGACGCTGTGATACCTGGTATCCGGCGGTATCTCCCGCTTTGGCGCTGGTCCTTTTCTCGGCATCTTAACTCCTCGATTCCTCGGCCTACAGGCCGGCCGTCTTCTTCGTCCCGTAACGGGAGCGCGACTGCTTGCGGTCCACCACTCCGGCAGCGTCCAGGGTGCCGCGGATGATCTTGTAGCGTACTCCCGGGAGGTCCTTAACCCTGCCGCCCCTCACCAGGACTATGGAATGTTCCTGCAGGTTATGCCCTATCCCCGGTATGTAGGAGGTGACCTCGATGCCGTTGGTGAGCCTGACCCTGGCGATCTTGCGCAAGGCCGAGTTGGGCTTCTTGGGGGTCGATGTCTTTACCTGCGTACAGACTCCCCGCCGCTGCGGGCATCCCTGCAGCGCCGGCGTCTTGGTCTTCTTACGCTTGTCCGTGCGGCCCTTGCGCACCAACTGGTTTATGGTCGGCAAACCTACCTCCTCCGGAGAAAAATTACCTTCTCTACCTGCTTTTTTACAATAAACACACCAAGGCGAAAGTTTACCATCACCCTATACGGGTGTCAATCGACCGCGTTTCCGCGGGATCAGGACTCTTCCGCCTCCTCCTCTTCTTCCACTTCCTCGGCTTCCTCCAGCACGATCTCCTTGAGCAGGCCCGATTTCTTCAGCTCCTCAACGTTGCTCTTGCCCAGGCCGGCTTCATAGAGGTCGTCCTCGTTCACCCTCAGCAGGTCCCCCCTGGTGTTGATGTTCGCCGCCTTGAGCATATTCTTGGTGCGTGTAGAGAGCTCCAGGTCAGCGATGGCCGTCTCGTCTGCCTCCAGCACCGCCGAAACTGCCTCGGCTCCGAAGAGGTTCTCCAGCTCCTCCACCGTAGGCGCACCTGTCCTTCCGGCGCCGGTGGTCAAGGCCTCCACCTCTTCCAGGAGACTGATGCCCACGTGCTTGGGTTTGACCTTGATATTGCGGTAGCAGCTCATCCCGGTCCCCGCTGGGATCAGCTTGCCGATGATAACGTTCTCCTTGAGCCCAAGCAGGGGATCCACCCTGCCAGATATGGCCGCGTCGGTGAGTACCCGTGTGGTCTCCTGGAAGGAAGCCGCCGAGAGGAAAGAATCGGTGGCCAGGGAGGCCTTGGTGATGCCCAGCAGCATCTGGCGTGCCGACGCCGGCTCGCCTCCCTCCGCCGTCACCATCTCGTTGACCTCGGCGAAGACTTTGCGGTCCGACTTCTCCCCGGGCAACAGTTCCGTGTCGCCGGCCTCCACCACTTCCACTTTCTTCATCATCTGGCGCACGATGAGTTCGATGTGCTTGTCGTGGATATCCACGCCCTGGCTCCTGTAGACCTCCTGCACCTCCTGGACCATGTACAACTGGGCCGCCTGCGGGCCGAGCACGCGCAGTATGTCGTGGGGATTGGCCGAGCCCTCGATGAGCTGGTCTCCGGCCGCCACCTCCTGGCCATCGCGCACCCTCAAGCGGGCACGTCGCGGCACCTGATAGGAGCGCTCCTTGTTGCCTGAGCCGGTGATGGTTATCTTGCGCGCCTTCTCCGACTCCTCGATCTCCACCTTGCCCGAGATGTCCGCGATGACCGCCTGGCCCTTGGGCTTGCGCGCCTCGAACAGCTCCACCACCCTGGGCAAGCCGTGGGTGATGTCCTCCCCCGCTACGCCCCCGGTATGGAAGGTGCGCATGGTTAGCTGGGTGCCGGGCTCTCCGATGGACTGGGCGGCGATGATCCCCACCGCCTCACCTATCTCCACCAGCCTGCCGGTGGCCAGCATGGTACCGTAGCAGCGACTGCATACTCCGTTGCGCGCCTCGCAGGTCAAGACCGAGCGCACCATGACCTCCTCTATACCTGCCTTGGACAGCCTTTCCGCCGCCTCCAGGTCGATCTCGGCGTTCTTGGCCAGCAGCACTTCCTTGGTCTTTGGGTGGGATACCCGCTTCAGGGTGACCCGGGCGGCAAGCGAGTTGTTCAGCTCTCCCTGGGCGTTGAGCACCTTGACCGGGATGCCCTTGTCGGTGCCGCAATCGAGCTCCCGCACGATCACTTCCTGGGACACGTCCACGAGTCGCCGGGTGAGGTAGCCGGAGTCCGCGGTCCTGAGCGCGGTATCGGCCAGGCCCTTCCTGGCCCCATGGGTGGAGATGAAGTACTCGAGCACCGTCAGCCCCTCGCGGAAGTTTGACTTGATGGGACGGTCGATTATCTCTCCCTTGGGGTTGGCCACCAGGCCGCGCATGCCTGCCAGCTGGCGTATCTGCTTGATGTTGCCGCGCGCTCCCGAGTTGGCCATGAGGAAGATGGGGTTGAAGGTGTCGAAACTGCGCTCCATGGCCTCGGTCACCTCGTCGGTGGCCTCGGTCCACAGCTCCACCACCCGCTGGTGGCGTTCGTCATCGGTGATGAGACCGCGCTTGTAGTTCTCCTCTATTTTCTCCACCTCCGCCTCCGGGGTCTCTAGGATGCGTTCCTTATCCGGAGGGACGGTAATATCCTGCACGGAGATGGTGATACCGGCCAGGGTGGCGAAATGGAAACCTACCCGCTTGATGTTGTCCAGGATCTCGGCCGTCTTCACGGTGTCATAGCGGACGGCTATGTCCGTTACGATGTGCTGCAGGTTGGATTTGTTTATGGGCTCGTTGATATACGGGTAGTCCTCGGGCAGCGCCGAGTTGAAGATGACCCGGCCCACCGAGGTGTCGATGATCTTGTGGGGACGGCCCTTCTTGCGGATGCGCACTTTCACCGGGGCGTGCAGTGCCACCTCCTTGAACTCGTAGGCCATGACGGCTTCGTCCGCCGAGGCAAAGATCTTGCCCTCGCCCTTCTCCCCCTCCTTGATCACCGTGAGATAAGAGGCCCCCAGCACCATGTCCTGGGTGGGGGTGGTGATGGGGCGCCCGTGGGCCGGGGAGAGGATGTTGTGGGCCGAGAGCATGAGGATGCGCGACTCCGCCTGCGCCTCGCTTGACAGCGGCAGGTGGACGGCCATCTGGTCGCCGTCGAAGTCGGCGTTGAAGGCGGTGCACACCAGGGGGTGTATCTGGATGGCCTTGCCCTCCACCAGCACCGGCTCGAAGGCCTGGATACCCAGGCGGTGCAGGGTGGGGGCACGGTTCAGGAGCACCGGGTGCTCCTGGATGACCTCGTCCAGCACGTCCCACACCTCGGGGCGCTGACGTTCCACCATGCGCTTGGCGCTCTTGATGTTCTGGGCGTATTCCTTGTCCACCAGTAATTTCATCACGAAAGGCTTGAACAGCTCCAGGGCCATCTGCTTGGGCAGGCCGCACTGGTGCAGCTTGAGGTTGGGCCCCACCACGATGACCGAGCGGCCGGAGTAGTCGACCCTCTTGCCCAGCAGGTTCTGGCGGAAGCGTCCCTGCTTTCCCTTGAGCATGTCGGAGAGGGACTTCAGCGGCCGATTGCCAGGTCCGGTCACCGCGCGGCCGCGGCGTCCGTTGTCGAAGAGGGCGTCCACCGCTTCCTGCAGCATCCGCTTCTCGTTGTTGACGATTATCTCCGGGGCCCCCAGGTCGAGCAGCCTCTTCAGGCGGTTGTTGCGGTTGATTACCCTGCGGTAGAGGTCGTTCAGGTCCGAAGTGGCGAAACGCCCGCCGTCAAGCTGCACCATTGGGCGCAGGTCGGGAGGGATCACCGGGATGCAGCCCAGGACCATGGCCGTGGGGTCGTTCTCGGTTGAGAGGAACGCCGCCACCACCTTGAGGCGCTTGGTGGCCCTCTGCCTCTTCTGCCCCTTGGAGGTGCGGATGGCCTCCCGCAGCTCGGCGGCCTCGGCCTCCAGGTCCACCCCCGCCAGCATCTCCCGCATGGCTTCGGCGCCCATGCCGCCGCGGAAGTAGTCGCCGTAGCGCTCGCGCATCTCGCGGAAGAGCATCTCGTCCCCCACCAGTTGCCTGACCTCGAGGGCCTTGAACTCCTCGAAGACCCGCTTAAGCTCCTCGACCCGGCGCTTGGCCTTGTCCTCGATGGACTTGATCTCCTTCTCCAGGGCCTGTGGCTTGGGCTTGGGGGTTATCTCCTCCTCCTCCTCGGCCTCCTCGGCCTCCTCCTCCTCGGCCTCCTCCTCGGGGGGATTGCGCAGCTCTTCGATCCTCTCCCGCGCCGTCTCCTCGATCTCGGAGATCTCCTCGTTCAGCTCCTCCTCCAGCATGGAGAGGTCCTTATGCCGTTTCTCCTCGTCCAGGTAGGTGACGATATAGGAGGCGAAATAGAGTATCTTTTCCAGGTCCTTGGGGGCGATGTCCAGTAGGTAGCCCATGCGCGAGGGCACGCCCTTGAAGTACCAGATATGGGCGACGGGGGCGGCCAGCTCTATGTGGCCCATCCTCTCACGGCGCACGCGGGCGCGGGTTACCTCCACCCCGCAGCGCTCGCAGATGATGCCCTTGAAGCGTACCCGCTTATACTTGCCACAGTAGCACTCCCAGTCGCGGGTGGGGCCGAAGATCTTCTCGCAGAAGAGCCCGTCCTTCTCCGGCTTGAGGGTGCGGTAGTTGATTGTCTCAGGCTTCTTCACCTCTCCATGGGACCAGCTCCGTATCTGATCCGGAGTGGCCAGACCGATCTTGAGCTTGTCGAAGTCGTTGACGTCCAGCAAGGGACCAACCTCCTTAAAACGTCGCCTTTATCGTTTCACGCGGCGTGATATCCGTCACGGTCAGAAATCCTCCGGCCTCTCGGCCTCCAGCTCCTCCTCGGTGCGGGTGGAGAGGAGGGCCGCCGATGCGCTGCGCAGGTCGATGCCCAGGTCCTCTGCGGTGCGCATAAGGTCCTCATCGGACTCCCGGATCTCTATCTCCACGCCCTCCTCGGAGAGCACCTCCACGTTGAGGCAGAGGGCCTGCATCTCCTTGACCAGGACCTTGAAGGACTCCGGGATGCCCGGCTCGGGGATGTTCTCACCCTTGACGATGGCCTCGTACACCTTCACCCTGCCCATGACGTCGTCGGACTTCACGGTGAGCAGCTCCTGCAGGGTATAGGCGGAGCCGTAGGCCTCCAGGGCCCACACCTCCATCTCCCCGAACCTCTGGCCGCCGAACTGCGCCTTGCCTCCCAGGGGCTGCTGGGTGACCAGGGAGTAGGGGCCGGTGGAGCGGGCGTGTATCTTGTCGTCCACCAGGTGGAGCAGTTTCATGACGTAGATGTAGCCCACGGTGATGGGCTGGTCGAACGGTTCCCCGCAGATCCCGTCGTATAGCACGGTCTTGCCGGACTCGGGGAGCTCCGCCTGCCTGAGGGCTTCCTCGATCTCGTGTTCCCTGGCGCCGTCGAAGACGGGGGTGGCCACGTACACCGGGCCGTCCGCCCTGTTCGCTCCCTTCTTTGGCCAGCCCTCGAAGGCGGCCCAGCCCAGGTGGGTCTCGAGGATCTGCCCGATGTTCATGCGCGAGGGCACGCCCAGGGGGTTCAATACCAGGTCCACCGGGGTGCCGTCCTCCATGAAGGGCATGTCCTCCAGGGGGAGGATTTTGGAGATGACCCCCTTGTTGCCATGGCGCCCGGCCAGCTTGTCGCCGTCGGAGATCTTGCGCACCTGGGCCACGTAGGCCCTGACCATCTGGTTGACGCCCGGCGGCAGCTCGTCGCCGGCGTCGCGGGTGAAGACCTTGACGTCGATGACCTTGCCGGACTCACCGTGGGGCACCTTGAGGGAGGTGTTGCGCACTTCGCGGGCCTTCTCCCCGAAGATGGCCCGCAGCAGCCTCTCCTCCGCCGTGAGCTCGGTCTCGCCCTTGGGGGTCACCTTGCCCACCAGGATGTCGCCCGGGTTTACCTCGGCTCCCACTCGGATGATGCCCATCTCGTCCAGGTCCTTGAGCATCTCCTCGCTGACGTTGGGGATGTCGCGGGTTATCTCCTCCGGGCCCAGCTTGGTATCGCGGGCGTCCACCTCGTGCTCCTCGATATGGATACTGGAGAGCAGGTCGTCGTAGACCATGCGCTCCGATACGATGATGGCGTCCTCGTAGTTGTAACCCTCCCAGGGCATGAAGGCCACCAGCAGGTTCTTGCCCAGGGCTATCTCCCCGCGGTCCGTGGAAGGGCCGTCGGCGATGATCTCGCCCTCCGTGACCTTCTGCCCCTCGTCCACGATAGGCTTCTGGTTGACGCAGGTGCCCTGGTTTGAGCGGCGGAACTTGGCCACCCTATATATATCTGTGTCGCCGTTCTTCCTCTTGACCTCGATACGGTCTGCGTCCACGTAGGAAACCGTGCCGTCGGCCACGGCGATGATGACGTCGCCGGTGTCCTTGGCCGCCCGGTATTCCATACCCGTGCCGATGAGCGGGGCCTCGGAGCGCAGCAGCGGCACCGCCTGGCGCTGCATGTTGGAGCCCATAAGCGCCCGGTTGGCGTCGTCGTGCTCCAGGAAGGGTATGAGCGCGGTGGCCACGGATACGATCTGGCGCGGCGAGACGTCCATGTAGTCCACGTCCTCGGGGTGCGCCGCCACTACGTTGCCGCCCTTGATGCGGCAGAGGATGGTGGGGTTCTCGAAGCGCCCCCGCTTGTCCACCGGCGCGTTGGCCTGGGCGAGGACGTACTTCTCTTCCTCGTCGGCGGTGAGGTAGACGATCTCGTCCGTGACCCTTCCCTTCACCACCTTGCGGTAGGGGGTCTCGATGAAACCGAACTCGTTCACCTGGGCATAGGTTGCCAGGGACCCGATCAGCCCGATGTTGGGGCCTTCCGGGGTCTCGATGGGGCACATGCGCCCGTAGTGCGAGGGGTGCACGTCGCGCACCTCGAAGCCGGCCCGCTCGCGCGAGAGGCCTCCCGGCCCCAGGGCGGAGAGGCGGCGCTTGTGGGTGAGGCCCGCCAGCGGGTTGGTCTGGTCCATGAACTGCGAGAGCTGGCTGGAGCCGAAGAACTCCTTGATGGCCGCCACCACCGGCCTGATGTTGATGAGGTTCTGGGGGGTGATGGCCTCCACCTCCTGGGTGGTCATCCTCTCCCGCACCACCCTCTCCATACGGGCCAGGCCGATGCGCACCTGGTTCTGTATGAGTTCCCCCACCGAACGCACGCGGCGGTTGCCGAAATGGTCGATGTCGTCGGCCTCCTCCACGTCGCTCTCGATGATGTTGAGCAGGTAACGGATGGTCTGCAGAACATCATCGAAGGTGAGAGTGGTGATGGACAGGTCGATGTCCAGCCCCAGCTTCTTGTTGAGCTTGTAGCGGCCCACCCGGGCCAGGTCGTAACGCTTGCGGTTGAAGAAGAGGTTATCGAGCAGGGTGTTGGCCGAGTCCGCCGTGGGCGGCTCGCCGGGCCTGAGCTTGCGGTAGATGTCCACCAGGGCTTCCTCGCGGTTGCCGGTATGGTCCTTCTCCAGGGTGGTCTCGATGAGCGGCGAGTTCCCGAAGAAGGAGAGGATCTGGTCGTCCCCTTCGTAACCCATGGCGCGCAGCAATACCGTCACCGGCTGCTTCCTCTTGCGGTCTATCCTGACCCCGATGACGTCGCGCTTGTCCGTCTCCAGCTCCAGCCATGCCCCCCGCGATGGGATGATCTTGGCGTAATAGAGCTCCTTGTCCGAGGCCTTGTCCAGCTCCTTGTCGAAGTAGACCCCCGGGGAGCGCACCAGCTGGGACACCACTACCCTCTCGGTGCCGTTGATGATGAAGGTGCCCTTGTCGGTCATGAGGGGGAAGTCCCCCATGAAGACCACCTGTTCCTTGATCTCGCCCGTCTCGCGGTTGATGAACCGCACGGTGGCGAAGAGTGGCGAGGAATAGGTCATGTCCTTTTCCTTGCACTCGTCGACATCGTACTTGGGTTCCTGGAACTGGTGGTCCCCGAACTCGACCGCAAGGTTGCCCGTGAAGTCCTCGATGGGCGAGATGTCCTCAAAGACCTCGCGCAACCCCTCGGTGCGGAACCACTCGAAGGACTTTCTCTGGATGTCGATGAGGTTGGGCACGGTCAGGATCTCCGGGATCTTGGCGAAGTTTCTTCTCACGCGACCGCCATGGGTTTGGTTCACCGTTTCCCTCACTCCTTTTCCCTCGCAAGGCGCAAAAAATCCCTACACATACGCAAAGCCTAATATTATGATAAATAAGGGTGGGGTGTCAAATACAAGGTAGGCATAAGACACCACGCTCCGGGCGCGATCCTCGCTAACCTACAGGATAGCATCTCCGCGGTCATATGTGCCATTTTCTTTCGGACCTCGGCCCCTGGAGGAAGGGGTTCGCCGCGTAGTCCGGAGATCCATGGAGCCGACGCAGGTCTCATGTGATGGCGAGTGGGCCATGAAAAACACTGGACCCAGCGACGCGGGAGGATGCTCAATGCGCTTTCCTGCGATAACGGTTATATTAGCTGCATGAACATAAAGGAGAGGCTGCGGGAGAGAGCGCTTGAACTGGGTTTCGCCGCGGTGGGTTTCACCACTGCGGGGCAGATGCCGGTCTATACGGCCGAGGTCGCGACCAGGCCGGAGATGTATGCCTGGGTAAACACCGATTTCTTCAGCACCCTGCGCGGGGCGGATCCAGCTTCCAAGCACCCCTGGGCCCGTTCCCTGATGGTACTGGCGCGCAACTATTACCGGCGCGGTTTCCCCGATGAGTTGATCGGGCTCTATGGACGGTGCTACCTCGTGGACGAGCGCAAGGTACGGGGGGAGGAGTTCGCGAGGATCAAAGCCCTGTTTGACTTCGCGCGCCTGGAGGGAATAAGGATACAGTTCGACGACGAGATACCGGCGCGCATGACGGCTGCCCTGGCAGGCATCGCCACCTATGGCAAGAATTGCTTCGTTTTCTGCCGGGACGCCATAAAGGGCTCGTCCTGGCTGGAGAGCATCCCCCTGCTACTGGATGCCGATCTGGACCCGGACGAGCCTTCACTGGAAGTGGATTGCCCTCCCAATTGCGACAATCGCTGCATCAAAGCCTGCCCGACCGGCGCCCTTTACGAGCCCCTCAAGATGAACCCCTTCCGCTGCATCGCGTTCAACTCATATTATGGGGCGGACATCACCCCGAAAGAGCTGCGTGAGCCCATGGGCGCCTGGGTCTACGGCTGCGACCTGTGCCAGGAGGCCTGCCCCCGCAACCGCCCCTGGATGAGGACGGTACTGCCCCCCGACCAGGACCTGGCATCCAGGGCCGCCGATTACCGCCTTGCCTCCCTGCTCCACATGGACCAGGATTTCTACGAGGATAGAATATGGCCGAGGTTCTTCTATATGTCCCGTTCCCGGGTTGACCGCTGGCAGATGAACGCCGCCAGGGCGCTGGGCAACCTCAAGGATCCAGGTTTCGTACCCGACCTGGAGAGATCGCTCTGTGAGAGCCCCTTCTACAATGTCAGGGGCATGAGCGCCTGGTCCCTGGGTCGCATCGGCGGGAGCAAAGCCCGCTCCCTTCTGGAGAGGCGGCTGGGGATGGAGGAGGGCGTCGTCGCCGAGGAGATCCGGGCAGCGTTGGAGGGGGAATAACCGGGAGCGCCGTCCCTGGCAGTCCGGATTTACAATACCGCCTGGTGGTCAACAGGTCTAACGCGGTCCTTACGCAATGGCGACCGGGGCCGGCATGGACGGTGGCCCCAGCGCCATGCATCGCTGGCAAAAGCGCGCGGATGCACCTACTTCCGAACGTAAACGTGCCAGGCCCGGCCGACCGGAATCGGCCGGGCCTGGCACCGTCGCGTCATCCTCCGGGTGCTGCTGTCGCTTACGCGATGCAGTCTGCCGAGGGGGGCCCAAAAGACCCGGGTTACTTTATCTCGACCTGGGCGCCGGCGTCGCGCAACTGTTCCGCGATGCGGTCTGCCTCGTCCTTTGAGATCTTCTCCTTGACCGCCTTGGGGGAGTCGTCCACAAGGGCTTTGGCCTCTTTCAGGCCCAGTCCGGTGATGGCCTTGACCTCCTTGATGACCTGCACCTTACGGTCACCGGCAGCCAGAAGGACGACGTCGAACTCCGTCTTCTCGCCCTCCTCGGCAGCGGCCTCTCCGCCCGCGGCAGCGGCCCCGCCGGCCGCCATTACCGCCATGGGCGCCGCGGCGGTCACCCCGTACTTCTCCTCGAGGGCCTTCACCAGCTCGTTGAGTTCGAGCACGGTCATGGCGTCTATGGCCTCGAGCATCTCATCCAGACCGATCTTCTTCTCCGCCAATTCTCACACCTCCAGGTTGCATATCGCCTCGATTCCCGCATACCCCAGGTAGGGACACGGCGACATCAGGCGGCCTCCGACTTTGAATCCGCCACCGCCTGCAGCGCGTACACCAGCTTGCGGCAGGGGCCGGCAAGCACGTTGTGCAGGCCGTATATGGGCGACTTGAGGGCGCCGCTGACCTTGGCCAGCAGTACCTCGCGGGAAGGCAGCAGCGCGAGGCTGCGCACGTCGGCCGCCTCCAGCACCTTGCCCTCCATGAACCCGCCCTTGATCTCGAGCTTCTGATTGTTGCGCAAGAAGGCCACCAGCTCCTTGGCCACCACCATGGGGTCGCCAGCGCAGAAGGCGGCCGCCACCGGCCCCACCAGCAGACTGCTCATTCCCTCGTAGCCCGTATCCCTGATGGCCAGCAAGGTCAGGGTGTTCTTGAGCACGCGGTACTCCGCGCCCAGGTCCCGCAGATGAAAGCGCAGGTTGTTGATCTCCTCGACGTTCAAACCGCTGAAGTCCGTGAGGAAGATCACCTGGTGGTCAAGGAACATCTTCCTGATCTCTTCCACCCTGGCTATCTTCTCAGCTCTGGCCACATCCTCCTCCTTCCTATCTTCCCGGCGTGTCAGCCGCCCGGCCGGTTCCGATCAGCCGGGCCTGATACCCGTTAAAACAATACCCCTCGCGGAGAGCGAGGGGTGACATGCATATGCGTGTTCATCCAGCCTCCGCGGGTCGGTATTAAGCCCTTACGGACGCCCGCTTCTCAGGCAAACAAGAAATTATCATGCGCGGCCGGGTGCGTCAAGCGGTCGCTTCCTGCTGCTCCGCCAGGACATCCCTCACCGCGAGGGTATCCACCTTGACGCCAGGCCCCATGGAAACCGAGAAGGTGATGCTCTTGAGGTAGCGACCCTTCGCCGCCGCCGGCTTGGCCCGGATGATCTCCTCCAGCACCGCCACGTAGTTCTCGAGGAGGCTGCGCTCGTCGAAGCTCTTCTTGCCCAGGATGAGATGGAGGTTTCCCTGCCGGTCCACGCGGTACTCTATCTTGCCCGCTTTGATGTCCTTGACCGCCTTTTCCACCTCGAAGGTCACCGTGCCCACCTTGGGATTGGGCATGAGGCCCCGCGGCCCCAGCAGTTTGCCCAGCTTTCCCACCTGGGACATCATGTCCGGGGTGGCTATCATGGCGTCGAACTCGAACCAGCCGCCCTGGATCCGCTCGAGGACCTCCGGACCCCCTACGACATCCGCTCCCGCGGCCTCCGCGTCCCGTGCCTTGTCCCCCTGGGCGATCACCAGCACGCGCATCTCCTTGCCGGTGCCGTGGGGAAGGCTCACGGTGCCGCGGATCATCTGGTCGGCCTTGCGGGGGTCCACGCCCAGACGGAAGGCCACCTCGACCGTGTCATCGAAGCGGCTCCCCGGCATCTTCTTGATGATGGCCATGGCTTCCCGGGGATGGTATAGCTTCTGGTGGTCGTAAAGCTCCAGTGCCTGCCGGTAACGCTTACTTCTCTTCTTCAATCCGTTCACCTCCGTGGTTCACGCGGGTTTTCACCCTCCCACACCGTTCCGTATTGGTACATCTTCCTTTAGCTCAGGGGGTTCCCGTCGCGGGGGACGCGGCCCACTGGCCGCCTTGCGCCTCCGTGGTCATGCCGGGCCTGCGGCCCTCCCACCTGAGTTACTCGTTACTGCTCGACGGTGATGCCCATGCTGCGGGCAGTACCCTCGATGATGCGCGCGGCCGCCTCCAGGTCCTTGGTGTTGAGGTCGGCCAACTTCTGCTGGGCGATATCCAGCACGTCCTGGCGGGAAAGGCGGGCTACCTTCTGCATGTTGGGCTCGCTGGAGCCCTTATCGATACCCGCTTTCTGCTTGAGCAGCACCGCCGCCGGCGGGGTCTTGGTCACGAAAGAGAAACTGCGGTCTTCGTAGACGGTGATCTCCACCGGGATGATCGTCCCCATCTGGGACTGGGTCTGTGCGTTATAGGCCTTGCAGAACTCCATGATGTTCACGCCGTGCTGGCCCAGGGCCGGACCCACCGGGGGTGCCGGGTTCGCCTGTCCGGCGGATATCTGCAGCTTGATCTTGGTTATGACCTTCTTGGCCATCTCTCTCCTCTTCCTCCTTACAGTTTTGTCACCTGGTCGAAGGTGAGTTCGACCGGCGTCTCGCGCCCGAAGATGGACACCATCACCTTGAGCTTGCTCTGATCGATGTTGATCTCGGAGATGGTACCGCTCATGTCCGCGAAGGGTCCGGCGGAGACCCGCACGCTCATCCCGTCCTCGAACTCGGTCTTGGGGCGGGGCTTCTCCGCCGCCGGCCGTTTGAGCAGCTTGATCGCCTCGGTTTCGGTCAACGGCGTCGGCTTGGCGCTCGAGCCGACGAAGCCGGTGACGCCCGGGGTGTTGCGCACCACATACCAGCTGTCGTCGTCCAGCTCCATGTTCACCAGGATATATCCCGGGAGCATCTTCTTCTGCACCACTTCCTTCTTGCCCGCCTTGATCTCCATGACGTCCTCGGTCGGGACCACTACCTTGAAGATCATCTCCCCCATGTCCATGGATTCTATGCGGTGCTCGAGGTTGCTCTTCACCTTGTTCTCATAGCCGGCGTATGTGTGTATCACGTACCACTTGGGGTCCATTCTCGCTCTCCCGATCTACAAGATGATCACGTCCACCAGCTTGGTGAACAGGATGTCGGCAAAGTACACGATTCCGCCCATGAGGACCACGGTCACCAGCACCACTATGGTGTACGACACCACCTCGTCCCTGGTAGGCCAGGTCACCTTCTTCATCTCCGCGCGGACCTCCGTCAGAAACTGGGAAACGGTCACCCTCTGCTTCTTGGGTCCGCCTTTCTTGCGGCCGCCGCCCGACTTCTTCAGCTGGGCCTTCTTCTTCTCCATGCCCAGCTTCTGCTGCATGCGGCGCATCTCTCGGCTCGGCACTTCGCCTCCTCTTTCTCACAAAAATAATGGCAGGCCTGGAGGGATTCGAACCCCCAACTTCCGGTTTTGGAGACCGGCGCTCTACCAGTTGGAGCTACAGGCCTACACTTATCCCTTAAGCCGGGTGCTCACTCTCAGGGCAGTTGGAAGCACCCTCCTCGCTTTCATTATATTAGCCTAGCGTGTCTCCCGGTGCAAAGTATGCGTGCGGCACCACGGACAGTATTTCTTCAGTTCGATCCTGTCCGGGTCGTTGCTCTTGTTCTTCTTCGTCGCGTAGTTGCGCCGCTTGCACTCGGTGCAAGCCATCGTCACCAGTATCCTCATCTGCTTACTCCTGCCGTATTCTGGAACCGAAGAGTAAAGCTACCACCGCCTCAGAGCGCTGTCAATCCCGCCGCCACGCGCGATAGCCCGCACCGCGCAAGCGATCGTGCCGTTATTTAACCGCGGGTAAGCGCCTCCGCACGGGAGGTGTCGCGGCCTGGCCCCAGTCATATCTTTTTCGCGGCGGTGTCCCGGCGCCATGACGTTTCCGAATATCGTGGCCCGGCACGCATGCGATCGCACTGTCATCGAGCCTCCGGTCCTTGTGATCACTTCTTTATCTCCGTTACCCTTCCCGCTCCCACGGTGCGGCCGCCCTCGCGGATGGCGAAGCGCAGGCCTTCCTCCATGGCGATGGGGTTGATGAGCTCCAGCTCCATCTCGATGTTGTCGCCGGGCATGACCATCTCCACGCCCTCGGGGAGCATGGCGGTGCCGGTGATGTCGGTGGTGCGGAAATAGAACTGGGGACGGTAGCCGCTGAAGAAGGGGGTGTGGCGGCCGCCCTCCTCGCGGGATAGCACGTACACCTGGGCCTTGAACTCGGTGTGGGGGGTGATGGAGCCGGGTATGGCCACCACCTGGCCGCGCTCCACGTCCTTGCGGCCGATGCCCCGCAGCAGCAGGCCCACGTTGTCGCCGGCCTGGCCCTCGTCCAGGATCTTTCTGAACATCTCCACCCCGGTGACCACCGTCTTCTTGGTGGGGCGGATACCCACGATCTCCACCTCGTCCCCGGTGTGGATGGCCCCGCGCTCGATGCGGCCGGTGACCACGGTGCCGCGGCCGGTGATGGAGAAGACGTCCTCGATGGCCAGCAGGAACGGCTTGTCCACGTCGCGGGCGGGGGTGGGGATGTAGTCGTCCACGGCGTCCATGAGCTCCATGACCGAGCCGCAGGACTCGCACTCGCGCTTGCCGCAGCCGCACTCCATGGCCTTGAGCGCCGAGCCGGCCACCACCGGGATGTCGTCGCCGGGGAACTCGTACTCGGTCAGGAGCTCGCGCACCTCCATCTCCACCAGCTCCAGCAGCTCGGGGTCGTCCACCATGTCCGCCTTGTTCAGATAGACCACCATGGCGGGGACGCCCACCTGGCGGGCCAGCAGGATGTGCTCGCGGGTCTGGGGCATGGGGCCGTCGGCGGCGGAGACCACCAGGATGGCCCCGTCCATCTGGGCGGCGCCGGTGATCATGTTCTTGATGTAGTCGGCGTGGCCGGGGCAGTCCACGTGGGCGTAGTGGCGCTTGTCGGTCTGGTACTCCACGTGGGCGATGGCGATGGTGATGCCGCGCTCCTTCTCTTCCGGAGCGTTGTCTATGGAGTCGAAGGACCGCACCTCCACCTCCTGGCCCTGGCTGGCCAGGCACCTGGTGATGGCCGAGGTGAGGGTGGTCTTGCCGTGGTCCACGTGTCCGATGGTGCCCACGTTCACATGTGGCTTGGTCCTTTCGAATTTCTTCTTGGCCATTTTGACCCTCCTCGATAAAGCTCCGGACTTCTCTATATCTGGGCGACTCGCGCCCTCTCCTCTCCTGGTAGCGGTGAGAGGATTTGAACCTCTGACCTCACGGGTATGAACCGTGCGCTCTAACCAACTGAGCTACACCGCCTTGCAGGTGGAAAAAATGGAGCCCGCTAGCAGATTCGAACTGCTGACCCCATCCTTACCATGGATGTGCTCTACCTGCTGAGCTAAGCGGGCTCGTCAATCCTCCAGCGCGTTAATTATGTTACACCAACGTATGTGGTGAAACAACAATCCCGGCCCTTTGTAAAAGAGCAAGCGGGTGAGACTTGCATCTGAGCGTTGGGCGTGAACGCGTGAACCCGCCTGACCGCCTATTGGTCCGATGCGACCAGAAACATCGCCAGGGTGGTCTCCTGCCCGGGTTCGACCACGACGTATTCCGAGTTCCAGTCCCCGTCGAGCATGGCGCGCAACATGCGGTTGGACCCCGGTATCTCCTCGTAGTTGAGCTCCAGGGTATCGGCCATGGACTTCGCCGCGGCCCGGAACTCGTCCAGGAGGTAGTTGCCGGTGTTGATGAGCACCACGCGCTTGTAATTGGCCAGCATCACCTTGGTGACACGCATCGCTCTATCCTCGCCGTACTTCTCCACCAGGCGCATGTAATCGTTGATAGGCAGTTCCGCCGCCTTGATCCACCCCTTGGTGAGGAAATAAGTGCCCGGCTCCTCGCGCAATCTCCGCAGGTGTTCCTGCCTGGAGCCCAGGAAGAGAGCGATGCAGTCATCCACCCGGGGGATGATGATACGGTGGTCCCGCGATACCAGCCCCACCGCCGCATTGGAGCACAGTCCGTAACCGAGCACGACGTCACCTTCTCCGGGCACGGCGTCTATCTCTCTCTGCAGTGTCTCGCGCAACTTCTCGGGGTGGACGTGCAGCCCGAACTCCAGCTCCCTGAGCTCCTCTTCAGGCACGCCCATGAGGCGCAGCTCCTCCGCCACGGTGGCGCAGGCTATGATCTTCCTGCCGTTGCCGCCCGCATCTTTCATCTCTTCTCTCCTGGCCTCGGCCTGACGTCTTCGCGCCGTCCCCCCGTGTCCGCGCTGCCACCTATTTTACCCCCGGCATGCGTCGCGATACATGATGCGTTCAGGCCACGCGCCGTGCGGCGCCGTCGTTCCGCGGCAATATCGCAAGCCGCCCTCATCGGGCAGCGGCGCGGTTGAGCCTGGCGCATGCGCCGGACAGCCTGGGATAGAGACATCGAAAGGCACCGTACAGTTCGTCATAGATAGGGCAGCAGTCAGGCCGCGGCTCGAAAGACTTCCTGACCCGCACGGCCTCCTTGATCAGTCGGAAGGACCCGCGTTCCCCCACGGCCAGCGCGGCGGCCAGGGCGCAGCCCATGGCCCCCGCTTCCTGGGGATGCTCCACCGCCTCCACGCGACGCCTGGTGACGTCGGCTATGATCTGCATCCACACGTCGCTCTTGGCGCCGCCGCCGATGGCCCGGAGGGGATCGCAGGCGAATCCGGCCCCCGCCGCCGCATCCAGCAGCCAGCGCAGGTTGAAGGCGACGCCCTCGTAGATGGCGCGCAACATGTGGTCCCTGCCATGCTCCAGGCTGAGGTTGACGAAAGAGGCGCGTACGCTGGTGTCGGTCACCGGGGACCTCTCGCCGAACATCCAGGGGGCGAAGAGCATCCTGCCGGCGCCCGGTCCGGTGCCAACGACGATGCCGTCCAGGGCGCGGAACACGTCGCCTTCGCCATCCTCCCGTCCCATGGCATCGGGAGGATAGAGGTTGCCCGCGAACCACTCCAGGCAAGCCCCCGCCGTCTCCGATTCCCCGATCATGAGGTACATATCCGGGTCGGCGGATACCACGGGCGCGATGCCGTTCCTGCCGAGGTTGCGGGGGCGTGAGACCGAGAGGCAAAGCCAGCTCGAGGTGCCGATGTTGATATGGGCATCGCCGTCATCCAGCGCACCCGAGCCGGCGGCGGCGGCGGGGATATCGGACATGCCCGCGATGACGGGCGTACCGGCGTCCAGGCCCATCTCCCGCGCTGCCTCCTCCCGCAGGGTGCCCACGACATCGATGCTCGACCTGATGGGCGGCATCTTCTCCAGGTCCAGGCCCACCAGTCTGGCCAGCGGGCGGGACCACTCCCTCCTGCGGCCCGCGAGGATGCCCGTGCCCCCCGCCCCGGTGTGGTCCATGGCCATCTCACCCGTGGCGCGGTGGACGAGGTATCCCGTGGCATCGAGAAAGCAGCGGGTGGAACGGAAGAGCTCCGGCTCGTTCTCCCGCAACCAGGCCAGTTTGCAGATGACGTCCTTCCCGGAGGGCTCCGCTCCCGCCACGCGGATGACCACCCTGCGGCCGCCGAACCTGCGGATTATGCGGGCCGCCTGTTCGTCGGCCCGGCTGTCCAGCCATATGATGGCCCGGCACAGGGGGGCTCCCTCGCCCCCCACGGGCACTATCCCCAGCATCTGGCCCGCGAACCCCAACCCCACCACCCGGCCGGGGTCGATGCCGCTCTCTCCCATCATGCGGCGCGTGGCCGAGGCCGTCGCCCGCCACCAGTCCCCGGGGTCCTGCTCCGCCCAGTTCGGCCGGGGATGGTAGATGGGGTAGGGCTCGAAGCTGCGTGCCAGCAGTTCGCCTCCGGTGGTGGCCAGAACGCTCTTGCATCCTCCGGTCCCGATATCGTGGCCTATCACGTAGCCATGCAAGCTCTTGTCCTTTCTCCTCCCGCCAATGACATTGTAATCCATCCATCGCGCCGGCCCCCAGACAGGAGATCAGGGTGCGTTAGATGCCGCCTGGCATCCGGGAACGGTTCGCTTTGCTGCATGAGGCTGCCATGGCGGCATCGCGGTCTCTTTCCTTTATATGGGGAAGGAATAAACCGGCTGAAGTGGAAATATATATCAGGAGAACGTGAGATCACGAGAGCACAAGGGAGGCCGAAGATGGAGATCAAATGCATGGGGTTGTGCGATGAATGCCCCATATCGTCCTGCTCGCTGCATCCGAGCTTCCAGCTGTTCATACAGGCGTACCTGAGGGACATGACCATGAAGGCCCGTCGCCGTTGAGGGACCGGGTGCGGCCCGGGAAGGGCGGAGGCGGGATGACATGGTCCCGCCTCCGCTTTGTCTTTCGCCGGTGTGATATCGGCTGCCGGCGTATAGCCGCTGAGGTTCAGGTCATCAGGTTGCCCAGGGACATGGCGAAGGGCATGTCGCCCTCGATCTTCATCTTCCCGGTCATGAAAGCGGTGGGACCCGCCAGCTCTCCCCTCTGCATCGCGGCCCAGTCCTCGAGCGCGATCTTGAAGGTAACCTGGGGCGAGTCCGCGTTATTGAAGACCACCTTGAGATCGGCCACCGACCCGTCCGGCACCGTCATCTCCACGTTCATGGTGCCCTTGGTGGATGCAAGCGTGTCGTACCTCTTGCGGTTGGCGTTCTGGCTCATGTCCGTGAACATGTCCATGGCGCCTTCCATCTTTCCGGTTACCGCCTTGCGCCATACGTCCTCGCTGATGACGACCTTGATCATGGGGCTGTCGAGGGCGCCCTCGCTCACCGTCAGCTCCTTGGCGTCCTTGACGGTGATGCCGTACTTGTATTCCTGATCGCCCTGGATGTCGAACTCCACCGACATCTCCGTGCCCTCCATGCCGGTGATGGCGGAGCCGGAGAGCTGCTCGTCGACCATCTTGGGCACTACCTCCTCGAAATACTCCTTCACGCCGATGTTCTCGGGAACGTCCATTCCGACCTCCTTCTTATTACTGCCTCTAAACCGACGTGGATAGATCCACGGATCATGGCCTGGCACGCTGCGCATCCGTAACCTACCCATATGCCGCACCTTTTGGTACTGACATGTCATTACTATAAATATATGTTACCATAATGTCAACAATACAAACGGGACGGTTACGTACGGGGGGTGCGGGAACGCGTTCCCCGTCAGCCAGCTCACCTGCAGGGCCTTGCGAAAGGGGGAGGAGGGTACACATGGAGGTCACGGCATCCGGCATCAAGGACTTCCTCGGCACCGAGGGCATGGACCTGGTGGGTATCGCGGACGCGGAAGCGCTCATCCTGGCCTCTCCTCCCCGCCCGGCCACGGACCTCATGCCCAAGGCACGCAGCGTCATCGTCATGGCCGTCGCGCACAGCCTTGGTGCCGTATACGCGCCGGACATCCGCATGTGGACGCGCAACAAGATGCAGACCTCGCGCCTGCTGGACCAGGCGGCGGAGAGGTTGGGGCGGCTGCTGGAGGGAGAGGGGTTCCTCGCCCTGCCGGTCTCCGCCGACAAGCCGGTGGAGATACACAAGCTGGACCCGGCGACGGGAAGGAAGCTGCCGCACACGCGTACCGTGGGGCACATCTCCCTCAAGCACGCGGCGGTCAGCGCCGGGATGGGGCAGCTCGGCCGCTCCAACCTCCTTCTCACCCCGGAGTTCGGGCCCCACCAGCGCCTGGGGGGCATCATCACCGCGGCCCCCCTCGACCCAGACCCCTCCCGGGAGTGGGACCTCTGCATCCCGGGATGCTCCAGGTGTGAGGACGCCTGCCCTGTTCGGGCCCTGCGGGGAGGGCGCTACGACGTCGACCCGTGCTTCGACTTCTGGTCCCTGGGGTTTGAGCGCATGCTGCCGCGGCGGCTCTCGGAGTGGCCTGGCTTCCTGGCGATGCTCCGCCGCCACCTGCGGCGCCGGGACCCGCTGATCGAGAGCGGGCAGCTCTACATAACCGACGTCGACTTCTGCATAGAGTGCATGAAGGCATGCCCGGTGGGCGAGAGGTGGGCGGGCATCAGGCCGGCCTGAAGGCTGGCGGGGACGCACCGCGAGAGAATGTCTTGTTAATGGGGCGCCTGGCGGGTTTAATATTGTCTGGACAGAGCGCGGCCGCCGGCACGGGCCTGTGGCGGCAGCGATCAGCCATTAACGGCAACGTTCGCCGCAACGCAAGCAGTAAACGCGGGCGAAACAGCAGGAACGTGATGCGCAAGGAGCGGGAGCAGTAAATGGACGAGCGGCTGAGAAACCTCGATTACGCCTTCGACCCGCGTTCCATAGCCTTCATCGGGGCGACGGAATCCATAATGAAATGGGGGTACCTCATCCTCAACAACCTCATGACTGGAGGGTACGGGGGCGAACTCTACCCGGTGAACCCCAGCCGCGAGACCATCCTGGGCCGGCTGGCCTATCCCAGCGTGCGGGACATCCCCGGCGAAGTGGACCTTGCCGTCTTCACCGTGCCGGCCGGCCTGGTGCTGGAGGCCCTGGACGACTGCATCGCCAAGGGGGTCAAGGCCGGCCTGGTCATCACCGCGGGTTTCAAGGAGCTCGGCGACGAGGGCGCCGGCGTGGAGGCGGAGCTGCTGCGCAGGGCACGCGAGGCGGGAATGGTGCTCATCGGGCCCAACTGCCAGGGCATCTGCTGCCCCAAGAACCGGGTCTTTCCCTGGATGCCCATCCTCTACCATCCCCCGCACGGCAACATCAGCTTCGTCGCCCAGAGCGGGAACGTCCTGAACATGCTCATCGGCCCGACGGTGATCTCCGGGCTGGGGGTGGCGAAGGCGGTGTCGAGCGGGAACGAGGCGGATATCTCTACCGAGGAATATTTCTCCTATTTCGGGGAGGACCCCGACACCGAGGTCATCGTCGCTTATATCGAGGGCCTGGACGACGGCCGCCGTTTCATCGACCTCTCCCGCGAGGTGACCCGGCGGAAACCCATCATCGCCTTGAAGGGGGGGCGCACCCAGTCGGGCATGTCGGCGGCCCGCTCGCACACCGGCTCCATGGCCGTGAGCGAGTCCCTCTTCGAGGCCGCCTGCCGCCAGGCGGGGATCGTCCTCACCTCCACCATCGAGGAGGCGGCCGTGACCGCCGGCGCGTTCGTCAACCGCCCCCTCCCGAAGGGTAAGCGCGTCGGCATCGTCACCGGGGGAGGCGGCCTGGGGGTCATCGCCTCCGATTTCTGCACCGAGATCGGCCTGGACGTCGTCCCGCTGTCGGCCGGCGTCCTGGCGCAGCTCACGGACCTCCTCCCTGACTGGTGGGTGCCCGGCAACCCCGTCGACCTCGTGGCCGGGCTCGATTTCCGCGTCCTCAAGCCGACAATCGAGATACTCATGAGGAGCGGAGAGGTGGATGCGGTCATGTTCCTGTGGATAGGCGCGCCCCGCCGCGAGGCCGGGATCGAGGCCTTCAAGTCGCTGCACGGCACCGACGTCACCTCCATCTGGGACTTCATGGACAACATGCTCCGCAAGACCTATATCGAGCTGCATGATCTTATGCAGGAAGTACAGGTCCCCCTGTACATGGCGTCCGGCTTGCGCTACTCCGATGACGGGGAGGACCCCATGGTGAGCAGCGGCCGACCGCTCATCTTCACAAGCGTGGAATCCGCCTGCCGTGCCCTCAGCGCCATGGCCGACTACCAGGAATATCTGGCGGCAAGGGACTGACCGCGGAACGACGGCCGACTGGGATGCTTTGGTCAAGAGGATAGATTGACATAATATGGCTGCTAGTCATAGCCATGAACGGGGGCGCAGTCGGTTGCGGGAGCCTTGGTCGTATACCTAATATCCACCTTTCGAAGCTCTCGGCAGACAGCACAGGAGGAGGTCCAGGCATGGATAAGGCGCAATGCGTGGTGGTGGGCGCGGGGCCGGCCGGTTCGGCCTGCGCCCTCAGCCTGGCGAGGAAGGGCATAGAGACCGTGCTGCTCGAGCGCGGGCAGCGGGCTGGCGAGAAGAATGTCGCCTCCTTTGTTCTGATGACGCCGGTGCTGGACCGCCTCGTTCCTGACTTCCGGGACGAGGCTCCACTGGAGAGGCTGGTCTCCGACCACTGTCTTGTCTACCTGGGAGAGAAGGACATGCTGCAGTTGCGCTGGCGGATGCAGGAGCACACGGACAAAGGGCTTGCCTATACCGCCTACCGCAGCAAGTTCGACGCCTGGCTGGCCGGGAAGGCCGAGGAAGCCGGGGCAGAGCTCTTGACCGGCGTACTGGTGACCGGCCTCATCACCGAGAACGGCAAGGTGGCCGGGGTGAGGATAGGTGACGAGGAACTGCGCGCCGACGTCGTGGTGGGAGCCGACGGATTCCACACCGTAGTGGGCAGGGCGGCCGGGCTGGTAGTGGACGACCCGCGCGCCTGCATGCTGGGGGTGAAGGAGGTACTCGATCTTTCTCCCGAGGTCCTGGAGGAGAGATTCCAGCTCGCCCCGGGGGAGGGTATCTGCTACGAGATGGTGGGGCATGCCGTCGAGGACATCCTGGGGGCGACCACCCTTTATACCAACCGGGACAGCATCTCGCTGGCCACTTTCGGATGGGTCGACCGGCTCAGAGATGTAGGGATAGACCTCCACGACCGGTTGCAGCGAGTGAAGGAACACCCCTTCATCGCATCCCTCATCGCCGGCAGTGAACTGCGCGAGTACCAGGCCCACATGATCTCCAACGGGGGGAGGCTGGGTTTTTCCAACCTGTACTCCCACGGCGTGCTTCTGTGCGGGGAGGCCGGCGGATTCATGGACTACGCCTACATCGGGGTACCACCGGGGATGCTGTCAGGGATGATGGCAGCGGAGACCATCGAACGTGCGGCGCGAAAGAGGGACTTCAGCGCCGACACCTTGGGCGGTTATGTCTCTTCGCTCGAGAAGACGGGCCTGGCGCGCATGCTCTACAACTCCAGAGCGGCCGGCAACTACCTGGTGAACAGTGGCAAGGCGAACCTGCCGGGATACCTGGAACACCTGGTCGATATCATGGGCAACATCTTCGAGGACGAGGTCACCTTTATGGATCCCGAACCGTATGCGTACGGCAGGGATCTCTATGAACGAATCGCCGAGAACTGGGTGCCGGGGCCGTTGCGGCGCCCGTTGCGCGCCGCCGTCAAGGCCTATGCCCCCCTGGGCTCGGCCATGCGCAAGAGGAAGATCGGAAAGGCGATGCGATGAAAGAGCGCCGGCAGGAGATCGAGAACAAGCTCTCCAAGGTCAAGATCGAGAGGGACAAGGAAGCCCATATCCTGGTCAAGAAAGAGTTGTGCCCGGCATGTCCCACCAGGCCCTGCATCCCCGCCTGTCCGGCGGCCAACTACGAATGGGATGAGGGCACGGGCCAGCTCGCCTTCAACTATGAGGGCTGCCTGGAGTGCGGTACCTGCCGCTTCATCTGCCCCCTGGACGCCATCGACTGGTCTTACCCACGCGGGGGATTTGGGGTCCGTTATCTCTGGGGGTAGACCTTCCGGTTCAAAGGGCAGGCCTTGAGGCACTCGTCGCAGTCTATCCAGTAGTTGTAGCCAGTGGTGTTGATGATCCGCTCGATGAATTGGAGATCCTCCGCGCCGCTGAGGGCCAGTTTATAGATACCGTGTTTTATAGTGTGGCCCAGGCAGACCATCTTCCGAAAATCACCGCCGGTAAAGGCCCCGGGCGGGCAAGCCTCCTGACAAGCCCTGCTCTTGGGCGGGCAGGGTTCCTCCTCCATCGCCGTATCGCCCGGCAGTTCCGCGGCGGTGATCACCGCCCCCAGGCGCAACAGTGAGCCGAAGCGTGGATGGTAGACCAGGCCGCTGCGGCCGAAAGTTCCCACGCCCGCGAGGGCCGCCGCGTGCTTGAGGGAGATGAGCCCCCACGGCTCGAGCCCGTGGAAGACCATGGGGGCGTAGGACGGTATCACCACCGCGGGAAACCCCCCGGCCTCGATATGGTTGGCCAGCCGCAGGCCCACCTGGTCCAGGTAGGGGTAGGCGGTGTGGTAGCCGCGCTGCAGGAGGTGCAGCCCGTACCCGGGCGAGGTCAGCACGGCCTGGGGCACGGTGACGCCGTAGACGATGACCGTGGCCGCATCCTTGCACACGAGCGAGGGGTGATGTTCCCGCGGCGCTTCCGAGAACCTGTCCACGGGCGCATACCCGAACGCGTCGACATGTTCACAAAGCCAGTCAGAGATGGAATCCTTGAACTCCCCCATCCTCCATACCCCTCCTTTTTGCGCCGCCAGGCGCACGGGCGCCGCACGAAATCGCCTGGTTCCCATCCACGCCTCGCGCAGCCGTACACCACATGAAGAGACACTTACGCCGGGACCATCAATATAATACACTCAACTCTTGACCGGCAGAGCGGCGAAGCGAGGTACTACTCATGTCCGGTGGCAAGCGGTTCATCTCCAAGGCCAGGCAGGCGGAGCTGTCTCTTATAGCCATAACCGTGGTGTGGGGGCTGACCTTCTCCATGGTCAAGGAGACCCTGGCCTCCATGCCGCCCTTCGTCTTCATGTCCTACCGCTTCACCCTGGCCTTCCTGGTCGTGCTCGCGGTATGCGGCAGGCGCTTGAGGGACATCGACTGGGGAACGGCGGCCGCGGGGCTGCTGCTGGGGGTGTTCCTCTACGCCGCCTATTCCTTCCAGACCTTCGGGCTGCAGCGCACCTCTGCCGGCAACGCCGGCTTCATCACCGGCCTCTTCGTGGTCTTCGTGCCCATCCTCTCCACCGTCATCCTGCACAAGCGGCCGGGCATGCGCTCGGTGTTCTCGGTGATCGTGGCCACCATCGGGCTGGGCCTGCTCTCCCTGCAGCCGGGGCTCAAGGTGAACACGGGGGACATCCTGGTGCTCGCCTGCGCCTTCACCTACTCTCTGCATATCATCTACATGGACCGCTTCGTGCGGCGCCACGACCTCCTCCTGCTCACCCTGGTGCAGATGGGGGTGGTGGCGGTGCTGCAGACCGCCTCCGCCCTGGCTTTCGAGGAGTATGTGCTGCCCGGCGGGGCTTATGCATGGATCACCATCATCGTCTGCGGCGTCTTCGCATCCGCGCTGGCCTTCTTCGTGCAGGCCTGGGCCCAGCGGGAGATCTCCCCGGTGCGCACCTCGGTGGTGCTGATCATGGAGCCGGTCTTCTCCGTCTTCTTCGGGATCATCCTCCTGGGGGAGACGCTGACCTGGAGGGGATGGCTGGGGTGTGCCCTCATGCTTGCGGGGATGCTCATCAGCGAGATCGCGCCGGAAAAAGCGGCGGCTGAAGCCGTCCCGGTGTTAGAATGATCCCATCGACAAGGGTAGATGAGAGAAGGCAAAACATCTCTTGTAAGCAGTCCGCTCGCCAGGGAGGGGGTCGAGATGGCCGAAACGACCGTGGGCAAGGACGTCTATTCCAGGCTGCGCCAGTACCTGGATGAGCTGCCGGCCGGGTATCCTGAGACTCCTACGGGGGTGGAGATACGCCTGCTGGAGCGGATTTTCACCCCCGAGGAAGCGGAGCTCTTCCTTCACTGCAAGCTCGTGGCCGAGCCGCCCGCGGTGATCGCGAGGCGGGCCGGGATGCCGGAGGCGGAGGCGGCCGAGATGCTCCCCCGCATGGCCAGCAAAGGCCAGCTCTTCCCGGTGGAGAGCGGCGACCATACCCTGTACATGGCCCTGCCGTGGATGCCCGGCATCGTTGAGACCCAGATCAAGATAATGGACGAGGACTTCGCGCGCATGTTCACGGAACACAGTGAATATTACTTCCCGAGCTGGACCTCCCTGGACACCCAGATGTTCCGGGTAGTCCCGGTGGAGTCGGCCATCGAGGCCGCTCCCGCCGTCGAGACCTACGACCGCATCCGCGACCTGGTGAAGCAGCAGACGCAGATCTCCGTGATGACCTGCCTGTGCCGCGCCACCAGGGACAACCTGGACGGAGGCTGCGAGGCCCCCCGCGACTCCTGTTTCGTGTTCGGCCCGTACTCGAAGCACTTCGTGGAGAACGGGGACGGGCGCTACATCAGCGTGGAGGAGGCCCTGGAAAAACTCGACGAGTGCGAGAAGTCGGCCCTGGTCATCCAGCCGGTGAACGCCCGCGAGCTCAACGGCATGTGCACCTGCTGCTCCTGCTGCTGCCTGATGCTCAGGAACCTGCGTGGCCTGCCGAACCCCGCCGAGGTGGTGCAGTCGTCCTTCCAGGTGGCCATAGACGGCGGCTTGTGCAGCGACTGCGGGAAGTGCCTCGGGCGCTGCCAGATGGACGCCCTTATCGAGGGCGACGGCTGCATGGAGGTGGACATAGCCAGGTGCATCGGCTGCGGGCTGTGCGTGTCGGCCTGCCCCGAGGGTGCCGTGGCCCTCGTCCCCAAGGGCCAGGCCGCCGGGATCCCGGCCAACGTCTTCGACACCCTGACCCGCATCGCCAGGGAGCGCGGCCAGCCGTTCGGGAAGTTCAACTTCTTCATGAAGCACACCTCGTCGCCGGCGTTCTTCCGTAACTGGCGGCTCCTGGACAGGACGGGCCTCGCCCGGCCCATCGTCAAACAGCTCGAGAAGCGCGGCCTGGTATAGGGATCAGAGAAGAGCCCGTTGCTATGGCTTTATCCTGCAGCCGTAGTCTTCGGCTTACAGCCGCGATAATCTCTCCAGGAAAAGGTCCATGAAGCGGGTGCCGTCGAGTTTGAGGGGCATGTTCACCGGCCTCTTCCCGTTCCCGGCCTGCATGCCGCCCGCCCGCTTGACGTTGACCAGACGGCCCCTCCCAAGCCCCTTCTCCACGATTTCGAAGGTGCAGGGGTTGTCCTCGAAAAGGGTGTGGTCCACAAGGTAAGAGGCCGCTACAACGTCCCAGGGGAAAAAGCCCTTCTTGCGGAAGAAGACCTTTCTGTTCAACTTGAGCCACGGCTCTATGAAATCAGCGCATAACCTGGATACATCGCTCTTGTTTCTTCTGAGCCTGGCCAGGTGTTCGTCCCTGAAGACGGCCTGGGAGCAGACATCAGCGGTAATAAGGGTCTTGGCTACCGGTTGAGATATTACCACGGCCGCCGCCCTGGTGTCCTGGTGGAGATTGAACTCGCCGATGTACTTGAAGACCCAGAAATCGAGGGTTCCGCCCATGATCACCAGTCCCGCGAGGCCGGCCGCGAATCCCTTGTCGAGCATGCAGGCGGTGGCGACGTTGGTCAGCGGGGCCAGGGCCAGCAGGGTCATCTCGCCCGGGTTTTCCCGCACGGTGTCGATGAGGAATTCCACCGCCTCGTTCGCCCTGCCCAGGTCGTCCGGTCCGGCGGCACCCTGAAATACGGGTATGTCCGCCCCCGCGGCTCTCAGGATGTCCCCCGCCGCCTGGAAACCCACCGGCGTCTTGACGTTGCCGAAATTGACGGTGATCCCCTCCACCTTTACCTCCGGGGAGGCTACGCAGAAGAGGATGGCCAGGGCATCGTCGATGTCTCTCATGCGCAAGTGGATGTTGGGGTCGGTGTCGATCAGAAGGCGTCTGGTCAAGATCGCCCCTCCTTTCTCGAGGCAGCCTCCATCTCATCCCTGGTGACCGGACGGATGCCGGGCCGGTGGTACTGCAGGGTGCCGGCAAGCACGGCCGCCTCGCTTGCTTCCCAGAGGCTTTTCCCCCGCAGCAGCTCTACGCACAGCACCGCCGTCACCTGGTCCCCGCATCCCGTTTCGTCGCTGACGCCCTCATCCGGCAGCCGCGGCGCCGGGATGTGCCTGCCCTCTTCCCCGGCGAACACGTAGGCCCCGTTGCTTCCATGAGTGAGCACCAGGCTATCGATCCCACGGCCGCGAAATATACGGGCGGCCTCCCGCGCCGTTTCCATATCCGATATCTCGACGCCTGTCAGTATGCGGGCTTCGTGTTCGTTCGGGGCCAGGACTTGGATGCCCAGGCCCAGGAGTTCGCCGTAGTCGTCGCGCTCGTTGACATCGCCGGGGTCGAGGACGACCCTCATCCGGCAGGAGCACGCCTTGCGGACGGCGTGGATGACTGTCTGCAGCGGCGGTCCGAGGGTCAGGGCGAGCATGCGCGCTCCGGCGGCCCCGTCGAACAACACAGAAGCGTCATCTATGTCCCGGGGCTCGAAGGCATCGTTCATCCCCGGCAGGGAATATATCTGGTTCTCACCTCTGCCGTTCACCGGGATCAGGGCGATGCCCGGATATGCCCCCGCGGTATCGAAATCCTCTACCTTCACGAACCCGGTATCAACTCCGGCGCCTTCGAGGGCATCCACCGGCACCCTCCACAGCCCGTACGGGTCCCGTGCCGTCTTGCCCACCATGGCCACCTTGCCCGGCCCCATCAAAGCGGCCGCCATGCGCGCGATGTTACATGATTTGCCGCCGGGACCGATGAGCAGGTTTCCGCTGTGCGTGAGCTCACCCGCAGAGAGGAGCCTGTCCACACCCAGGGCGACGATATCGGTGTTCAGGTTTCCCGCGACTACGAGGTCGATTCCCTGACCGCTCACCTTTCCCCCTGTCCTGATGAAGGGATGAAAGACTATCCGACTAGAGGTGGCTCAATATCTTGGAGAAGAAGTCGATGGCACGAGGGCTCTTGGGGTTGGAGAAGATCTCCTCCGGCGGCCCCTCCTCCACGATAATACCGTCGTCCATGAAGATGAGGCGGTCCCCCACCTCCTTGGCGAAGCCCATCTCGTGGGTGACCACCAGCATGGTCATGCCCTCTCTGGCCAGGTCCTTCATGACGTCCAGAACTTCCTGTACCAGCTCGGGATCGAGGGCCGAGGTGACCTCGTCAAAAAGCATGAGGTCGGGGTCCATGGCCAGGGCCCGGGCGATGGCCACTCGCTGCTGCTGCCCCCCCGAGAGGTGCGCGGGGTAAGCCTCGGCTTTGTCTTTGAGGCCTACCCTCTCCAGCATATGTCTTGCTTTGTCCTCAGCCTGATCTGGTTTTTCGTTCTTGACCTTGATGGGTGCAAGAGTCACGTTACGAAGGGTAGTAAGATGCGGGAAGAGATTGAAGCTCTGAAATACGATGCCCACCTTCTGGCGTATGGCGTTGATGTCGGAATTGCGATCGGTGATGTCCACACCCTCGATGAAGATGTGCCCGCTGGTGGCGTGCTCCAGTCCGTTCACGCAGCGCAGCATGGTGCTCTTACCGGAGCCGCTGGGGCCTACGACCACAAGGACCTCCGATGCTTTGACCTTGAGGTTGACGCCCTTGAGCACCTCGTGATGTCCGAAACTCTTGTGGAGGTCTACTATTTCCACCATGCTCTCGTCGTTCACACGCTCCTCCGGAAACCGGGTCCGCTCTCATCGCGCCATCTCTCAAGACCTGTGGCGCCTTAGAGAAACGATCATCAACGACTTCCATTCTAATGCATCATCTACCGCAGCGGGACACCCTCAATCCTTCAAGGACAGACGAGTGGTCATATACTGCACCAGCCGCATCAGGGGGATGGTAATGATGAGGTAGCAGATCGCCGAAATAATCAGTGGGGTAACGTTAGCATATTTTCCCATCATTTCCTTGCCACGGAAAAAGACCTCGGCGAGACCGATGGTCGCCACAAGGGCGGTGTCTTTGAGCAAGGCGATGAACTCATTGGAGAGGGGCGGGATGACGTTTCTCACCGCCTGGGGCAGGACCACGTAGCGCATGGCCTTGAAATAGCCCATGCCCAGAGAACGCGCCGCCTCCATCTGTCCCTTGTGGATAGATTCAATCCCGGCACGAAATATTTCAGCTTCGTATGCAGCATAACAGATGGTAAGCGCTAGAACTCCTGCAGTGAACTGGCTGAGATTCAACCCCAGATAGCCTAGACCGAAATATACGATGAATATCTGCACTAGGAGTGGCATGCCTCGGATCACGTCAATATATATTGCCGCGATTGTCCGGAAGGTCTTGATGCGAGATATCCTTGTCAGGGCAATCACGAGTCCAAGGATGAGAATGAATATTTCAGATACCACGGCGAGTTCGATGGTAATGACAACTCCCCTGACAATGTATTTCCAGGTTATTAAGAAGGTATCCCAGTTCAAGAAGTCTTCCAAGAACGAGTCAACGGGCTCCAGATATGTAAGGATAAATATACCGAGTCCTACAGCAAGAACACCCAAACCGATCCCCAACGATAACGCGACCCTTCTGCCCTCGTGGGCCAAGAGCAGCCTCATGACCAGGATGAAGATAACACTCACCAGCACAGCCACGAGGGCTAGCCACGACCACAGCAAGACAGCAGGCACGGATTTCATAGTCACTCCCCCGTCAGATCATCTCAGCTCTGCTACGGTCAGAAAAAGGCCGGGGGGGAGCAAGGCCTTCCATGGAGGGGATGCCGATGTGGTGGTTTCATTAGTCATTTCAAACCGCGGTATCGCCCCTCCTTGCCTGTCCCCCAAATCAAATGGGCCTGCACACGATACGTGGTGCAGGCCCAGAAAATCACGGCACAAAACCGTCTATACCTTTTTACTCCTCGCCGAACCAATCCTCGAAGATCTTGTCATAGGTCCCATCGGCCATTATATCGGCAAGTGCTAGGTTTATCGCATCGAGCAGCTCGTCATTGCCCTTCTTCACGCCTATGCCGTACTGCTCATCCGTGGTGACGGTGGCAGCGATCTCGGTCTGACCTCTGATCTTGCTCAGGTAGGCGTTGACCGGGTAGTCGTTCATGATGGCATCGATCCTGCCCAGCTCCAGCTCCTGGAAGGCTATGAGGATGGTGTCGTACTTCCGTATTTCCGCGATCCCTGGTATTCCCTCCGCAGTGAACTGGCCGGTGGTGTCCACCTGCACTCCCACCACCTTACCTGCCAGATCCTCGGGACCGGTGATATCGGTGGTCCCTTTCATAACCGCTATGGACTGGTTGGAGTCGATGTAGGGGTCGCTGAAGTCGATCTCGGCCAGCCTCTCCTCGGTGATGGTCATAGCGGACATGATGATATCGTATTTATCGGTCTTCAAGCCGGGGATAATGCCCTCCCAGGCCGTCGTCACCACTTCGAGCTCCAATCCCAGACGATCTGCCAGCTCAGTGGCCACATCGATGTCGAAGCCTTCCGGCTCTCCGTCGTCCCCGATGCTCTCGAACGGCGGGTAGGTGGTGTCGCTGCCCATGAGGAGCTTGCCCTCCTCCAGGGTGGTGACGGTCACCTCCTCCTTCTCCTCGGTCTCTTCCTCCTTCTCGCCGCATCCAGCCGCAAACATCGTGGCGACCAGAACAAGGGCGAGCATGAGCGCCATCACTGCAAACAGGCTTTTTCTGCTCATCTTCCCTCCTTTTTCCCCATGACTCGGCAACGCTGAAGATTATATATTCATTCCGGGGTTTAGACAAACCGACCATTAACCACAGAAGCGGGTTCTTAAGGAGCGCGATCGGGGAGCTTTTTGTGTGAGCTCCCTTTCATCCCCATGAGGTCCTATCAGCGTATTCCTATGACTCCTACGGCGCGCAGCGGTGGCTTGAGGCCTACGACTGCGTTTACCGCTGTCTCGTCGATGTCGCTCAGGCAAAGGTCCAGGGCCAGGCCCATGGAGGCGGCCATGAGGGACATCTGGGAGAGGGCGATGGGCAGGTCGATCATCCAGAACGGTTTCTCCATCTTCTCGTATAGGCGGCTCATATCCTTGTCGCCTGCGCCGACGATGGCGGCCCTCCAGGCGCTCTCCACCCCGCAGGCTTGTGCCAGGTCCCGCAAGGCATCCTCGCCGCGGACCGCGATAAAATGCCAGTTCTGTACGTTCCCGGCGCTGGGCGAGATGCGGGCGGCCTCGAAGCAGGCGTCGACCGCCAGGTCCAGTGGAACGTCAGCATCGCTATCGCGCTTCTCCCCCAACTGCCGCAGCAGACCTGCTATATCCTGGGCGCCCGCGGCGGCGAACGAACCTTTCTCGAACTCCGGCAGCTTATAAGGCTTGTCGATGGCCTCCAGGCAGGCGATATCCGGCAGCGGCTTGCGCTTCCTGGATATCTGCAGGTACATCATGTGGTCCATGTCCATGGCCTTAACCCGCGGCTTCGGTTTCCCGAAGGGGATGACGGCGGAGACGAAGATGTCCTTGCCCAGGCCCAGGACCTCCCTCATCTCCCTCTGGTTCAATCCCCCCAACCAGCAGGTGCCCATGCCCGCTTCCGTCAGCCACAGCACGACGTCCTCCGCCGCCGCGGCGGTAGCGGGGAGCTCACGCGGCCTCTCCGCGCGCACGTCCTGCTTCGGCAGGGCCAGCACCAGGAACCCCTGCACCGGCGACCGGTTGAGCCACAGGTTGATCTTGCCCTGCATCCCCTTGTGCAGGCGCTTCCTGATCCTCTCGACCGTCCCCGCGTCCGTCACCGCCAGGAGGCTGTCCTCGGAAGCCCCCCTAACGGCACACGCCAGGCGCACCGTCTCCTTCAGGGAATCCGATATGTCCCGTCCGGCGTCCGGCGGCAGGTACTTGCGGTGCGACCTGCGAGCGTAGAGGACGCCCCACAGGCTCCAGGGTGTTGACGACAGGGAGGGGTAATCCCGCGTTGGTTCCTTGGTTTGTTCCATGCTCAACCACCTCCCGCTTCAGAGCTTAAGCCGTATTCCACACAGGATAGCACAGTAAACGACGAGGGGCAGCACTGGCTGAATGCGAACAGCGCCTGCTTGCAGACGCTGTTCCTGGCTTTCAATTCAGCTGTCGGTTACTATGGACGGCTGATCTATTCCCCGATCAGCCTGGTCACGGAGGCCAGGAGCGCGTCCGGCTCGACCGGCTTTTCGACGTAGTCGTCGGCGGAGACCTCCATGCCCCTGCTCCGCGGTATCTCTGTCTCCTTGGTCATGCGCGTGCCGAAGCTGGTCAGGAGCATGAGGGGGATCTTGTTCAATTCCTCGTCGCCCGCGATCTCCTCGGCCGCCGTGAAACCGTCCTCGACCGGCATGATCACGTCCAGGATGATCAGGTCCGGCTTTTCCTCTCTCGCCCTGGCTATTCCTTCGTCCCCGTCAAAGGCCACGACAACTTCGTACTTCTCCTCCAATACGGTGCGCGTCGACTCGATGAAATCTTTGTCATCGTCCACGAGTAGAATCTTCTTCATCTTCGTCCCCTCCTTTGGCCGTTCCGCTACAACCCCTGCTTCTATCGGTTCAAGGCCGACTGTTATCTCTTATCTTCCCCACTCGCGGTCCGGATAAACCGTTCATTACCGCCCATACCAGGCTATTCCTTCCTTGCCAGGATCTTGCGCACCCTGGCCATCACCACATCGGGGTCGATGGGCTTCTCCACATAGTCGTCGACGTCCATGCGCACCCCCGTCTCCAACTCGTAGCGGCGTTGGCTCGCCTCCTCCCGGACCGACGTCAGGACGAGGATGGGGATATCCTTCCACTTCGACCAGCGGGGGTCCTGCAGGGTCTTGCACACACCGTAGCCATCGAGTTTGGGCATGAGGAGATCCAGGATGATGAGGTCGGGGTTCTCTTCCTTGATACGCTCCAGCCCCTCCTCCCCGTCGCTGGCGGAGACGACATCGTAGCCCTCCGCCTCCAGCAGGACATAAAGCGCGTCTACGATGTCCGGATCGTCGTCAACGATCAAAATCTTTGCCGCCATATATCAGCACCTCCTTATAGCACCGGCCGCGGCAACAGTCCCGCTTTCTCCATGATATCGGGCACTATCTCTTCCCACCCCACCGCCTGGACGTGGATCCCGTGCACTCCAGGTATCTGCTTCACCTGATCGATGATCTCCAGGATGAGTTCTATCCCCTCTTCCTTGACGTCCTTCGCGTCCTCCAGCCTGCTGATCATCCCGTCGGGTATCTCCACGCCGGAGACGAACTTCTTCATATATCTTGCCATACCCACCGACTTTACGGGAATAATCCCCGCCAGTACGTGCGTCTTCCTGTCCAGTCCCGCATCGCAGACCTCCTCCATCCAGGCGGCGAACTTCGGCACGTCGTAGACCGCCTGGGTCTGGATGAAATCGGCCCCGGCCTCTATCTTCTTGGCCAGCCTGGCGGTGCGGAACTCGAAGGGGTCGGCATAGGGGTTCTCCACCGCCCCGATAAACAGGGGTATATCCCCCGCCACTTCCTCTCCACAGATGAACTTGTGCTCGTCACGCATCATCTTCACGGTATGTATCAGCTGCACGGAGTCGATATCAAAGACCCCCTTCGCCTCGGGGTGGTTGCCGAACTTCACGTGGTCCCCGGAGAGGCAGAGGATGTTCTTGATGTCAAGCGCCACCGCCCCCAGGATGTCGCCCTGCAGCCTGATGCGGTTGGCGTCCCTGCACAAGGTCTGCATGACGGCGTCGAGACCCATGCGCCGCAGTATCGCGCACGAGGCCAGGCTGCACAGCCGCACCACGCCCGTCTGGTGGTCGGTCACGTTGAAGGCATCTGCGGCATGGCCGATCTCCTCTCCATGGGCCTCTATCACCCTTGCCGATCCGCTCTTCGGCGGGCCTATCTCAGCCGTGACTGCGAAATGGCCCGCTTCGAGAACGCGTTCCAGGTTGCTTCCGGATTTCACGACCTGTCCTCCTTTTGTCTATCCCAGAATGTCAAATCGCAAATGGCCCCTTTGGGGATGGTGAAGGTGATACGCGTACCCTTGTCCTTGCCCGGAGGCGGGCTCTCCGCCCATATCCTGCCGTGGTGCATCTCCACGATACGTTTACAGATGGACAGCCCCAGGCCGGTCCCCTCGCGGGATTCCCGGTCGCCCTTGAAGAAGTCGTCGAAGATATTGGGCAGTACGGCGGGTTCTATCCCCGATCCTTCGTCCTCGACATACACCACGACATCGTCGTCCCGGTTGAAAGCTCTTATGTAAATCCTCGCCCCGCTCGGGGTGTAGCGTACGGAGTTCGATACCAGGTTGTTGATGAGCTGGCAGAGCCGCACCTCCGAGGCGAAGATCTCCGGCAGGTCGGGCTCGATCTGCTCGACCAGTTCTATGCCCTTTGGCTCCACCAGGCCCCTGGCGACCTCGATGCAGTTCTCCAGGACCTGCTCCCACGATATCGAGGTCAGTTCCGGGGCTATATGGCCGGTCTCGAGGCGGGAGATATCCACGATATCGCTGATGAGTTCGAGCATCCCCTCTATGCGCTTGACGCTGCGGTTCAGCCATTCCTCCTGTTTCTCCGTCAGGGGCCCCGTGCTCCCCCTGAGGATCACCTTGATGTAGCTCTGCACGGCCGCCAGCGGGGCCTTGAGGTCGTGGGCGACCATGCCCATGAGGTAGACGAAACGTTCGCGTTCGTCGCTCATGCGGCACAGCTCTTCCCGGGCCCTGTCCGCCTCCTCGGCTATCCTTTCCCGTTCCTCGGCCTTGTCCAGCACCAGGCCCGACAGCTCCGCGATGGAATCGAGGAAATCGATCTCCTCCCGGCTGAAATCCCGCCGCTCAGCCGTATAGACGCGCATCACCCCGATGATGCCGCTGTAGGAACGCATGGGTATGGAGAGTATCGAGGCGATGCCCTCCCGCAATGCCTCCTGCTGGTACTGCATGCGCGGGTCGTTCGCCACGTCCGGGATGGAGACGGCCTCTCCCTGGAGTACTTTTTTCACTGTCTCGTCGATCTCGATCTCTCCCTTGGCCAGGAAATCTCCGCTGATGCCATAGCTGATGCGGTGGACCAGCCTGCTCCTGTCGGCGTTCATGATCAGGAGCGAACAACCCTTCGCGCCCGTTCCCTTGGCGATCGACTCCACTATGGCCCGCAGGACGTTCTCCACGCCTACGGCCGCGATGACCGGCTTGGAGATCTCGTATAAGAGCTGTTTTCTCATTCTTTCCCTTCTTGCGGGGTTGGAGGCGGTGGCACCGGGATGCGCATGCGCCTGGCGCCGCCGCTCACGGACTTGCTCCAGTCCTTGTACGGCCTGATCTTGGACAGCTCATCGACCCTTCCCAACGCTTTCATGCGGTCGTAGATGAGCTGCCAACCGCAGGGCAGGGTGGCATTTACCTCGCACTTGCCTCCCACCGAGCCACCGCAGGGCCCGTTGAAGAGGCTCTTGGCGCAGTGTACGATGGGGCATATGCCGCCGTTTTCCCCCAGCACGCAATCGCCGCACTGGGCACATTCCTCCACGAAGAACCCGGGTTCCGCCTCCCGCCCGACGAAGAGCGTGTTGAGAGCGGGCAGTACCGGCAATCCCGTATAGTCGGAGACCATCCTGACTCCCAGCGAGCAGGCCAGGACCAGCACCGCCTGCGCCGGCTCCAGCAGCCGCTCGAATTCGACCCGGGCTTCGCCGGGCAGAGGTTCGCAGGCCACGGGGATCACGGTCCGCGAGACCGCCTCAAAACCCGCGTCCGCCAGGACGGCGGCCATCTCCTCCACCTCTTTGAGCCCGCCCGTCTCCGCCATGGCAGGACACGTGCCACACCCTACCAGGAGGACCTGACGGGCCGTTCCCAGCGATCCCGTGATCTCCTCGAGGCTCTTCTGTTGAGTGATGTTCTTCATCTTCCCCCCTCCTGATCCCCGGCCTCGACCGCCGCTTCGCAGGAGCCCGCCATGCAGGTGCCCCGTGCCGAGTGTTCTTCGAATTCCTCCCCGAACTCCAGCAGGCAGTCCTTGACAGGTTGCAGCTTTTCCAGCAGCCGTGGGCACATGGCAAGCCCACTCGCCTGTTCGAGGAGTTTCCCCAGGCCCTCGAGCACGCCCGTTTCCGCGCCGGGCTCAAGTATGCCCCTCAGGAGCCGTGCCGCCGCCGCCGGAGCCGTCCTCCCCGGGATGCAGCCCCCACAACAGCTCCTCTCCGCATCCCAGGAGAGATACAGGGCCCAGCGGGGCATGCAGCTCAGGGTGTCCAGCACCACCACCTCCCTCGCGCCCTCTGCCTTTACCTCGCCGTTCCGCGCCGGCACGACCTCGGCCCCGCTGCGGCGGGCCACGTGGACGGCTTTCGCCGACCCGTACTCCGGCGCCAGGCCGGGGTCCGATAATATGCCGGCGATACTCCCGCCCGGCGATACCTCCAGCAGGCGGGGGGGCCCTTCACCGCCCGCAAGGCACAACATCCGCCCGCTTTCCTGTCCCTGCCTCTGCGCGGGTTCCCCGCCGGCCCGCCAGGGGACCCTCCAGACGTCCTCGGCATCGAGCACAACCAGCGGCCTGCCGCCGTCCCCGGTGCCTTCCCAGCCGTAAAGGGACGCCGCACGCCATAACATCATGCCCTGCACGAGCGCTGCCCTTCCTATATCCCACGCACTTGCCAGCCGTGCAGGTCCCCTGAAGACCGAATACCGGATCCCCGACCCGGAAAGCAGGTCCGCCGCGGTCTTCTCCAGTCCGCCCGCGAGCTCTTTTTCCTCCCAGGGAAGATAGAAGACCACCTTGCGTACGCCGCAGGCGGCGGCGGCCAGCGCACAACCCGCCACGACCGCCCTGGGAAAGAGCTGGAACGAAGCGAAGCTCACGCTGTTCTCTCCCTGGGGTCCCGCAAGGTCGCAGACTATGGCCGCCGCTCCCTTGTCCGGACGGGGCGGAGGCCCTTCCGCGATGCCTTTCCATATCTCTTCGGGGTGTTCGGAGGCCCAGGAGAGCATGCCCGGGCCCCAGCTCTCCGGCAGGCCTTTTTCCGCCGCGGCCTGCGACCACGGAGAAGCCTCCCGCCCGGACAGGTCCCGCGGTAGAGGGGGGTGGACATCGCGCCATGGCCTGAAGGAGGGCGGACGCCCGCTTTCCAGGTCGCCCGCCAGGCGGTCGATATCGTCCGGCGTAAGCCCCTCCGCGATCCCCGTTCCCTCCCCCTGGACGTCCACGCATACCGCCGGCGAGCTGTGCCAGCGCGAAAGCCCGGGGTCGGCGAGGACCTCTACTCCGCCGGGGGCTTTCTGCTTCAGTTCCTCATAGATGGCCCATGCGCCCGCATCGGCGCAGGCGAGCCCGGTACAGACCCTCAGCCGTATCCGGCATGGGTGCTGGGGCAGTTCCTCGAACTGGCTGATAAAACCGTAAACCTGGCTGCTGGGCATGCGGAGGCGTGAGGCGACGCCCTCTATCTCCTTCGCGCCCGCGTAGCCTCTCTTATCTATCTTTTCCAGGATACGGAGCATCAGCTCAGGCCGGACCGGCGTTCTCACCGCCCTCACCTCCCTGCGATCTCTCCAGCCTCACCGCGCATACCTTTAGGTCCGGTATCTTGCTCTTCGGATCCAGGGCCGGGTTGGTTAGGATGTTGGCGGTCTCATCCGCGAAGTGGAAGGTGGCGAACACGCTCCCCTGCTGCAGCTGCGGGGATATATGAGCGTGGCTGAGCAGGCTGCCCCTGCGGGAGGTGACCCGCACGGCGTCTCCCTCCCTGATCTTCATCTTCCTCGCATCGGTGGGGTTGATCCCCACCCACCCCCGCCCCGCTTTTTCCTCCAGGCTGTGGGACCGCCTGGACATCGAGCCGGAATGGAAATGGTAGAGCAGGCGCCCGGTTGAGAGGATGAAGGGGTACTCCTCGTCGGGCAGCTCGTCCGGCGGCAGGAATTCGACCGCCGTGAACTTCCCCTTGCCGTGCGGGAAAGACCCCGCGTGCAGCACCGGCGTACCGGGGTGCTCCGTGTCGGGACACGGCCACTGCAGGCCGCCACCCTCCAGCCTTTCGTAGTCTATCCCTCCATATGACGGCGTCAGGGAGGCTATCTCCCGCATGATCTGCCCGGCTGAGACAGCGGGCATGTCATAGCCCATGCGTTCAGCCAGCTCGACGATTATATCCAGGTCCTGTTTCGCCTCTCCCGGAGGTTCCACCGCCTTGCGCACGCGCTGCACCCTGCGTTCCGTGTTGGTGAAGGTCCCTTCCTTCTCCGCGAAACAGACTCCCGGAAGCACCACGTCGGCCATGGCGGCGGTTTCTGTGAGGAATATGTCCTGGACCACCAGCAGGTCCAGGGACGCGAGGGCTTCTTCGACATGGCCCACGTCGGGATCGGTCACCATTGGGTTTTCCCCCAATATGTAGAGAGCGCGTACCTCTCCCCGCCCGGCGGCCCGCATCATCTCCACGATGGACAGACCCGGTTTCCCGGGCAGTCGTCGTCCCCATGCCCCGGAGAACTTTCCGCTGGCCCCCTCGTCGTCCACCTTCTGGTATCCGGTGAAGACGTTTGGGAGGGCTCCCATATCGCACGCCCCCTGCACGTTGTTCTGGCCCCTCAGGGGGTTCACCCCCGTCCCCTCCCTGCCCAGGTTGCCGGTGAGCATGGACAGGTTGGCGAGGGCCGAGACGTTGTCGGTGCCGCTTATATGCTGGGTTATACCCATGGCATAGAGGATCGCCGCGCGCTTCGCCTTGGCATATATACGCGCCGCCCTCACCAGGTCCCCGGCGGGGATACCGCTTATCTCTTCGACCCTTTCCGGAGTGTATTCCTCCAGCGTCCGGCGCAGTTCCTCCAGCCCTTCCGTCCTGCTCGCTATGAAATCCCCGTCCTCCAGCCCTTCATCCAGGATCGCCTTGGCCATGCCGTTGATCCAGGCCACGTCGGTGCCCGGGCGGGGCTTGAGGTGCATGACGGCGTAACGGGAGAGAGAGATCTCGCGGGGATCGACGATCAACATCCTGGTCCGGCCGTAGAGCACCGCCTGTTTTATCTTCTCGGCGATCACGGGATGGTTGACCGGTGTGTTGGTGCCTGTGAGCAGGATCACGTCCGCCTTCTCCAGGTCGGAGATGGAATTGGTCATGGCCCCGCTCCCGAACGCTGCCGCCAGACCGGCGACGGTGGGACTGTGTCATAAACGGGCGCAGTGGTCGATGTTGTTGGTGCCGACCACCGCGCGGGCGAACTTCTGCAGCAGGTAGTTCTCCTCGTTGGTGGCTTTCGCCGAGGAGAGGAAAGCGACCGCGTCCCGTCCGTTCTCCTCTATCACGCGGGAAAGGCGCCTGGCCACCTCGTCCAGGGCTTCGTCCCATGACACCTCCACCAGTTCGCCGTCCCGGCGCATGAGCGGGCGGGTGAGGCGGTCGGGGTGATGTACGAAGTCCAGGCCGAAGCGTCCCTTAACGCAAAGGCTGTAACCGTTCACGGAACCGGGGACGCCCGCCCGCACGCCGGCGATGCGGCCATCCCGTATGCGCAGTTCCATGGAGCAGCCTACCCCGCAGTAAGGACATATGGTCACCACCGCCGTGTCCTCGTTGCCCAGGTGCAGGGACGGTTTTTCCATCAATGCGCCCACCGGGCACAGCGACACGCACAGGCCGCAGAACTCGCACACCGACTTGTCCACGGCACTGTCCAGGCTCGTTGCCGGCCGCGCGCGCGCGCCGGTGCCCTTTACCTCGTAAGTCCCCACCCCCTGGACCTCCTGGCATGCCCTGATGCACAGGCCGCAGGAGATACATTTGGAGAGGTCGCGCAGGTAGAAGGGGTTGGCGTCCACTATCGGCCTGAAGTCCTGCATGAAAGGCAGCTCCCTGCCCGAGATCCCCGCTTCCGAGGCAAGCCTCTTCAGCCGGCATGAGTTGTTGCTCTCACATACCTCGCAGTGAAAGGGGTGGGCCGAGAATATCAGCTCCAGCATGGTCCGCCTGGCCTCCCTCACCCGCTCGCTGTCGAGGAGTACCGCCATCCCCTCCTCCACCGGTGTGTCGCAGGCGGTGATCAGCCGGCCGCTCCCTTCCTCCTCCACCAGGCAGACCCGGCATACCCCGCTGTCCGCGACGGCGGGATGGTGGCACAACGTGGGTATGGACATGCCGGCGCCCTGCGCGGCCTGTAACAACGTGCCACCTTCCGGCACCTCTACCCGCTGCCCGTTCAGAGTGACGCCAACCATCGCTCTCCCCCCTGTTTCAGGTCAAGCCACGCCCACCGGATCAAAGGTATATGAAGGGTGCTGCGGAAATGCTACGGCTGCAGGTTTTCGTGATACGGATATTGCGAAGAATACTCGAATTGCTTCCCCTTTGGTTACTTCTTATACCCACTTGATAAGCAAATCTAACAGGGTTCAAACCGGTCTTTTTCATCTTGCCGGTCGCAGAGGCCGGGCGGGGGCGTGAAGCTGCGGCTCCTGCGAGTCTGGACCAGCCTTCCCGACGGCCCGGCGCCGTACGAGACGATGGATTCCGGCGCCGATCCCAGAAGACCCGTAAGGCCCCCCGCGCCCAGGCAGTTGGCATGCCGGGACGGGTGCGGTCATCAGCGGTGGGTGTTTGCCGGTGGGAGGTGGTCCTATTCCTCCAGGGCCTTGGCTTTTTCCCGGAGTTCCTGGCGGCCGCGGCCGCTCTCCAGGCCGGACGCAAGGTCATCCACTATCTTCAGGATGCGGATCCTCTTATAGCGGGCGAGGTGCTGGTTGGCATATTCCCGCAGTTCTTCCTCTCCAGCCTCGTAGCCCCCTTCCAATTCGACGAAGGCCACCGGGAACTCGCCGTAGCGCTCGTCGCTCTTCCCCACCACCACCGACCTGGATACGGCGGGATGTCCGTTGAGCACTTCCTCCAGCTCCCCGGGATAGACGTTGTACCCCTTGTAGATCAGCATCTCCTTCTTGCGGCCCACGATATACAAGTATCCGTCCCCGTCGAACTTCCCGATATCGCCGGAATAGAGCCAGCCGTCGCGCAGTACCCGTGCCGTCTCCTCGGGATCCTTCCAGTAGCCCTTCATTACCTGAGGGCCCCTGATGCATACCTCGCCCGCCTCGCCGGCCGGCACCTCCCGCTCGCCGGTCTCGAGGTCGACTATCCTGATTTCGGTATCCGCCAGGGGAAGGCCCACCGAACCGAGCCTTATCCGGTCCCTCGCGGGGGGGTTGGCGGTGCAGCCCATGGTACACTCCGTGAGCCCGTACCCCTCGCAGACCACCCCGGGGATCTTCTCCATCACCCTTTCCAGGAGATGGACGGGCATGGGGGCGGCTCCTGAGACCACCAGCCTCACGTTGGACATGTCCGCCTTTTCGAACAGGGGGTGGTCGACCAGGGGGACGAAGAGCTGGGGAGCCCCCCCGAAGCCGGTCGCGCCGTACTTGCCGATGGAACGCAGGTATTGCTCGGGGTCGAAGCGGTGGGACACGATCATGGTCCAACCGTTCATGACCTGGATATCAAGGGCACCGATGATCCCCATGACGTGGAACCAGGGGATGACGATGAGAGATATCTCACGCGCCAGCCTGACTACATGGTCCTCTTCCCGGTCGTCCTCCATGCGTTCGACATCCAGCAGGCCGTCCTCGTATGCCACGCCACCACCGATGAACCACTGGGCATACTGGCAGCAGTTCACCACGACGTTGTAGTGGCTGCTCATGACCCCCTTGGGGGCCCCGGTTGTCCCGCCCGTGTAGGTGATATGGGCGAGGTCTTCACGCACATCGAAATCAAGGGGGGGCGCCTCTTCCGGATAACGCTCCAGGAGATCGGAGAAATCGATGGCCTTGACATCCAGCGGTTTCTTCCTCAACGCTTTCACCGGAGCGGTCACGCGCGGGTAACAGTCCGAGAGGCTGGTCAGGATGACCCTCTTCACCGGGGTCTCGGGCATCACCCGGAGCGGCTTCCTGGAGATGATGTCGAGTCCCAGGTAGGTCTCCACGCCTGCGTCGCCGAGCTGGAAAGCCAGTTCCCTCTCGGAGAGATGGGGGCTCAGGGGCACGAAGACGGCGCCCGCCTTCAAGAGCCCGAAGTAAGCTATGGCGAACTGCGGGCAGTTGGGCAGGTGCACGCCCACCCGGTCACCTTTGCTCACCCCCTGGTCCGCCAGGGCCGCGGCGAAGCGGTCCGAGAGCAGGTCCAGTTCCCGGAAGGTTATCTCCATCCCCCCGAAGATCATGGCGTTCCTCTCCGGCCATTTCGCGGCGGATGAACGTAAGATCTGGAACACGGGGATGTCGGGATAGTTCAGGTGTTTGAAAACGCCCGCGGGCCAACTGGCATAGTTCTTCTCCATGCGCACCCTCCTGGTTCTGATTATAGCGCCGTTGTTCCACCCTGTCCGCGCCACGTCAGGAGGGCGCGGGACATGCCTCGACGGCCCGGACAGGGGGGAGCTTGCACCCCACGGACATCAGTCACCGCTGAGGGGATAGCGGCCGTGTTCCTCCACCGCCTGCAGCATCCAGCGCAGGCGCTGCATGTCGATGGACGGGTGGCTGTTGGTGGGAGCGACGATATATCCGCCGCCAGCTCCCGCCGCACGGATGGAATCGCGCACCGCCGCGAAGACCTCCTCCCTGGACGCGTCCACCAGGATGTGGGTGATGTCCAGGTTTCCGCACAGGCAGAGGCGGTCCCCCACCATCTCCTTGGCGTGGGCGAGTTCCACCCCGGCGGTGGGCTCCAGGGAATGCACGCCGTCGAAGCCGCAGTCCGCGAACCAGGGCAGCAGCGGATAGACCATGCCGTCGGTGTGCACCACGATCTTCATGCCGTGGGAATGCGCGGTCTCGGTGATGCGCCGGAAGGAGTCCCCGTAGAGCTCGTCCATGAGGCGGGGGTTTAGCATGGGCCCGGAGCGGTAGGCCATGTCGTCGGAGTAAACAGCGCCGGGCACGCCGGCGTCTGCCCAGGCCTCGATCATCAGGCAGTAGTGGTCCTCGTAGAACTTGATCACCTGCTCGATGAACTTCCTCTCCCGGCGCAGCGCCACCGCGAAGCGCTCGAAGCCAAGGGGCTGCCAGGTGTTCTCGAAGAGCCCGTAGAGGAAGCTGGCGAAGACGGCGATGCGGTCGCCGAAGTCCTTCTGTATGCCGCCGTACACCCGGTTCGCTCTCTCCGGCAGGCGCAGGATGGCCCGCTTGTCCCACGCCTTCCAGTCGGCGGGCGAGGTGATGAGACCGCCGCGGTAGACGGGGGTTGCGATATTGCCGCGGTCGTCCACCACCACGTCGTAGTAGTGGCCGAAGATGTCCTCGGCCACCCGGGAATCCCGGAAGCGCCAGATGGGCACGTGCATGACCCAGGCGGAGTCATAGCCCAGCTTGACCGCCGCCTCGGTGCGGTCGTGGGAGAAGCGGTCCATCTCCGAGTCCATGAAACCGATGCGGTTGAGCAGGGGCATGACATGGTCGAAGAGGGCGGAAGCGTAGTGGTTGGTGACGAAAAAACCCAGGGGGGTGGGTTTCTTTCCCAACACGTCGTAGATGTTCGCGTACTCCTCCATGACGTCCATGGTGGGAACGCGGTCCGGTTCGCGCAGCTCCAGGGCCGCTCTCACACGGTCATGCTGCTCCCCCACTCCACTTCCTCCTCAAGCCGCTCCTCCCGCTTGTATTCTATATGATAACCCCCCATGCATCTTGGATCATATCCAGCATTGCTCTTACGGCCAGGGGCCGGGCCCGATAACGCAGCCCGACCCCCGGAGTCCCGTTCGGCTATTCGGCCGCCTCTTCCCGCGCTGGCGGGCCCTCGTAGACCTCCATGAACTTCTCGGCCAGGGGTGGGATGAGGTTGGCGTAGAAGTCGGTCTTCACGCACACCACGGCGGGAAGCTCGTGGTTCTTCGCCCGCTCGAACGCCTCGAGCAGGTCCTCCTCCTTCTCCACGTATTCGCCGTAGCAGCCCATGCTCTCCGCCGCCTTGTCCCACCTGATGGGGTATTGCCGGCAGGAGATGACCCTGGAGGCGTCGCCCTCGAAGAAGGCCAGCTGCTCGATCTCCTCCATGCACCAGTGCTCCTCGGCGTGGACGATGACGGTGATCTTCACCTTCTCCAGGGCCGCCGTGGCCATCTCCATGAAATTGAACCCGGCGGCGCCGTCACCGGTGATCACGTAGACGTCCTTGTCGGGATTGGCCAGCTTGGCCCCGATGGCCATGGGGATGCCCGTCCCCAGGTGGCCGAACTCGAAGATGCCCAGGGAGGTCCTGGGGGTGGTGAAACGGAGATAGAGGGCGTCGAAGAGGCTGGTGTTGCCGCCGTCCCCCACGTTGATGGCGGCCGGGCCGAATACCTTGGCAGCCGTCTCCACCGAGGTGGCGGGGTGGACCTTGTCCCCCTCGTAGCCCTTGGGGGCCGCCTCGAGCACGGCCATCTGCTCCGCCTCGATCTCCTTGTACTTCTTGACCATCTCCCCCGAGGACGGCTTCACCCCCAGTTCCTTGAGCCTTCCCAGCAGGGCCTGCAGGGTGGCCCTGGCGTCGGCCACGATGCCCATGGAGATGGGCCGGTTGGCCCCAACGTTCCTGGGGTCGATGTCCACCTGGATCAGCTTCTGCTTGCCGCTCTCCCCGAAGTAGATATCGTAGGGGAGGTCCAGGTTTCCCAGGCGCGTCCCCACCGCCAGCACCACGTCAGCCTCCCGCCGGGCCGTCAGGGCGCCCTCGCCCAGTCCCAGCAGGTAGTTGGAGTGGTCGTTGCTGAAGGCGGTCCTGGCGGACATGGAGGTGGAGGCGGGGCAGTTGAGCAGTTCCACCATCTCCAGGAAATCGTCCCACCCCCCGGAGTTGAGCACCCCCGTGCCCGCGATGAGCATGGGGTTCTCCGCTGCGGCGATGAGCCTGGCGGCCTCCTCTATCTGTGCCGCCGGAGGCTCCATGACCATGGAGCGGTATTCCGACGGTTCCAGGTACTTGAGCTCGGAGTCGTCGCCCTCCTCGAAGATGATGTCGTAGGGTATGTCCACGTGCACCGGTCCCGGCCGCCCCGCCATAGCCTCCCGGAAGGCCCTCTGGATGATCTCGGGGATCCTGTTCCACTGGTGCACCACCGCGTTCCACTTGACCACCGGCTTCATGTAGTCGTACTGGTTCACGGCCTGGAAGGCCCCGGAGACGAAGGGGTAGACTATCCCCGAGCGGGCCTGGGAGGAGATGGCCACCACCGGCACTCCCTCCTCGCGCGCGCAGATAAGGCCGGAGACCATGTTGGCGGTGCCGGGTCCGTATCCCGCCATGGCCACAGGTATCTCGCCCGTGGTCTTGTAGGCGCCCTCCGCCATGTGCACCCCAGCCGCCTCGTGGCGCGGCCCCACCCACCTGATGCCGTTGGCCACGGCCGCCGCCATCACCGGGTGGTACCCGGCGTCGGTGATGCCGAAGATCCTCTTCACTCCCTCCTTGAGCAGGCATTTGACGATGACTTCCCCACCCATTACTTTCGCCATATCAGCACCTCCCGTGATCCCCCGCAGGTCTGACCCCGCCTATCCTTCCGCCTTGAAATCCTCCATGTTCAGCGCTTCGTCGAAGATCTTTTCGTAGAGTGGCCCGATCACCCCCAGGCTGGGCCCCGCGGTCATGCCGCCGTCGATGGGTATGGCCAGCCCGGTGACCATGCCGCAGTCATCACTTGCCAGGAAATGGTAGAGCGCCGCCACCTCCTCCGGCTGCACCAGGCGGCCCAGGGGCTGCAGCATGCAGGCCAGTTTGAGTTCGACCTCCGCCCCCTCGATGTAGGCCATGGGGGTGTCGGCTGTCCCGGGGCAGATGCAGTTCACCCTGATCCAGCGGGGCGCCAGCTCCAGGGCCGCCGTGCGCGTGATGGCGATGATGGCCGCCTTGGAGGCCACGTAGCACCCGTAGGTCGGGGTGCCGAAGAGGCCAGCGTAGGAGGCGGTGTTCATGATCGAGCCGCCGTCCTCTATCACGGGAGCGGCGTGCTTTATCCCCCACAGCACTCCCTTGAAGTTGATGTCCAGGGCCTCGTCGATGCCCTCCCGGGTGATACTGTCCACCGTGCCCATCTGGCCGCCGATGCCCGCGTTGTTGACCACCGTAGTCAGTTTCCCGAACTCCGCCACCGCCGCCTCCATGAGCGCCTTTACCTCGTCTTCCCTGCTGACGTCGGTCTTGATGTAGACGCCGCCGCTTTCCTTTGCCACCTCGCTCGCGTCGTCGATGTCCGCCAGCACCACCTTGGCCCCCGCCCGCGCGAAACGCAGGGCGGTCGCCTTGCCCAACCCGGAGGCCGCCCCCGTCACCACCGCCACCTTTCCCTTCAGCGAGAACATCGCGCTCCCCCTTCCCCGATCTGTGACTTGATCTTCTAAGGACGGCCCGCTTTCATGACCGCCGATGCGTTCGCCTTGAGGAACTGGCGCAGTTCTTCGAAACCGCGGTCGTCACCCATAAGGCCGCGATAGTAGTAGTATCCTTCCATGAGCGAGATGATGAAGTCGGCGAACCTGACGGGGTCCGCTTTCGCCACGACCCCCAGGTCCATCAGCCCTTTGAGCTCCTCGGCCAGCACCTCGCGTAGCCTCGAGTACATCCTCTGGAAACTGTCCCTCACCCTGGCGTTGCGAAAACTGAGCGCGTAGCAGGAGTAGAAGACGCCGATGTCCACGAGCTTCGCCCAGTCCTGGCCGAAGATGGCGTCGATGGCGGCATGCAACCTCTCCTCGGGGTCGGCGATCCGCCGCAGCCGTGGCAGGAAGGTCTCCTCGTACATGGCGAGCATGTAGTCCACCAGCTCGACCACCATCTCCTCCTTGTTCGAGAAGTAGTGTACGATGAGACTGGGGTGGATGCCCATGCGCGAGGCTATCTTGGCCATGGAAGCGCCTTCCAGCCCTTCCTCGGCGAGCACGGCGTAGAAGTTCTCCAGGATCTCTTTCTTCCGGGTCTCCGCCTTGTCTTTGGGCCGGGCCATCTCTCCCCCCCAGTGGTCCCACATATTAATTAAATGAATGTTCTATTAATTTAGCCCCAACTCCGCGTTCTGTCAAGGGAATGGGCAATGGAATGGGGGGCAGTTGCGCGGATAAACGAGGTGGCTGGAAGCCGGGATCAGATCGCGGCGTTGATGTCGATGGTCAGGTCGCCGTCGGGAGCTACCTCCCATGCCACATCGCCGGGCTGGCCGAAGATGAG
>JBFLWJ010000003.1:0-25613 GCA_040757835.1 Actinomycetota bacterium
CCCGACAGACGTACGTTCTTCTCCCCGTAGGGTGGGGTAAGGATCTATCCTGTCCCCACTTGCCATTGCCTGAGACCAATGCCCCTTCGAAAGGACCGTCAAGACCTGACTCCCGTTTCCCATCGCCCCGGACCAACGCCGGTATCTTGCTCTGCAGCCATAGAGCGGCTCCGCTCATCCTTTAACGCCGAACGTTTACCGATGCCCGCCAGTATGACCTCGACGGCCATGTCGAACAGCTCCCGACCGATGCCCACGCCCTGTCCGAGACCGTCTCCGAGGACCGCTAGGTCGAGTATGCCCGTGCTCATCCTCCAGACGATCAGGGCCAGGGCGGCGGCATCGAGATCCTCCCTGAAGTCCCCGGCGTCTATACCCTCCTGGATGATGTCCGCGCCGCGCTCCAGGATCTTCCCGGAATAGCGGTTGACGGTGGCCACCAGTTCGCCGGAGGTGTTGCGGCGGGCGTCCTCGGTGAGGAAATACTGGGTGATGCGGAAATATTCCCGGTTCTCCAGGCAGTGATCGATGAAAGCGTAGTAGACGGCCTTCACGCGCCTCTCAGCGCCCTTCACGCCTTTGAGCGCCCCATCGATACGCTCCTCGAGGATGCGGAACCCCTCCATGATCACGGAGATGTACAGCTCGTCCTTGCTGTTGAAGTAGAGGTACAGGGTACCCTTGGAGAGCTCCGCCCGCGCGGCGATCTCCTCCATGGTGGTGCGGTAACCCTTTTCGAAAAAGAGTTCCCTGGCGGCGGCCAGTATGGTATCCCTGCGGTGCTGCTTCTCCCTCTCCTTGCGCGCTGATATGCCCATGGCGTGAACGGCCCCCGTTTTCAGCGACCACGCTGCAGCCCGGCCCAATGACTGACAGGTCTGGTTGTTCCCCCGGCAATGTAATGACTATGAGTCATACTATAACCAGAAGTCATGGAAGTCAACCGGGCGTCTTCAGCCGCTGACGCAGTGGATGGTATTGGTGGTGGGTTTGCCCACTTCGGCCGCGTCCTTCACCCCGGCGGTCACCACTACCGTATCGCCGGGCCCCAGCAGTCCCTCCTTCCGGGCGACCTCCTCGGCGGTGGCGAACATCTCCTCGATGCTCCCCCTCACCTCGACCAGCCGGGGATAGACCCCCCAGAACAGGGTGAGGCGGCGCGCCGATGCCAGGCGTGGAGTAGGAGCCAGGATGGGCTGATGGGGACGGAAACGGCTCATCTGTCGCGCCGTAAAACCCGATTCCGTCGGCGCCACGATGGCCCTGGCTCCGGTCTGCCTGGCCAGCTCGCAGGCGGAGAAACAGACCGCCTCCACCGTACCGCTGCTGATCCAGCGCCTGCGCTCGCCTAGCCAGTGGTCGTAGGGGAGGACCGTCTCCGCCTTGAGCACCACCCGCCGCATGGTGTCCACCGCCTCCACCGGAAAGTCCCCTACCGCCGTCTCCCCGGAGAGCATCACCGCGTCGGTGGCGTCGAAGACGGCGTTGGCCACGTCGGACACCTCCGCCCGTGTGGGCGCCGGGCTGGAGATCATGCTCTGCAGCATCTGGGTGGCGGTGATCACGGGCTTGCCATGGCTGGCGGCGGCCTCGATGATGCGCTTCTGGATGAGAGGTATGTCCTCCAGCGCCATCTCCACGCCCAGGTCTCCGCGGGCGATCATCACCCCGTCCGCCTCCTCCACCACCGCCTCGAGGGCCTCGACAGCTTCCTGCTTCTCGATCTTGGCCACGATGGGGAGGTCGGAACCCCTGCGCCTCAACTCCCAGCGCAGAAGGGCGATGTCGCCGGGAGATCTCACGAAGGAGAGCGCCACCCAGTCCACGCCCAGCTCCAGGCCAAGGTCAAGGTCGGAGAGGTCTTTGTCGGTCAGGGGAGGGATATCCAGCTTCGCCCCCGGCAGGTTGATGCCCTTGCGGGAACGCAACGGCCCGCCGGAGACCACCCTGCACACCACCTCGCCGTCAGCTACCCGCAGGACCTCGAGGCGCAGGGCCCCGTCGTCGATGAGCACCTCGTCGCCCGGCCGCAGCGCCGTGTGGAGGTGCGGGTAGCTCACGCTCACGCGGGACGCATCGCCCTGGAAATCATCCCGCGACAGCGTGATCTCCCCACCTTCCTCGAGGAGGACCTCGCCGCCCGAGATGTCCCTGGTCCTGATCTTGGGGCCCATGAGGTCCAGGATGACGCTTACCTCCCTGCCCGCGAGGCGAGAGGCCTCCCGCAGGGACTTTACCTCATCCCCCATGTCATCGGGGGAGGTATGGGAGGCGTTGATGCGGGCCACGTCCATCCCCGCCGCGATCATGCGCTCGAGCGTCTTCAGGTCGCGGCAGGCCGGTCCCAGAGTAGCCACTATCTTGGTCTTGCGCTCATCCGCCACCTTCATCCTCCTCCCGCTTCCACCCGGTAGATGCCCCGCGGGCCGATATAGAACAGCTGCTCCGCGTCCTCGTTCCACGCCAGCGGCGTGCATGCCTCCAGGTCCGGGTAGCGGTAGATGACGCGCTCGCCGTAATCCAGGTACTCCAGGCCCATGATGCCCACGTAAGCCAGCCACTCCTCTGTACGCGAGGGATAGAACAGGTAATGCGACCGCTCAAAGCCGAGCCCGTCGGTGGAGGCCACTTTCTTGAATTTATCCGGCTGCTCAGCCCTGGTCCACACTCCCTTGACCACGTCCTGCTCCTTCACCAGCACCGGGCCCACATAGAGTACGGTGTCCCTGGAAGGCCACCAGATAAAGGTGACCTCCCCCTCGCACTCCACGAACTGTTCCCAGCCCGGCTTGCCGGGGACGGCGGTCTCCAGGAAGTAGCGGCTGCTCTCCCCGCCGGCGGAGATGGCGGTAGCTCGCCGCGACATCACCCTGCCTCCCGAGGCATCCCATACCGCGAGGGGCTGTGCCTTTGCCAGGAAACCCTTCTCCGAGCCGTCCGCCCGCATCAGCCAGAAAGCGGGCTCATCTCCCGTGCTGTCCGCGCTGGCGACCGTCCACAGTATGTATCTTCCGTCGGGGGACGGGATGGGCTCGCTGTCGAGCTCGGGGCTGGCGGTGAGGTTGCTCCGCGTCAGGCTGGTAACGTCCAGCAGCCATATATCTCCCGCGTCCTCGTAAGCGAGGGATGCCGTGCTCCCCAGCCAGGCTATCCTGACTCCGCCGATGCCCTGTTCGAAGACGGTGCGGCCGCCCGCACCCAGCCCGAGGACCCGCAGCACCGTGCCTCCACCCTGCTCTTTCAGCGTGCAGGCGAGATAGCTGCCGTCCGCGCTGATCTGCATGGAGAGCACCTCCACACCCTCCAGGGGCAAGAACAGCTCGCCCTCGCGTTCGACTACCTCCACCGTGGTCTTGGGCGTGATGACCATGTTCGATAGCACGTTGAGCATGAGGTAGCTGATGGCCACCAGGACGATGCAGGCGGCGACCATGACGACGACGATCACGATGTAACGCTTGGAAATCGGCCTGTCCCCCTCGTTATTGCCGTTCGTCCCCTCTTAACCGGGCCTTGTACCGTCAGACCTATTATAACCTCGCTCCCGAGGACGGACAGCGGTGAATCGGGGGCGTCCCCGCTCAGCTTCCGGTGTAGCCTTCCGCGAAATACCACTCCAGGGCGGGTGTGGTGGTGCCCTGCGAACTGCTCCCCCCGTCCCGGGTGTTATAGACGAAGTACATGGCGCGCTCCGCGACCAGGGGGGTCTGCGACTCCACCAGGGTGGAGAACTCGGCCTGCTCCAGGCCGGGCACGGAATCCACGTGCAGCGTGTAGCGGGCGTAAGGCTCTATACTGACCTCCTGCCTCATTTCGCCGCCACCGGTCAGCATGAAGAAGACCGTGGCCGTAGCGCCGGTGGGGTTCGGGTTCTGCAGCAGGATATATGTGTCGAAATCCGCTGCCGTGAAACCCTCCGCGAAGAACCAGGTGGTGGAGGGCTCGTCTACGCCCATGGCGTCATGTCCGCCTCCCCTGCCGCCGTACCTGAAATACATGGCCCGCTCGGCCACGATGGGCCTGTTGGCGGCCACGCTGGTGGAGAACTCGGCCCGCTCCAGGCCCGACAGGCCGTCCACGCATACGGTGCCGCGGCTGTACGCCGGCAGCACCACCTTCGTCTCCCGGCTGGAGGCATCCGGCAGCATGAAGGTAAGGGACACCTCGGCGGCATCGCCATTGGGGTTGGAGAGGAGGAAATAGGTGTCGAACTCCCCCCCGGTGTAGCCTTCCGCGAAATACCATCCCTGGCTGGGCGTCTTGGCGCCATCCGCCGCCGTCCCCCCTTTCTCCCCGTTGTATCCGAAATAGACGGACCGTTCCGCCACCACCGGGATGTCGCTCTCCATGTGCGTCGAGAACTCGCCGTTCTCGAGTCCCGGCTCGCGGTCCATCCAGATGGTCATGCGCGAGCTGGGGGCGAGGGTATAGTAGAACTCGTCCACCTCGCCGTCCCCACCCATGTAGGATACCTTGAGGTGGGATTCAGCCCCGTTGGGGTTCTGCACCAGGAAGAAGGTGTCGAAGTCGCCGCCCGTATATCCCTCCGCGAAGTTCCACTGCAGGGAGGGCTCGCTGATGCCCATGCACGAATGGCCCCCTTTACGGCCGCTGCCCAGGAAGTCGAAGTACATGGCGCGCTCCGCGACCACCGGCTGGTCCGAGCTGACCTTCACCGAGACCTCGGAGTTCTGAACGCTGTCGTTCACGTGGATGGTATAGCGCGACCTCGGGCCCACCTGGCAGGTCTCCTGCATGGTCCCGCCCCCGGGGAACATGTAGGTCACCGTGCACGACGCGGCCACCGCGCCGGGGTTCTGGATGAGCAGGTACTCGTCGAAGCTCTGGGAGTTCATGGAGAAGAAATGGGTCTGCAGCCCGACCACGGAGGCGAAGAGGGTCCCACTCACCGTCTTGCTGCCGCCGCTGCCGTCGATGCGGATGTACCTGACCCGCCCCGAGGTCCAGTGCGAGGTGACCTCGAGCCCGTAGAGCGTGCCCACCGCGGTATCGGCATGGGAGTTCAGTTTGGCCTGCAGTTCCTCCCAGGCCATGGTCACTTGCCAGTCATGGTCCTCGTCGGTGGCGCAGGCGTCGTCGGGAACAGGACTGAGGTAGGGCAGGTTCTCTCCCCCCCAGGCCTCCTCCATGCTGGCCGTATAGCCGCCGCAGCAGGAGCTGTAGGCGGCGACGATGGGTTGCCCCCCATAGGTTATTATCTCCCCGGCGGTAGCGTTGACCGCGGCCACGATGTTCGGCCTCGTCCTGGGGTCGATGGTCTCCACGAATGCCTGGCAGCAGCTGCCGTATGGGCAGATATCGTATCCGTCTCCGGCGTGCTTGCCGCGGTTGATGCACGACAGGGCATAGGTCCTGGCCGCTACCATGGTCACCCTCAGGCCCTGCGTGGGCCAGGAGTCGGGCTCCTCCTGAAGGCGGTAGAGATATTCCTTGAGGGGGAAAATCCGGATAACGTTGTCGCGGCAGAGCACCCTGATAGGCATGTCGTCGCTGACGTGCGAGAAGCTCACCCCCGTGTAGTAGGCGCGGATGATGTCGTGGTACTCCTCGCCGCGCATGGCGCGGTAGTAGACCCCTGCCATACACATCCCCACCCCATGGCCGCGGCCATGGCCGAAGAAAGTGATGTTTCCTCCACCCGCGTACGCCTCCCCCTCGCCGTGGATAGACGGAGTAAGCAGGCTCGCCAACAGCACCGCCGCCACCATGAGCGCCGCCAGGACTTTACGGTATCCGGCTCCAGATCGCATCGTCTGCTGCGCACCACCTAAGTTTGCTCTCTTCTGCGCTCTCGTATTGAGCTCTATGATAACAATAGTATCGTTTTTTAACAATAATACGATTTAACCACAAGATGCCTTACCGGCTCTCAGGTAGAATATCGGCCAACTCCTCGCATCCCAATAGCTTTGAGACGGGGGAAAGGGGGTTCAGGTGCCCCGCAGCTCCGCGGGATGGCCAGTAGCGATCGGACGGGCAGGAGTCCTAGGCCTGGCCACTGAGGCCGGCCTCATCCAGTTCCTCTTTGACGCAAAGCAGGGCCTCACCGTATCTTCTCGCCAACAACCCCGCATCCAGGAGCACTGCAACCGCCTCACAGACCATCTCCGGAGGCCGGCACAGCAGCGCAGCCAACCTGGCCTCGCTGACCAGCAGAAACGGATTGGCCTTGAAGAAATCGATTATCTCATCCTTGACGGAAGTGGCGGCGGCGATGAGGCGCGTAGTCATATTACCATCATTTTCCATGCCAATCTTACCGTTTCCGCGTAACGCGGAACCCTTAAACAATGATCCTGTTCAACCCATACGTCCTTCAGCCCGGCGAGCTGTTGTGGCCCGGTGAGTAGCGGTGGGCCGCTGTCTTTGTTGCCGTTAGAAATATAACATAACGCAGTGACACATGGAAGCCGCGTCTCGGGGTTATTTCGGTAGTATTTTTGGCGATGCCGGTTGCCTGTGCCGGACATGCCGCCGGCAAGCGGTCAGAGCATGCCTTCCTTGATGGCCTTGATGATAACCTGCGCCCTGTCCTCCACTCCGAGCTTGCGGAAGATGTTGCGCAGGTGGGTCTTGACGGTGCTGATGGTTATACCGAGTTCCTTGGCCACCGCCTTGTTGCTGTAGCCTTTGGCCACCAGGCGGAGGACGTCCGTCTCGCGGTCGGTGAGGGAGAGGAGGGGGTCCTCCTCGCTGGGTACTGTGGTCACCAGGCAGTCCTGCTCGCGCAGCACCGCGACGAGCTGATGGGTTATGGAGGATGTGACGAGGGGAACGCCATCGGCGGCCGAGGTGATGGCCTTGAGCAACTGCTCCTTGCCGCAGTCCTTGAGGATATAGCCTATTGCGCCGGCGCGTATGGCCTCCGCCGCTATCTCCAGGTCATCGTAGACGGTGAGGATGATGGCCTGGATCCCCGCGGTCTCGGGATCGCTCTTCAGCTTGCGCACGACCTCGATGCCGCTGATATCGGGCAGCTTGACATCGACGAGCATCACCTGCGGTTTCGTGCGCCGCGCCATGTCCAGGGCCTCGCTCCCGTTCTCGGCCTCGCCCACCACGCTGATACCGCTCTCGCTGTCCAGGAGGCGGTTTACGCCCATGCGTACGATCTCGTGGTCGTCGACAACCGCCAGGCGTATCGCGTCTTTCATGCCTGTCCTTCCTTCTACCGGCGCCGCACCGGGAAAGAGAGGCTGACCTTGGTTCCGCTTCCCGGGCGTGAGTCTATCACCAGGTCTCCCTGCATGAGTTCCGCCCTTTCCCGCATCCCCCTGATGCCCAGGCATTCGCCCATGATCATCCTCTCCCGCACTTCCCGCTCCGAGAAGCCGGCTCCATCGTCTTCCACCACCATCTCCACCCAGCCGTCATCGCCCTTGAGCATGAACCTTACCCTGGCGGCGCCGGCATGGCGGGCAATGTTGGAGAGGGCTTCCTGGGCTACGCGGAAGATGGTGACCTCGGACAGGGAGTCCAGGTGCTCGAGGTCGCCGCTGGTCTGTAATTCCACCGCCATCCCGTTCTCGGCGGCGAACCTCTCCAGGTAGGTGGAGAGGGATTTCTCCAGCCCCAGCACGTCGAGGGAGGAGGGGCGGAGGTCTCCTATGACCAGGCGCAGGTCCCGCAGGCCCTCGCGGGCCTTGTCCCTCAGTTCCTCGAGGGAGGCGGAGAGGCCGGGGACCCCGGCCGCCTGTGCCTCGAGCATGTCCAACCGGAAGATGAAGTCCAGAAAATAGGGGGCGAGCCCGTCGTGGAGCTCGCGCGCGATGCGTATACGCTCCTCCTCCTGGGCCGAGGAGGTGCTCTGGATCAGTCTCTGCAGCCGCGCGCTCTTGTCCAGCAGCTCCTGCATGAGCTTGGAATTGAGGAGCGAGACCGCGAGCTGGGTGGACAGGGCGACCATGAAGTCGAACTCCCCCAGGGTGAAGCGGAGGCCGTCCAGCTTGCCACCGAACCACAGCAGCCCCACCCTTTCGCCGTGGATCTCAAGGGGGATGGAGACGACCTCTCCCTCGTCCTCCTCGCGCCACAGCATCTCCCTCACCTTGCCGTCGCCATCGTAGATCCGAAGAACGCCCAGATCGATGAACTCCAACACACACTGGCCGCGGTATATGCGGTTGCCGACATGCCAGTGGGTCGAGTACCTGTCTTTATCGCTGTAGGTGGTGTAGGCATCTTCCCATTCCAACATGAACGTGTTCGCCAGAACGGTTTCGCTGAATGCGCCGGCGGGATGCTTGTCGTATGCATCGTAGCCGACGACCCTGTAACCGCCGTCGTCCGAGAGCATCAAGGCGCACGCCGACATGCCCATGGACTCCCTCACCTTATGCACGACGCTCTCGGCCAGTTCTCCCACGTTGCTCACGGTGCGGATGGAGCTGCCCAGTTCCTGCAGCAGCCGGCCCTCCTCGAACTCGCGGCCGTAGATATGACGTCCGGTGAACCTCTTCGCCCACTCCAGTTCCGTATGGTAGGCGATCATGAAGGGGATGCCAGCGAGTACGAACAGGACATAGGTCGACCAGTGCAGGCCCATGTCCAGCCCATAGATGTAGAACGCGCTTAGCGCGGTGAAGATAATGAGGTTCACTGAGACCACCACCGCGTGCGCCAGTACGTTCCTGGTCATGGAACGGATGTCCACGAAGAGGCCATAGCGCAGGATCCCGTAGGCAAGCAGGCCGACAAAGAGGATGCCGGCCTGTGGGGTGGTGACCCGGAGGGTCAACTCCAGGTTCATGATTATGTTCGCTATCAGCATCGGCAGCGGGGCCAGGGCCAGGATGAGCAGGCCCTTGCGGGCGACCTTGACCGTAGTGCGGCTTCTCTCCCGCAGGTAGATAGCGGACGCGGCGAGGATCTCCGCGAAACCAAGGGCGGTCAGGAACCAGAACGCCGGGGTCCTGACCACGTTGATGCCCTGCCCCCCCTCAATGAGATAGTAGGATGAATAGAAGATGCCAGTGGTATAGAGGAACACGAGTCCCAGCAACCAGGGGGCGTAGAGGGCCGTGACCATCACCGCGGTCCTGCGGCGGGACCGCCGCAGGACCTCACGGCCGGTGAAATAGTGCGCCAGCAAGAGATAGGTGGGGATGAGCGGCATCTCTCCCAGCCCCTGGAAGCGGGTCCAGAAGGTCTTGGCGGCGAGGGTGTCCGCGGTAACGGTCATGGCCTCGCCCAGGCACCATAAAGCCATGAAGGTACAGATGAGGAGAAAGAGCACGTTTACTATCTGACGGCGGCCCCTCAAGAAGACATAGACCCCCAGCACCAGGCTAATAAAGCCGGATGCGGTGGTCAGGACCAGCGAAAGATCATCAGCCATACTGGGATTATACCATTATCTTCTAACCCCAACGCTCTCCTGCAACCCGCTGGTCCGCCCGCCCCGCCCCGCCTTTTCCCCGTAGGGTGTGGGCCGGCATTTATACTGGCCCGGGTCGCCCTAGTCCTGCCTATTGAACTGGATGATGGCGATGGTGGTGAGCACGGCCCCGAAGCCCACGATGATCAGGAGGTCGACGATGAGGGGGTAGAACTGAGTCTGGAGTTGCGGCATGGCCGGCAGCGCCGCCTGGGCCTGCTTCGCCCAGTTGATGAAGTCCGGGTTCGACGCCAGGCTCGGGGGGACCTGGGGCAGGCTGACGGAGGCCGCCGAGGTGACGGTGATGCCCTTGAGGGCTACGCCGCGGATGGCGTCCACGGCATAGGTCATGGGGTTTATCCTGGTGAGTATCTCCATCCACCTGGGCAGGTCCTGCAGGGGGAAGAGGGCGCCCGAGAGGAAGAACATGGGCATGAGCACGAAGTTCATGATGATGGGGAAGGCCTCCATGGAGCGCATGCGGGCGGCGAAGGCCACGCCGAAGGCGGTGAGGCAGATGGCCAGCAGGAACATCACCAGGATCATCACCAGGATCTTCTCGAGGTTATACGGTATCCCCACCAGCGGCATGAAGAGCAGCAGGATGAAACCCTGCATCAGCGCGGTGGTCCCTCCCCCGAGCACCTTGCCCATGGCCACCGACGAGCGCGGGATGGGGGCCACCATCATCTCCTTGAGGAAGCCGAACTCGCGGTCCCAGATGATGGAGATGGCCGAGAACATGGCCGTGAAGAGCACGGTCATGCTCACGATGCCGGGATACATGAAGGTGATATATTTCGTCTCCCCGCTCCCGAACGACTTGAACGCCGCCTGCAGGCCGGTTCCCATGAGGGCCAGGTAGATTAGGGGCTGGGCGAAGGCGCCGATGAGGCGGATGCGGTCGCGGAAGAAGCGCTTCACGTCCCTGAGCCAGGTGATGTATACGCCGATGCCCAGCCGGGTTAGCTTACTGGAGCCTGCCGTCGTGCCCGGTGCGCATGTCTCTTCCATCTCGCCTATCTCCTTGCCGCCGGTCCGCGGAAACCGCGCGCGAAGGCGCGCAGGTCGGCCTTGCTGTCGGCCCCCTCGGGACGTATCTCGTGGCCGGTGAGCTTGAGGAAGACGTCGTCCAGGGTGGGGCGGTGCACGCTTATGGAGGTCACCGGCACCGGGAAATCCCGGATGAAGCGCGGGATGAACTTCTCGCCGCTCTCCACCTCGAAGCAGAGGCACTCGCGGTCCTGTATCATCTCTATATCGAACTCCTCGAGCAGGACCTTCTCGGCCCTGGCGTCATCGGTGGTGGTCACCTTGACCACATCTCCGCCCACCTGGCTCTTGAGGTTCTCGGGCGAGTCCAGGGCGATGATCTCCCCGTAATCGATGATGGCGATGCGGTCGCAGTTCTCTGCCTCGTCCATGTAATGGGTGGTGAGGAAGATGGTGATGTCGTGCTTCTTCTTCAGCTCGTGGATGTATTCCCAGATGGAGTTGCGTGTCTGGGGGTCGAGACCCACCGTTGGCTCGTCCAGGAAGAGCACCTTGGGATAGTGCAGCAGGCCGCGGGCGATCTCCAAGCGCCGCTTCATACCGCCGGAGAAGGTCATCACGCGGTCCTTCTCGCGGTCCAGCAGTTCAACCATCTCCAACACCTCGTGGATGCGCGCCTCCTTCTCCTCCCGGGGGACGCGGTAGGCGTAAGCGTGGAACTCCAGGTTCTCGCGGGCGGTCAGGCGGTCGTCCAGGGAGGGGTCCTGGAAGACCAGGCCGATGGACTCCCTTACCCTGTCCCGGTTCCTCACCACGTCGCAGCCGTCCAGCACCGCGCTGCCCGAGGTGGGCTTGAGCAGCGTGCACAGGATGTTGATGGTGGTGGTCTTGCCGGCACCGTTGGGGCCGAGGAAGCCGAATATCTCGCCCCGCTCCACCACAAAGGTGATGCTCTTGACGGCGGTCACGCCGTCGTACTCCTTGACCAGGTTGTTTACCGCGATTATCTCGTCCATCTCAAACCTTTAGCATTGCTAACAATCGTGGAAGATTATATGCCCTGTCCGGTGGAGTGTCAACAGGTTATCCGCCCATGTTATCTAAAATTCAAAACTGGACGGTTTAGGCTTGAAAACCGGTCGCCAGGACATTCCGGCAGGATATCTCCTGGAAGATACTGGACGGCACGCATCCAAAGATGGAATGGCTCAACCCCTGTCCACATGGCCGGGCGGTCTTTACGGCCAGGGAGGATGCGGTCCCCGGTCGGGGTAGAGCAGCGGGTTGGCGTTCCACGGGTAGGGCGGCATGTCCGGGATGGCGGGCGGAATGTAGATGTCGGCATCGAAGACCTTGAACTCGCCCGGCCCCAGGACTATCAGGGGCGAGCCCATTGCCTCGTACACATACAGGTGGACGTTGAGGTCCTTGACGCCGCCCCCGGGGATCCCGGCTATATAGTTGGGTGTCCGGTCCGCCTTGATGGCCGCCACCACGAGGTCGGGGTCCAGGAAGGCCAGCAGCTTGGTCAGGAATTCCTCGCCGCTGCTGTTGATGGCCGCGGCGATGGGTCCCGGGTCGAGGTTGGAGAGCAGGTCCACCAGGAAATCGTAACCCGCCTCGTTGAGGAGCCCCGCCAGGTCCGCCCCGCTGAAGTCGGGGGAGGCTAGCAGGCGCCCCACCAGGGACTGGGTCGCCCCATCGGCATGCATGGCGTACTCCTCGTTGAGGGCGCCCGCGATGACCGCGCCGTCCAGGTTGGAGATCATGCCCGCCAGGAAGTCGCTGTTGTCGGCGAGGAGCCCGGCCACGAAGTCCGGGTCCAGCTGTTCCAGCAGCAGGCTGGTGGCTTGCGGATTGGCGTTGAGCGCCAGGGCGATGGTGTGCGCGGTGGTGGCGTCCAGCTGCTGCAATAATCCCGGCACCATGTTCCCCACCGCCGGGTTTTCGTTCAGGCCATAGGCGATGACCGGCGCCACCACGGAAGCGCTGAGGTTGGTGATAAGGGCCGAGACGAGCCCGTTCAGCTCGTCGTTGGCCAGCAAGCCCTCGGATGAGGCCTGGGCCACGCCCGGCCCGAGGTTGGCGAGCAGCCTGCGTAGGAACTGATAGTATTCCGGCGAGTGTCCTCCGTACCCATCCCTCGCCCTCTGGCACGACAGGTTGATGCCGTTCGCCGCCGCTATGGCCGTGGCCGGTGTGATGTTCTCCACCAGCACCCGGATGAAAGAGGGGTTGTTGTTGAGCCCCGCCGCGATGGCCGCGCCGGTGTCGCCGTTGGTGTTGGCCAGGAGCCCCGTGAGCAAGTTGTCCGTCGGGCTGCCCCGCACGTTCAGGTTGACCCCCTCCGCCAGGGCAGCGGCCGCCGAGGGGGAGATGTTGGTGATGAGCACCGAGAGCAGGTCGGACCCGAAGGGGTGGCTGGCCACGTTGCTGTTGATGCCCCGCGCCAGGAACTCGGCCGTGAGCGAGCTGGCGTTGGCCAGGAAACCCTCCAGGAAGGCGGGATTGGCGTTGACGGCGGCCGCGATCACCGCCGGGTCCAGGGCGCCGATGACGGCGGAGAGGAAGTCGTTCCCCGCCAGCCAGTTGTCGGTCACGCCCCGGGCCATTGCCGCCCCCATCTTGCCCGTCAGGCCCGAAAGCAGGTTCTTGAGGAAAGCCGGGTTGTCGTTGATGGCCCCCGCCAGCGGCGCCGCGTCCAGGTGACTGATGAGGGAGGCCAGGAAGTCGGGGTTGCGGTTGGAGCCATCGATCATGGGCGCCACCACCTCGGGCTTGAGCTGCGTGACCAGATCGTATACGAAGTCGGTATGGGCCCCCAGGGCCTGGGCGATGGGGGCCGGGTCGAGGTTCGCCAGCAGCTCCCCGAGGAACTCCGGGTTCTGGTTGACGCCCGAGGCTATATAAGGCGCTAGCGATGGAGGCATGAGCCTCGAAAGCTCTTCGGTTATCTCTGGATGGGCGTTGAGGGCTCCCGCCAGGATGGCCGGGTTGAGGGCGTTGAGCGCCTCCACGATGAGGGCCGGGTTGGCGCCCACCCCCGCGCCCGCGCCCGCGCCCACCTGCGGGGCCAGGAGCGGCAGCAGGTCCGCCGTCAGTTGCGGGTTGGCGTTGACCACATTGGCCAGCACCTGCACGTCCAGCAGGCCCAGGATGCGAGAGAGCATGGCCTGGTTGCTGATGAGATCGGCGGCGAAGGCCGGGTCCACATAGTTGGTGGTCTCCTCTACCAGGTCTATGGAGGAGTTGATGAGGTCGGCCACCACGTCGGGATCGAGAAAGGAGATGAGGTCGTTGATGAAGTCCGTGGAGGCCATTAGCGCGCCCGCCACCGGCACCGGCTGCATGTAGGGGGCCGATGCCGCGAGCAGGGTCGAGTTGTTGAGGATATCGGCCACGAAAGCCGGGGTCACGGAACGCGTCACCTGCACCACCGTGGCTATATTGTCGTTGAGCGCGAAAGCGAGCACGGCCGGATCGAGGTAACCCATGATGGCGGCCAGGAACGGCCCGTTCTGGTTGACCACCGAGGCGATGACCGAGGGGTCGATATAGCCCATGGAGACGGAGAGCATGCCCCCGTTGGCGTTGACCACGTCCGCTATCACCGCCGGGTCCAGGTAGGAGACCAGGGCGGAGAGGAAGGGCCCGTTCTCATTCACGATACGCCCGGTGTTCGCGGGGTCCAGCAGCCCCAGTATGGAGGTCAGGAAGGGCCCGTTGCCGTTGAGGACCCCCGCGATGACCGCGGGGTCTAGATAGGACATCACCGCCGAGAGCCAGGGACCGTTGGCGTTGATACCAGCGTTCAGGGCCACGGGGTCTAGGTATCCCAGTAGTTCCGCGACGAACTCGCCGTTGGCGTTGAGGGCGTCCGCCACCACCGCTGGGTCGAGATACTCCAGCACCCCGATGGCCAGGTCGGAGCTGTTGTTCACCACGTAGGCAATGGACTCCGGATCGAGATAGGGCACCATGGCCACCAGGAAATCCGGGTTGTTGTTCACGGCTTCGGCGATGACCGGGACCGTCCCCTGCTCCACCATGGCGTTGAGCAACTCGGAGATGAACTCCGGGTTCTCGTTGATGGCCTGCGCCACCGCCTCGGCCTTGGTGTTCCTGAGCATTTCACTGAGGAGGTCCACATCGGAGGCCATGCTGCCCAGCAGCGGCCCGATGGGGCTGCGCGATGGCAGCATCATCACCGCGCCCACCACCACCGCGCTCACCAGGAGCACGATCACCGTTATGTTCACTACCAGCTGTATCGGCCGCTTGAGAAGAAACATCCCTGTAACCTCTTGTCCCGCTCTATCCTATGGCCCACGCAGGGGGCCGGTATAGGCTCCATCGATATATCCCACGCCGGGAGCGTCCAGGGGTATGCAGAAGCCCGCCAGCACTCCCCACATCCTCAACCTCACCGCAAGGCCCAGGTTATGCAGGAGGCCCGTGTTCGCGGTGTCGTCGTTGATGCTGTTCACGATGGCGTCGGCCAGCACCTGCGCCATGGCGTCGTTGTCGGCCATCATGTCCGTGAGCATGTAGAAGGCGTCCACGCCGGCCGGCGTATACCATCCACGGCTCTGTATCCCGGTGACGGGATCGAGTTGATAGTTGCTGTCCAGCTCCACTATCCCCGCCATCTCCGCCGCCGTCCCCTCGGCGCTCAGCTCGGAGAGGATGCCCTCCAGCAGGGGCTGGATGCCGCCGGAGAGGGCGTCCGCCACCAGGGAAGCGTTGAGCGGCGACGGGTCCGGGTTGAGCCCCAGCAGCTGCCGGGCCAGGTCCATACCGGGGCCACCGGAGATGCGGGCCATCATATCGGCGTCGGTGGCGGCCAGGTTGTTGCGCAGGAAGAAGGACGGGGCCGCGTCCAGGCCGCGGTTGATGCCCGGCTCCGTCCCGCCCCCGGCCAGGGCCTCGGCGTCCAGGTTGTCGAGGAGCGCGTTCACGAAGGCCTTGCCTGGCTCCGAATCAAGCGCGCCGGTTATCGCCTCCAGGGTATGTGGCTGGGTGTTGCTCAGGGTGATGTTCAGAACCTCGAAGAGGTCGGAGGAACCCTCCCCGACCGCCAGGGCGTTGAGCCCCCTCGCCACCGCCGCTCCCGTCTGGTCGTCCAGGTTCACCAGCAGGCTGGTGAGGAAGTTCGGCTTGGCGTTGGCGGCGCTCAGGTTCAGCCCCTCGGCCAGAGCCCGGGCCGTCTCCGGCGCCATGTTCTCCATGAGCACCTGCATCAGGGGCTTCCTGCCCTCCAGTTCCGCCTGCGCGACGGCCTCGTTGGTCGCCAGCGCCATGCGCTCGCCGGTGGTGGCGTTGAGGTTGCCCACCACCTGGACGAGGAGGTCCGGGTTGGTCTCCAGGGCCCGTCCGGCCTCCTGGGCAACGGTGGAATTGAGATGCCTGAGCATGCCCTCCAGGAAACCGCGTCCCTCCAGGCTGTTGATGTTGGTCCCCTCGGCCATGGCCGCGCCGGTGGTCGCATCAAGGTTGCTCAGCAGGTCTACGATGAAGTCCGGCTTGTCGTTTATCGCCTTGGCGATGGCTTCGCCCAGCTCGCCGTCCAGGCTGGCGATGAGGTCCCGGGTGAGCCCGGGATTGACGTCCAGGGCGTCGCCGATCACCGCCGGGTCGAGGTAGCTTATGAGGTTGGTGAGGAAAGTGCCGCCCGCGTTGAGGCCGCCGCCCACCGCCTGTCCGAAATGTGCGTTCAGGCTGGCTGACAGTTGCCTGGTCACCCCGGGATGGTTGGAGAGGATGGCGGCCAGGCCGTTGGCGTCCAGGACCCCCAGCAGGGTGGAGACGAAGTCCCCGTTGGCGTTGAGCCCCATGGCGATGCCCGCCGCCGCCAGGGGCGAGAGGTGGGCGGAGAGTTCCTCGGAGAAGCCAGTGGTCTCTCCCAGGATGTACAGGAGGCCGTCGACGTCGAGGTTGTCCAGGGCCGCGTCTATCAGTGCCGGGTTGCCGTTGACCCCCGCCGCCGCCGCCCGTGCCACCGCCGGGTCCAGGTTGGCCACGAGGGCGGACATGAAAGGACCGGCGCTCTCCAGCACCCCGGCCAGAAAGGCGGGGTTGGAGGTGGCGATGATGCGGTCCAGGAATTCCGCCGAGAGGTTCAAGCCCTCCGCCACCGCCCTTCCCAGAGAGGGGGGCAGGTCGGCGATGAGCGCGGAGACAAATGCGGAGTTGACGTTGAGCGCACCCGCCAGCACGTTGGGGTCGATGCGGTCGAGCACGTCGTCCAGGAACTCCTCGTCGCCCGCGATATAGGTGATGTAGTCGTCGCGCAGGTAGGAGACGATGGCGGCCACGGCATCGCCGGTGCCGTTGAGCGAAGCCGCCAGGGCCCGGGGATCGAGCAGCGGCATGACGTTCTTGATGAACTGGGCGTTCTGGTTGAGCGCCGCGGCGATGGGCGCGGGGTTGATCAGCCCCAGGATGCGCGTGAGCAGCGCCTGGTCCGAGGCCAGGGCAGCCGATTGTTGCGGGTCCAGGTTATTGGTTATCCCGATGATGAAGGATTTGTTCTCGTTCACGGCCCGTATCACCACGCTCGGGTCCAGGTAGCGGGTGAGGCCCGAGAGGAAGGCGGCGTTGGCGTTGACCGCCGAGGCCAGCACCCTGGGGTTGAGGTTCCCGAGCAGCCCGGAGACGAAGGCCGGGTTGGAGTTGATGGCCTGGGCGGTGGGCACGGGGTCGAGCAGCGCGAGCAGGGTCGAGACCCAGGCGCCGTTGGCGTTCACCGCCGCCGCGATCACCCCGGCGTCCAGCACCTTGAGCAGGTTGACCGCGAGATCGGGGTTGGCGTTGACCGAGGCGGCCAGCACCGCGGGATCCAGGTACGATACCAGCGCGGTCAGGAAAGGCCCGTTCATGTTGACGATGGCCGCGATGACCTCGGGGTCCAGCTCGGGCAGGAGGGCCGCCGTAAAATCGGAACTCTCGTTCACCGTCTTCGCCAGCACCTCCGGGTCCAGGAGGGGGATGACCTCGGTGATGAGGTCCCCGCTGGCGTTGATGGCCTCCGCGACCACCTGGGGGTCCAGGTTGGCCACCAGCACCACCAGGAAATCGGGGTTCTCATTGACGGCCGCGGCCGTGGCCTGCATGTTCTCGGGGTCCTCCAGCTCCTGTAGCAGTTGGGCCAGGAACTCTGGGTTCTCGTTGATGGCCTTGGCGATCGCCGCCGGATCCAGCGCTCCGATGAGCCCGCTGAGGGTATGGCGCTGGGAGGAGAGCTTGCCCAGTACGGTGCCCATGGTCCCCTTGACCGGGAGGAGCATGACTATACCGCCGACGATCAAGCCCACCAGCAGCAGGATGACCACCAGGTTCACAATGATCTGTATCGGCTTACGTACCAGCATCTTCTCTTCCCATCGTCTCTATCATGGAACGACCGCCGGGCCTTCCCAGTGGTAGGGCTCCCCGCCCTCGATGGTTGTCCAGGCCCAGCCCTCTTGCGGGCCCAGGCCCAGGAACTCGATGTCCGCTTTCAGATAAACATAGAACCAGGTCACCTTGAGCATGGTATAGGGCGAATACGGCAGCCGGGCGATCTCTTCCGCGGTCAGGGTGGCGCCGGAGACGGCGTTCTGCAGCACGTTGGCCATTACGTTCCCGTCGAGGTTCATGATCAATCCCGAGAGGAAGCCCCCCGGGTTCCCGGCCCCGGCGTCAGCCAGCAGGTCGTGCAGGGTATTTCCCAGCCCGATCTCCCCGCCTGCCTCCATCAGTTCCCTGGTAAGCCCGGGGTTGGCGTTAAGGATCTGCGCTACGTTGCCGCCGTCCAGGGTCGAGAGGAGGTCGGTCACGAAGGCCTGCCCTCCAGCGGTCCCCAGAGCGGTGTTGAGGGCGTCCGCAAGTGCGTCAGCGTCCAGGGCTCCCACCAGGGCCGTGAGCCAGGCCTCGTTCTGGTTGAGTTCCTCGGCCATGACCGCGCCGTCCAGGTGGTTGAGGAGGTCCTCCACCAGGGCGGGATTGCCGTTGATGCCTTCCGCTACCGCCCCCGCGGTCCTGGCGTCCAGGTTCAAGATGAGGGTGCTGATGAAATCGTCCATGGGGTAGGGCGGCCCGTCGTTGAGCACGTTGACAATCACCTGCGTGAGTTCCGGGGATGTCCCCTCCACCATGGCCTGGAGGAAACCGCCGCCGGTGACGGGGTCGGCGTTATCGTTCAACCCCAGGGCGATCTGTTCGCCGACATTAGCGTCCAGCCGCGGCAGCAGGGTGGTCAGGAGCTGGGTGTTGTTCTTCAGGCCTTCCGCCAGCTCCACGCCTACCTCCTCGCTGAGGTTGGCCATTAGCTCCACGGTCATATCCGTTCCGTTCTGGTTGAGCCCCTCGGCGATGGCCCGCCCCACCTGGGGCGAGAGGTTGTTCACCAGGGGCCGTATTATACCGGGGTTGGCGTTGAGGGCTTCCGCTATCCTCTGGCTGGTGCCCCCGTTGAGGTAACGCGCCACGGTGGTCGCCGTGGCGGGATTGGCGTTCATGCCGTCCGCGATGGCCTCGGCCGCGGTCTCGTCGAGGTTATTGAGCAGGCCCGCCACGAAGTCGGGGTTGCTGTTGACCGCGTCCGCCACCACCTCCGCATTGGAGTTGAGGAGCAGAGACCTTATCAAGGACTGGGCCGTGGACTGGCCGGCGTCTATGTTGACCCCCCTTGCTATGGCCCGGGCCGCCCCCTCGTCGAGGAGGGGTATGAGGCCGGCGATGAGCGCGTCGGCGGCACCCGAGTTGAGGATGCCCGCCAGCACGGTCGGGTCGGCCGTGCCGATGACCGTGTCCAGCATGGCCGGGTTGGCGTTCAGCGCCCTGCCCACTCGCTTGGCGAGGTTGTTGGGCAGCAAGGCGATGAGCGTGGGCATGAAGGACCCCGAGAGGTCCAGGGCGTGCGACACCTGTGCCGCGTCCAGGTTGTTGGTGAGGTTGATGAGCAACTGCGGGTTGTCGTTGGATCCCCTGAGGGCCGCCGCCACCATCCCCGGCTCTATCTCCTGCACCAGGCCGGTGATGAAGGCGGGCGCCTGGGCCAGGGCGGAGGCGATCTGCGCCCCGTCCAGGTTGGCCAGCAGCGCCTTGGCCAGCTCGGGATTGCCCTCCAGGGCCTGGTTGGTCACCTCGGCGATGGCCGGGTCGAGGAGCGGCAGCAGCTGGGTCACCAAATCGGTATGCTCGCCCAGGGCCGCCCCGATGGCGGCGGTGTCTATGAGTGGGAGCACGCCGTTTACCATGTTCTGGTTGTTGAGCATGGTGGCCACCAGGTCCGGGTCGATACTGTCCATGACCTGGAAGATGAGATCGGGATTGGCGTTGGCGATCCCCGCCGCCCAGGCGGGGTCGATGGCGTTGACCAGGCCCGCGGTGAAGGGGGACGAGTTGTTCACCATCGCCGCGATCACCGCTGGGTCCAGGCTGGGGAGCAGTGCGTTGATCCAGTTCGGATCGTGGGCGGTAAGGGCCAGTACGTTGTTCAGCAGTTCGTCTGATAGGTTGTTCACCAGATCCACGGTACCGCTGGTGTTGGCATTGAGCACCCCGGCGATGACCACCGGGTCGAGCGAACCCATCATCCTGGACATGAAGGTGGGATGGGCGTTCATGCCCTCCGTCAGCACCGCGGGATCGAGATAACCCATGATACTGGTGACGAAGGGTCCGTTGTCGTTGATCACCCCGGCCACCACCGCCGTGTCCAGGAAACCCAGGAGGTCGTTGACGGTTGAGGGGTTGGCGTTGAGTGCTCCCGCCAGCACCGCCGGGTCAAGGAACCCGATGAGCGCGGTGACGAAGGGCCCGTTGGCGTTTACCGCCCCCGCCATCACCGCCGGGTCCATGGCCGCGGTCATGGCGGTGAGGAACTCTCCGTTGACGTTGAGGGCATCCGCCAGGACTTTGGGATCGAGATAGCCCAGGAGGTCGGCGATGGCCGGGCCGCTCTCGTTGACGATCACGGCTATGGCCTCGGGGTCCAGATAACCCATGAGCTCGGTGGTGAACTCGGCCATGGCGGGATTGTTTATAGCGTAGGCCAGGGTGGCCGGGTCCAGCTCGGAGAGGAGGACCACTATGAACTCGGGGTTCTCGTTCACCGCCTGGGCCACGTTCTCGGCCCCCTCGTTGCCCAATGCGACGAAGAGGTCCCCCATCATCGCTGGGTTGTTGCGCAGCGCCTCGGCGAGCTTGGCCGCATCCAGGTTGCCGAGGAGCCCGGAGATGATGCCCCGGGTGGAAGCGACCTTTCCGAGAATGGGGCCCACGGGGTTGTGGGACGGGATCAGGGCCAGCGCGCCCGCCACCACCGCCCCTATCACCAGGACGATGACGACGAGGTTTATGACGGTCTGGACTGAAGTCCTCAGCATCCTTTTCCTCGCTTCAAGACCTTCAACCCATGGATATTATGCAAATATACAAATATCCAGACTATATATAATAAACATCAAAGCGGATAGTCCTGTAAACCCCACGGTATTCTTATTTGCACCATTTTAACGTCACGGTAACAGATTTGTAACATCGGAGCAAGCAATCGGCCAAGAGCCGCCATCCATTTCCTATCATCCCTGCTAGACATGGGTTATCACGCATGGGATGCGGTTCCGATCCGGATGGGTTCCTGCGCCGGTCGACCCGTTTCGGCCTTCTCTTCAGGGCTGGAGGACCCCCAGGGCATTGGTACCGCCCTCCATGCCGGACCAGTACATCGCCCGCTCCACCACAAGGGGGACATCCGAGACGACCCTGATGGAGGCATCGCGGCCCGGGTCCACCGCGTTGGCGTAGACGGTGTTGCGCGAGAAGGCGCCCAGGTTGACCGTGTAGCTCATGGTGCTGCCGTCCGTGCGCATGAACACCAGGGTGGCGTGGGCCACGCTATCGGTCGGGTTAGCCAGCAGTACGTATTCCTCGAATCCCCAGCCGGTCGATCCCTCGGCCAGGTACCAGGTCCGCGCCGCGGTCACCGAACCCGTGCTGCAGTGCCCCTCCGCACGGGAGCGCGCATCCCGGGGCCAGTACATGGCCCGCTCCACGATCACCGGCTGGTCCGCCCACACGGAAGTGGAGACGTCGTTCCCGTCAACGACCCCGGCCACGTCCAGGGTGAAGCGCGACTGGGCCCCCACCGTGTACACCGCCCTCACCTGGCTTCCCCCCTGCTTCAGAAAAGTGAAGGTGACGCTGGTCGCGGTGGGATTGGGGTTCTGCACCAGCACGTATTCCTCAAAACCCCACGCGGTCGTGCCCTCGGCCAGGAACCAGGTGGAGCAGCCGGCGGTGACTCCCAGGGTGGCATGGCCGCCGTCCTTTCCGCCCCAGTACATCGCCCTTTCCGCCACCACGGGCTGGTCGGAATGGATATGGGTGGAGACGTCGCTCGCGGGCACGAGCCCGTTCACGAACAGGGTCTGGCGCGAATTTCCGGGCATGGAGAAATCGAACCGCTGGGTCTCGCCGCCCGGCTTCATGAAGGTCGCGCTCACCGCGGCCGTAGAGGGGTTGGGGTTCTGTACCAGAACGTATTCCTCGAAGCCGTAGGCGGTGGTGCCCTCGGCCAGGTACCAGTCGTTGTCCGGCGCATTAGCCCCCACCGCGGTATGCCCTCCGGTCCTGCCCCCCCAGTACATGGCCCGCTCGACCACCACCGGTCGGTCGGCGTGCAGGTAGGTGGACACGTCGCCCGCCGCAACGAGGGAATTGACCATGATGGTCATACGCGAATCGCCGGCCATGGTGTAGCCGTATTGCTGGGTCTCGCCGCCCGGCTTCATGAAGGTCACCTGGACCGCGGCCGCCGCGCCGTTGGGGTTCTGCACCAGCACGTATTCCTCGAAACCGTAGGCCGTGGTGCCCTCGGCCAGGTACCAGTCGGTAGCGGGACGGGGCTGGCTCTGGTTACGGTAGACGGTGATGGTATGCTCGCCCTCCCAGGACCCGCTGGAATCCACCGCCTTCACGGTTATGCCGTGCGTCCCCTCGGCCAGCTGGCTCAAGTCCCAGGCGGTGAACTGGTGGTTCAGGCTGCCCGTGGGCGCGGGAGCCGTATAGGACTCGACCAGCTCTTCGTCCAGCCACAACTCCAGGTACTTGATGGAGGAGTTGGTGCTGGTAGCCGTGGCGGACACCTTTCCCGCAGCGGGGTAGGCGAAGTCCTGGGGCGAGGTCACCGTTACCAGCGGGACCTTCAAGGCGCCGTATATGTCCAGCAGGCCCCAGCCGAACTGCTCATCGTACCCGGGGCTGCCGAGGTCCCTGGCGCTGTCCTTGAGCATACGCCACACCTCCCTGGGCGCGGAACCGGGGTGTTCCGCCAGCAGGAGCAGGGCGGCCGCGGACACGTGGGGAGTGGCCTCCGACGTCCCCGATCCCAGGGCGTAGGCGCCGTTGGGACTGGTGCCGACGATCCTCTCCCCCGGCGCCACCAGGTCGACGGAGGGGTTGTAGTTCGAGAACCACGAGCGGTTGCCTTTCTCGTCGGTGGAACCGACCCCGATGACGCCGGTGAGGGCGGCGGGATAATTGAGCCGGCTGGTGCCCTCGTTCCCAGCCGCTGCCACCATCACACAACCCAGGGAAGAGGCGTAATCGACGGCGTCCTCCAGCGCCTGGGAATAGGTGGGAGAAGTCAAACTCATGTTGATCACTTCCGCCCCGTTGTTGGCGGCATGATAGATGGAGCTGACCACGGTGTCCAGGTAACCCTCGCCCTCCGCGCCCAGGGCCTTGAGCGGCATCACCCTGGCCTGCCAGTCCAGGCCAGACATGCCCGTGCCGTTGTCCGTGTTGGCGCAGGCCATCCCCGTCACCATGGTGCCGTGCCCGTTGTCGTCCCAGGGGTCGGCGTCGCCGTTGTAGTAATCCCAGCCGCCGCTGCGCCGCCCCAGCAGGTCCTCGTGGTTGTAATCGAGGCCCGTATCCACTACCGCCAGGGTCAGGCCGGCGGAGCCCCGTTGCAGGTCCCATACCTCATCCGCTCCCACACCGTATGCCCCCTGGAGGTTCCACTGCTGGCCATAGAAGGTGTCGTTGGGGACCGTGGTGTCGGCCTTGAATATAATGTTGGGCTCGGCGGTCCTGACGGCCGGGGATGCCAGGAGCCGTCGCGCCGTATCCAGTTCGTCCACCCCGGCCTGCAGCCGCAGTTTGACCACCCTCTTCTGCGGGGAAGCGGCGAAAACCGATAAGGCCTCGCCGGCATCCGGGGCGAGCAAGGTCCCGAACTCCGCCATAAGACCGCCCAGGCCTGCCAGGGACGGGTCCTCCAGTACCACCACCACTTCCCCGGGAAGATAGCTGCCCGGCGGGTAATGCCCGTTATCCAGATGCGCGGCGAGGAAGTCCTTGGGCGATGCGCCCGTGCGGCCTCCGGGATCGGCACCGGCCTCCGCCGGTACGGACACGAAACAGAGGATGAAAGCCATGGTGACGACCGCAAATAGGTTGGGGAGTGTCTCCTTGACGCCGCCGCGCACCATCCTCACCTCCGAAAACGACCTTTCCGGGTCCATTTCACATGTATTCGCCGCCGTTGCCGTCCTCGATACCGGCGCGGGTGATCCTCGCTCCGAGGCTTGAGAGCTTCTTCTCCAGGTCCTCGTAACCCCGGTCGACGTGGAAGACGTCCAGGAGGTGCGTCTCGCCTTCCGCCGCCAGGCCGGCCAGGACCAGTGCCGCGCCGGCGCGCAGGTCGGGCGCACAGACCTCGGCGCCGCTCAAGGCCCCCACCCCCTTCACGATGGCGTGGTGGCCCTCGATATTTATATCACAACCCATGCGGTTCAACTCGTCTACAAACATGAACCTGCTCTCAAAGACGTTCTCGGTGATCACGCTGGTTCCCGCGGCAAGGCTGAGGAGGACCATCATCTGCGGCTGCAGGTCGGTGGGGAAGCCTGGAAAGGGCAGGGTCGCCAGGTCCGCCGGCCCGTATGCGCTCCCTCCGCGCACCTGCAGCTTCCCCTCTCCCTCCTCGATCTCCACGCCGACTTCACGCAGCTTCTCCAGGGGGAGCCCCAGGCAGGCGGGGTCTATTCCGGTGATGGTCACATCCCCGGCGGTGACCGCGGCGGCGATAGCCAGGGTGCCCGCCTCGATACGGTCCCCTATGGCACGGTGCTCGGTCCCCCTGAGCTCACATGGCCCGGTGACCTCTATGACCGGTGTGCCCGCGCCCTCAATCTCCGCGCCCATGGAAACCAGGAACGCCACCAGGTCCTGGATCTCAGGTTCGCGGGCGGCGTTCTCGATGGTGGTGCGGCCCTCCGCGCCCACGGCGGCCATGACCAGGTTCTCTGTCGCGCCCACGCTGGGAAAATCTAGTATGATATGCGTCCCTTTGAGACGGGAAGCCCGTGCGTGCACGTAACCGTGTTCGCTGCTAATCTCCGCCCCGAGTTCAGCGAGCCCCTTCAAGTGCATGTCTATCTTGCGCGAACCGATATTGCAGCCCCCGGGGATGGCTACCGATGCCTCCCCCCAGCGTGCGACCAGCGGACCCAGCACGACGATGGATGCGCGCATGCGCCTCACCAGCTCGTACGAGGCCTCGCGCGACGCGAACTCCCCGGAGCGTATACGCAGGCCGCCGTCCTCCCACTCCACCTCCACACCCAGGCGCCGCAACACCTCGACCATTATCCTCACGTCGCTGATGTGGGGCACGTTGCGGATGAAGCAGTCCTCGGGGGTGAGCAGGCTGGCGGCCATGAGTTTGAGCACGGAGTTCTTGGCCCCTCCGACCCTCGCCTCGCCCCGCAGGGGCGTACCTCCCTCTATGATGAACTTGCTCTTTTCCATAAAAAGATGATATCACCTGCAGCCATCGGTCTGCCCGCCCAACGCCCGTTCTGTAATCCGCCGGTCTGCCTGCCTACCTCCGTGTCTTGTATCGCCATTACATAGGACCGACCCCGGATCCCTGGATCCGGAGCGAAGCAGCAAGCCCCCCTTCCGGGGTCGACGTTCGCTGATCGTCTGTGGGATCTCGGAGCCACCTTCTTCGCTGCCCCTGCCCGAGAACTACCAGGTCGGTCGCAGAGACAAGCGTGCATCGGAGTGGCCGGATAAGGTGAGCCCATCCGGGTGTCGCCTATACCGACGCCCATACCCGGACTCGACTCGGTCGGTCAGAGCCACCTTCTGCGCTGCCCCTGCCCGAGAACTACCAGGTCGGTCGCAGAGACAAGCGTGCATCGGAGTGGCCGGATAAGGTGAGCCC
>JBFLWJ010000003.1:25713-97899 GCA_040757835.1 Actinomycetota bacterium
GCCACCTTCTGCGCTGCCCCTGCCCGAGAACTACCAGGTCGGTCGCAGAGACAAGCGTGCATCGGAGTGGCCGGATAAGGTGAGCCCATCCGGGTGTCGCCCATACCGACGCCCATACCCGGACTCGCTATGTTTTATTAGGGCGCAGCTCTGGTAAGTACCACTTGCCCGGCGAGCAAGGTGCTCGGAGGAGGCTTGCGACGACGACCAGCCTTGTCGCCGGGCCTGAAATGCAATTGCTGTGGAGATCAGCATCCAGCGGTCCGGGTACCCTATGAGCGGAGGCGCTCCATGCGCTCGACTTCCTTGCGCTCCAGGGCCTTCTTGACCTTCTTGAGGCGGAAGATGTCCTCGCGCGCGCGTTCCTCGAGGCTCATCTGGATGAACTTTATCTGCTCGTCGTAATCGGGGATGACGATGTTCTCGAGGGCGTTGACGCGGCGGTTGGTCTTGCGCAGTTCCTCTCCCAGGCGGCGCAGGCGCGTCTCGATATCGGCGGATTCGATGATGACGTCGATGATCTCCTCGAACTTCTCCGCCGCCGCGTCCACCCGGCTGGAGACGCCGGTGATGCTGTAGCCGCGCTTGAGCACGTTGCGCATGCTGCTCTGGCCCTTGCGGATGACCGGGATGGGCACCCCCATGACATGGGTACCGGTGATGTCCACCAGCACGTCGCCCTGGGAGGCGTAGGAAGCCGAGCGCACCCTGGGCCCCCCGTCCTTGGCCTTGGCCATGGCCAGGTCGTACTGGGCGTCGGAGGTCACCCGCTCCAGGCGCAGCGACAGGCGCATGGTCTCGTCGATGATGGGCATGAACTCCGCCAGCAGGGCGTCCCGCTTGCGCTTAAGCAGGTTCATGCCCTGGTCGGCCAGGGCGCGGTTGGCCTTGCGCTTCAGGAGCTCGCTCCGGGTCGGGTGGACCTGTTCCATCTGCCGCTGTCTCCTGCCTGAGAGCCCTCGATCAGCTCTCGGTCGTCGCGAACTCCTCCGCCATCTCCGGGTTGAAGTTCTTCTCTATGTATTCCGTCTTGATACGCTTGATGGAGTCCTTGGGCATCATGCTGATGAGCTTCCAGCCCAGCTCCAGCGTCTGGTCCAGCTCGCGGTTCTCGTCCTTCTGGTCCAGGTAGTTCTGCTCGAAGGCGTCCGCGAATTTCAGGGCCATGCGGTCGGTGTCCGTGAGGGCCTCCTCGCCCACGATGGCCACCAGGCGGCGCAGGTCGACCCCCTCAGCGTAGTAGGCGTAGAGTTGGTCGGCGACGCCGCGGTGGTCTCCCCGCGTGCGCCCCTCTCCGATACCCAGGTTCATGAGGCGTGAGAGGCAGGGCAGCACGTCGATGCAGGGGAAGATGCCCCGGCGGTGCAGGGTACGAGAGAGCACGATCTGCCCCTCGGTGATATATCCGGTAAGGTCGGGGATGGGGTGGGTGATGTCGTCGTCGGGCATGGCCAGGATGGGCACCTGGGTCACCGAGCCGGGCTTGCCCTTGATGCGTCCCGCGCGCTCGTATATCGAGGCCAGGTCGGTGTACATGTACCCTGGATAACCGCGCCGTCCGGGCACCTCCTCGCGCGCGGTGGAGATCTCGCGCAGGGCCTCGCAGTAATTGGTCATGTCGGTGAGGATCACCAGCACCTGCATGTCGTGTTCGAAGGCCAGGAACTCGGCCACGGTCAGGGCGCAGCGCGGGGTCTGCAGCCTCTCCACCGTGGGGTCGTCGGCCAAATTCATAAAGAAGACCACCCGCTCCAGGGCGCCGGAACGCGCGAAGCTCTCCTGGAAGAAGGAGGCCTCGCGGCGGGTGATGCCCATGGCCGCGAAGACGATGGCGAATTCCTCTCCCCCCACGATCTTGGCGTTCTTCACGATCTGCGCCGCCAGCTCGTTACCGGGAAGGCCGGCACCCGAGAAGATGGGGAGCTTCTGTCCGCGCACCAGGGTGTTCAGGCCGTCGATGGCGGAGATACCGGTCTGGATGAAGTCGCGGGGTTCCTCGCGGCTCCAGGGGTTGATGGGCGAGCCGGTTATCTCCCTCTCCTCCTCCGGGAAGACCTCGGGTCCCCCGTCGATGGGCTGACCCATGCCGTTGAGGACGCGACCCAGGAGGTTGACCGAGCAGGGCATCTTGGCCACTTCCCCGCGGAAGCGCACGTTGGTCTTATCCACGTCCAGCCCCGCCGTGGGGCCGAATACCTGCACCACGGCAAGCTCGCCCGAGAGCTCGATGACCTGGCCGTATTTGACCGAGCCGTCGGCAGAGCGGATCTCCACCATCTCGTTGTAGGAAGCGCCTTTGACCTTGCTCACGAAGAGCAGGGGACCTGCGACCTCTCCCACCGTGCGGTACTCCATCGTGGCCAGGGTTACTCTTTCGTTCGACATCTTATATCTCCCGCTTCCAGTTCCTTACCATTCGCTCAGGGATCTGAGCTCCTGCTGGACCCTATCCACCAGTTCGGATATCTTCTCCTCCGCCTCTTCGGACGGGATCTCCTTCATGCGAGCGATCTCGTTCTTGATGGGGTGCTCCGTGGCCTGGCGCAGCGGCACTCCCTGCACCAGCACCTCCTCCAGGCAGTCATAATAGGTGAGGATTACCTTGAGCATCAGGTACTGCTTGCGCAGCGAACAGAAGGCGTCGGTATCGGAGAAGGCGAACTGCTGCAGGAAGTCCTCCCGCAGCATGCGCGTGGTCTCCAGCACCGCCTTGGCGAAATCTGGCAGGGCGTCAGGGCCCACCAGCTGCACGATCTCCTGCAGTTCCACCTCTTTCTGCAGCAGGCTCATGGCTTTATCGCGCAGGGCCCTCCATTCCTCGTCCACGTTCTTCAGGTACCATTCCTGGATCTGGTCGAGGTAGAGGGTGTAGCTCTTGATCCAGCTGATGGCGGGGAAGTGGCGGCGGTAGGCCAGGGAGGTGTCCAGCGCCCAGAAAGCCCCGGTGATGCGCAGGGAGTTCTGGGTCATGGGCTCGGAGAAATCCCCGCCGGGAGGAGACACCGCTCCGATGGCGGTGATGGAGCCTATGCGCTCGTCGCTGCCAAGGCACACCGCGCGCCCGCAGCGCTCGTAGAAGTCGGCCAGGCGCGTGGCCAGGTACGCGGGGTACCCCTCCTCCCCGGGCATCTCCTCCAGTCGGCCGGACACCTCGCGCAGGGCCTCTCCCCACCGCGAGGTGGAATCCGCCATGAGCGCGACGTTGTAGCCCATGTCGCGGTAGTACTCCGCCAGGGTGATCCCGGTATAGATGGAGGCCTCCCGGGCGGCCACGGGCATGTTGGAGGTGTTGGCAACGAGGATGGTGCGCTGCATCAGCGGCACCCCCGTCTTGGGGTCGATGAGGCTGGGGAACTCCGCCAGCACCTCGGTGATCTCGTTGCCCCGCTCCCCGCAGCCGATGTAGATGACGATATCGGCATCGGCCCACTTGGCCAGGGTGGTCTCCGTAACCGTCTTACCGGTCCCGAAGCCTCCCGGGATGATGCTGTAGCCGCCCTGGGCGATGGGGAAGAAGGTGTCCAGGATGCGGGTGCCGGTGATAAAGGGGACGGTGGGGTTCTCTTTCTTCTTTACCGGTCGCGGCACGCGCGCGGGCCAGGTCTGGTGGAGCTTGATCTCCCCTCCCCCGTCCAACCGCACGACCACGTCATCGATGGTGAACTCGCCCTCCCAGACCTCGGCGACCTTGCCTGACATGCCGGGCGGGACCATGATGCGGTGGGCGATGTGCGCGGTCTCCTGTACCTCGCCGACGATATCGCCCTCTGCCACCTCGTCCCCCTCTTCGACCATGGGCTGGAAGGTCCAGGTGCGGTCCCGGGGAAGGGCCACGGTGGTCACGCCGCGCACGATGAAGTCGCCGAAATCGTCGGCGATATCGACGAGGCGCCGCTGGATACCGTCGTAGATGGATGATAGCAGACCGGGACCCAGCTCGATGAGCAGGGGCTCCTCGGTGCATTCAACTTTCTCGCCCACGCGCAGGCCCGAGGTGTCCTCGTATACCTGTACGATGGCCACGTCTCCGTCCAGGCGCACTACTTCTCCGATGAGCCCGAGGTCTCCCACCTTGGTGATATCGTACATCTTGGCGCCGGACATGCCCTCGGCGTTCACCACGGGCCCGGATACCTTAACAATCGTTCCCTCGATCATACCGACACTCTCCCGTCTCTGGATCCATCCCGCCTGCAGATATGACTCAACATAACGCTGCCCACCTAGTCTCCCCCGCCCCCGCGCAGGGTGATGTCGAACCCGATGGCGCGGTGGATGAGGCGGGCCAGGTAAGCCCGCCGCTCCCCCGCCATCTCTACCGACTCCTTGATGGGCAGGGGGATAACGATGGGCCGGTAGATACTGTCTATCTTCTCCTGGGTCTTCTCGTCGATGTTGTCGTAGAAATGCTCGTTGACGGCCAGGATGCCGGCGTTGGGGTCATCCAGCAGGAGCTTTATCTTCTCCCTCGCCTCGTCGGCGTTCTCGGCCTCGACCACGCTCACGCCGGCCAGGCGAAAACCGTCCGCCGTCTCCGGGTCGGTAACCACTATCGCCTTATACAAGCTCCCTCACCTCTCCGGGCCATTACTTCTCCCGCGCCTCGGCATCCCACATGAAGAGCTCTTTGCGGATCTGGGACTCGATGAGCCCGATGCTCTTGCCGCGCAGTATGATGCGCAGGTTGGTTATCTCCAGGTATTTCTTCCACATGTATTCAACGATAACCCCTATGCCCAGGGGGTCCTTGGACATCTTGAGGCAGGTCTCGATGATGTGCTTCTCCATCTCGTCCTCGAAGGCGCTCTCTCCGCGCTCGTCGAAGCTGTTCCATGCCGCTTCCAGGGCCTTGCGGTACGGGGTCTTCCTGCACAGGGCCTCGTAGACCTGCTCCGGCTGTCTGAGTTCCATGATGCGGGCGAACTCCTTCGCGGTGGCGATGGTCCCGCCCGGGATGAAATAGTCCTCCGCCCTGGCGCCCGTGAGCTCCAGGCCGCAGATGCGCATGAGGGTGGCGATGTTGATGGAATCGACCTCCATGGTCACTACCTCGCGCACCAGCCTGGTGTTGGCGTCCCCGCCCCCCAGCATCCCGATCACCTGTTCGTAGTGGTATCCGTCCATACCCAGCTCCAGGATGGAGAGGTCGTGCTCGCGGAGGAACTCGGCGAGGTTCGCGCTGACGGCCATACCGTAGTGGATATCCCACTGCGGGCTGAACATGACGATGGCGTCCAGGGCGGCGCGCAGGTCCGGCTGGCTCGCGATCTCCTCCAGGGTCACCTGGTCCAGGGAGCCTATGGGGATCAGGTTACGCACTATCTCCGCCTTGGGGATGAGCGCGCGTATCCCCCGCAGCACCGTCTTCAGGTTGTAGAGGTCCCAGCGTGAGAGCAGGGCGTTGACCATCTCCTCGGGCTTGCCCATGAAAAAGTCCTTGATTTGGCTGAAGTTACGGATGAGGTTGCGGTTGAAAGCGCGGTCCATGGTGGTGGGCCGTGCGCCCTCCATCATGAAATGCTCGATGTCCTCGCCGTATTCGGTATCCTCCAGCACGGCGATGGCCCGGTTGTAATCGGGCGCATCGAGCAGGTCCTTGTACACGCTCAGGTCGAGGAGGCGGGCGTTCATCGCCCGCACCCTGGCATTGGCGTAGCTGTAATCCTTCAGCGGGACCTGAACCATTATCTCTCGCCTTTCGCCGCCGACATCGAAAGAGGGGGCTTAACCCCCTCCCACCGCGGCCCCGACCTCCTCCTCGAAGAGGATCCCCGACACATGCATGCGTAATTTCTCCCGCGCCCGGTTCAACCTCTCCTCTACGGTATTGACGATCCTTACCCTGCCGTCCGCGTCGGAGATCACCGCTCCACCGGCGGACTGGATGTCCAAGAGCAGCTCGTGGTCTAACGCGAGTCTCTTCATCACGGCTTCCGCCACCTCCGCGTCGGCCGGATCGACATGCACTATCACCTTGCCGCTGATGCGGACCAGGCCTTCCTTGATCATATCCTCGAGGATGGACGGATAGTCCTGGCGTGACCTCAAACCGTGCAGCTCTTCCTCGGCGGACGCCAGGGCTTTCTCCGCGATCTGCTCCTTGGTGGAGATGACCGTGTTCTTGGACTTTAGGCGGGCGGTATAGAGCATGGAGGTCGTCTCGCTCCGTGCCTCCGCCTTGACCTTGTCGAGCCGCGCCTGCCGGATGGCATCGGCCTCCGCCTGCGCCCTGTCCAGGATCTGCTTCGCCTCCGCTTCCGCCCGGCTGAAGATCTCCTGGCATTCCTGGCGGCACTGGTCGTCAAGCGCCTGCAGGATGTCCTCTATAGACATGCCTTCACTTCCTGTCGTTTAAGGAATGGAAAATGCCGAGTGTGATCCTCTTGAGCAGATCATTCGGGCTTTAACCCGGTGATCAAGAAGGAAATAACGAATCCCAGCACGACCATTGTCTCGGGGATGGCGATCATGATGATGGCGTTCCCCGCGAGCTCCGGCTTCTCGGCTAGGGCTCCCGCCATGGCGGCCCCGATCTTAGACTGCGACCACCCGGTCGCCAGAGCGGCCAGGCCGATGGCCAAGGCTGCCCCGATGGCGATGAGTCCAAGTTCCAAACTATTCACCTCCTGAACGCTTGAACGGCTTATAGACTACGTCTGTTTCCTGATAAAACTTGGTAAAACTCTCCACCAAGTTGAGACGGAGCGATTGTATCGAGGGGCTCAGCACGCCGAGTGCGATGTTCAGCGTATGCAGTAGCGCGGCTACAATGACCCCCAGTATTATCATCAGCCCCGATCCGAATTCGGCCCCCAGCTCGTTGGCCACCTCGGCCAGGATGACCGAGGCCAGCCCGATGCCGTAGAGACGGGCGTAGGAGAGGAGGTTGCCGAAGGTGAGAGCGGCTTCCAGACCTCCTCCAAAGCCACCTCCATAACCCGCCATGCCAATGCCTGCGAGAGACATCACCGCCCCCAGTGGGACCGCAACGTCCTTGGCGCTCTTGATGCCCCAAAGGCTGCCGAAGATAACGACCAAACCAAGGATGAAAAGGAGATAGCCCGCCTTCTCTATAACGTGTTTGCGGTCCTTGTGCTTGATGCCGTCGATCATCCCTATGACCAGCGCGCTGCCTATATGCAGCGCACCGATTATGATTACCACGATGAGCAGAAGCTTAAACATACCTTCGTTGGCCTGCGCGATACGCTCCAGCGGCCATCCCCAGGGCTCTTCAACCCCGTTGACGTTGATGTATCCCCACACCCACTGCACCTCAACATGCCCCGCCGCGTCCTTCCACCCAAAGAGGCGGATCAGGAGGTCACCAAAGAACTCGAAGTACAACAAGCCGAATATGAAAGAAGATATCGAACAGATCAGGAGGACGTTGGCGAATAGCGTGGCGAACACTCCCCCCGACGCACGTTTCTTGATTATCCGCCTGATCAACATCGCCACCCCGAAGAGTACCAGGGCGTAACCCATGTCCCCCAACATGAAACCGAAGAGCAGGGGGAAGAAGATGGCCACCAGGAAGGTGGGGTCAAGGTGCCCGTACTTGGGCGGCTTGATGAGCAGGTAGATGAACTCGAAGGGCTTGACCGCCGCCGGGTTCTGCATCGCCGATGGGGCCTCCTCCATCTCCGCGTGTGTCGGCAGCTCCTCGGTGACCTCCACCTTGCCCTCGAACTTCTCCTCCAGCAGCTTTCGCGTCGGCTCGACCTGGTCGGAGGGCATCCAGCCCGTGATGACGAAGGCATGTCCGCTCTGCCCGAACTTGGGGATGGCGTTAAGGGACTCGATGCGGTCGGAAAGGTAGTCCTTGAGAGCCACAAGGGTTGCGTACCACCTATTCGAGACGTCCTCCAGGTCTTCCTTGACCTTCTCGAGCTTGGGGGGTATCTCCTTGTAACGCGTCTCTATCTCCTGTAGCGCTTCGTCATAGGGCTTGTCCGCCAGCTCCGTCGGCAGGCGCACCTGGTTGACGTTCTCCGCTGCCAGGAAGTTGTGTACCTGCTCGGAAAAGCGCTTGTGGAAGACGAGGATGGCGGCGTGGGTGTTCTCGTCCACGCGGGCCGAGAAGACATCGCACTGTCCCCCGGTTATCCTCTCCAGCTCGTGCTCGATATAATCGAGCACCTGCTTGTAGCGCTCCTCGATGAGCAGGGCCACCGATGTATACTGTTCGGTGGTGGTGACCTTGCTGGCCAGCGGGTAGACCTTCTTGATTATGGGCTCGTATTTGGAGAGGCGCGACATCTCCACTTCCAGCTCGTTCTTATAGGATATTAATTCGCGGGTTGAACTCTCCTCCTCCTCCACCATGGCCGATATATCGCCGAGGGTCTTGCCCTGGAAGGAGCGGTATTTCTCCTCCAGCACTGCCTTGCTGACCTTCTCCTTGGGGGGCACCAGCTCCGCGAGGATGGCGTTGTTGCGCATGGCCAGGTTCTGCAGCAGGTTCCTCTCCTCCTCCAGCGCCGGGTCCATCTCCATCGGGATCAGGTCCGCATAGCGCGGACCTTTCTTCTTGGTGATGTCCTCGAGATGGAGTGTGCCCAGGTCCTGAAGGGTCTCTAGAACCTGGAAGAATTGGGTCTTCACCCCCACGATCTCCACTTTCGACATCGTCAGTAACATCTGCTTCCCCCGTTCAATCTACTCGCGTGTCGATCATGTCATCGCTTCTCTCTTCCGCAACAGGATATCTTCCTTGAAAGACCGCCAGAAATGGCCGGGCGGGCCACACCGCTTCTGTCCGCGCCAGCCCTAATCGTCCTGACTGCTGGAGATCACCGCCTTGACGATAAAATCCACCGCCTTGTCAAGGTTCTTCTCGCCGGTCCTCTCGACCTCGGCGATCTCCTTGGCGGTGGCATTCTCGATCTCGCCGACCTCTTCGTGGGCAGCGGCGATCATCTTCGCGTGAACGTCTTTTCCTAACTCTTCGAGGGTTGCTTTACGCTTTATGGCCGCGGCTTGCCCCTTGGCGTCCTCGATCAACCGGTCCGCTTTCGTACGTTCGTTGCTGGTCTTGGTGCGGATCTCTATTTCCTTGGCGGATATGCGGCTGAAAACCTCGGTCCTTGCGCCTACGAATTTCTCTTCCAGCTGGTCTGATATATGCTTGTCTTCCTTGCCCCGGGTCTTGGCTTTGGCCTTATCCTTCTCCACCTTTTCCTTTGATCCTGCCATGCTGTTTCGACCTCTTGCTTCGATTCTGGCCGGTCATTTTTTTCTTTGTTGCTGGTTCAGATTTCCCTTGCAGAGCAGGAGTTTTCTGAGTCCCGTAACATAATATATGCGGGTTTATTACATGTCAATAAAGCTGTGGTGTTAGTGCTGGGGCCTCTCCCTCTCGTAGATCAACCTCAGGCCGTGGAGGGTGAGCAGGGGGTCGTGGAACTGGATGTTGCGGCATTCTTCCACTACCACCTCGGCCAGGCCTCCCGTCGCGATGACCTTGGCCTCCTCGCCCAACTCCTGCAGCATCAGCTCGACCACCCGGTCTACCTGGCCAGCGAAACCGAAGATTATCCCCGACTGCAGGCTCCATACGGTGTTCTTCCCGATGACGGAAGGTGGGCGGTGCATATCCACGCGTGTGAGCCGGGCCGCCGCCCTGAAAAGGGCCTTGGATGATATCTCGATCCCCGGTGCTATCACCCCTCCCAGGTAATCGCCCTGCCCGGATATGGCATCGAAGGTGGTGGCGGTGCCGAAGTCCACAACGATGCCCGGGCCGCCATACCTCTCGAAGGCCGCGACCGTGTTCACCAGGCGGTCGGGCCCCAGCTCCTTGGGGTTGTCGATTAGCACCCTGATGCCCGCGTCGATATTGGTGCCGACGATGAGCGGCTCGAAGTCCCAGTACTCCCTGGTCATCTGCTCCAGGGCCATGGTGGCCGGCGGGACCACGGAAGAGATGATCACCGCGTCGAAGCTGGCGAAGGATAGCCCCTTGAGCATCAGGAACCCCTGGTAATAGAGGGCCAACTCATCGCCGGTCTGGTTGGAGTTGGTTGAGACCCTCCAGTGTCCGGCCAGCTCGCCGTCGCGGTAGGCGCCGATCACCGTCTGGGTGTTTCCGACATCAATGGCCAGCAGCATATGATTCTCCCGATTATCTCGAAAAACTGGCTACGCTAACTTATTATGCAAGAACCTGCCGTTTCCCGCTACCTGCCGCCGGCGGAATCAACAGACAAGAAACCTGGCCCTATTCCAGGTCCAGCGCGATATCGAGGGCCCTGGCGCTGTGGGTCAGGGCCCCCACGGAGATGAAGTCAACCCCGGTCCCGGCATAGGCGGCGACGTTCTCCAGGTCTATGCCGCCGGAGGCCTCCAGCTTCACCCTGCCGCGTGAACAGAGCACCGCCTCCTTGACCTCCGCGACGGTCATGTTGTCGAGCATGACCACGTCGGCGCCGGCCTGGATGGCCTCCTCGAGGTCCTGCAGGCGCTGCACCTCCACCTCGACCGGCGTGCCGCCCGTGACGGCCGCGCGGGCCAGTTCCACCGCCTTCCCCGTCCCCCCCACGGCCGCGATGTGGTTGTCTTTGATGAGGACGGCGTCGTAGAGGCCGAAGCGGTGGTTCTTGCCACCCCCGGCGCGCACCGCGTACTTTTCCAGGCCGCGCATCCCGGGGGTTGTCTTGCGAGTGTCCAGGATGACCGTTGCGAAGGGAGCTACCGCGGCTACGAAACGTGAGGTCAGAGTGGCGATCCCGGATAGCCTCTGCAGGAAATTGAGGGCCGTACGCTCGCCCTCCAGTATCGTCACGACCTGCCCTTCCACCACTGCGATCTCGCTGGAAGCGGGGAGGCGCTCCCCGTCGTTAACCAGGGCATGGAAGCCGATCCTGTTGTCGAGGAGCCTGAAGGTCATGGAGGCGAGGGGGAGTCCAGCCACTACGCCCTCTTCGCGCATGACGATCCGCCCCCTCCCCCTGGCATCGGTTGAGATGAGGGCGCGGGAGGTAATGTCGCCGGAACTCTGGAGGTCCTCGTCAAGGGCCCTCTGGACCGCCTCCATGCATATGCGCCGGAATCCCTCTTCCATGGCTCATGCCTCTCCCGGAGCGTTCTCCGACCAGTCGTAGCCGGAGTCCGTGAGCGCTCCCACCGGCCGCAGCTCGTGGTTTATCGCGTCACCGCCAAGTTTAAACACTATATGCCTGCGCCAGTATTCCGCCTGTCCCGGGAAGTCGGTGCGGTAATGGCAGCCGCGGCTCTCCTCGCGCATCAGCGCGGCCGACTGCATCAGGTTCGCCAGGACGATCATGTTCTGGAGCTCGAACCCCTGTGGGTTGAGGTATTCCACCTGGAGCACTTCCAGGTTCTTGGTGAGGAAATCGCCGGCTTCCCTCAACCCCTCTTCGCTTCTGCGGAACCCCACGCAGTCCATCATCATCTGCTGCAGGAAACGGCGCAGCAGCCCTATCTCCACCGGCAGCAGGCTCCTCCGGACCTTGTGCTTGAGGCCGTCCAACCGTCGCGCGCCCCTGGCGGCGCCCTCGATCACCCCGGGCAGCTCCTGCATGATGCGCCAACTGAACACCAGGCCCTCCAGGAGGGAGTTCGACGCCAGGCGGTTCGCCCCGTGCACGCCGGTGCAGGCGACCTCGCCGCAGGCGAAGAGGCCCCGGATGCGGGTCCTGCCGTAGAGGTCGGTGACTACGCCTCCACTCATGTAATGCGCGGCGGGAGACACCGGTATGGGCGCCTCGGTGATATCGATACCCGCCTCGAGGCAGTGCCTGTAGATGGTGGGGAACCTTTCCTTGAGCTTCTCCGCGGGGATATGCGTCGCGTCCAGCAAGAGATGGTCCCTCTCCTGCTCCTTCATGACCCGGACCATCTCGTTGACCACCGTGTCGCGGGGTGCCAGGTCCTTGAGGCGGTGGACCCCCTCCATCACCCTCTTTCCCGCATGGTCCACGATTATCGCCCCTTCACCGCGCAGCGCCTCGCTGATCAACCAGCGCGGGGTCTCTGGAAGGTGCAGCGCGGTGGGGTGGAACTGCAGGAACTCGAGGTCGGAGACCTCCGCTCCCGCGCGCAAGGCCATGGAAACGCCGTCTCCGGTGCATATCTCGGGGTTGGTGGTGACGGGATAGAGCTGGCCCATTCCCCCCATGGCCAGCACCACCGCGGGAGCGCGGAAACAGTTGATGGTCCCCTCCTCTGCGTCCATGCCCAGGATACCCGCGCAACAACCGTCCACGGTGAGGATGTCGATGGCGTAGTGGTTCTCGAAGATGTCCAGGCGCTTATTATAGAGCAGCCGGCGGGTTAGGCTGGCCTCCAGCTCGCTGCCGGTGGCGTCTCCCTGCGCGTGGGCCACCCGCCGCCTGGAATGCCCGCCCTCTATGGTCAGGTCCAGGTGGCCGTCCACGCAGTCGAAATGGGCTCCGACCTCCTCGATGAGCTCGGTGATGCGCATGGGCCCCTCGCGCACCAGGGCCCATACCGCTCCCTCCTCACAGAGGCCCTTACCGGCGGTGATGGTGTCCTGGAAATGGAGCTCCGGGCTGTCGTCGGCGCCAAGCGCGGAGGCGATGCCGCCCTGGGCTATCCTGGTCGCGGTGACGGTCAAGGTGGTCTTGGTGAGCAGGGCTACCCGGTAGTGCCGCGCCGCGCGCAGGGCGGTGGAAAGCCCCGCCACGCCGCTCCCGACCACGATGAGGTCGAAGGCGACGCTGGGCAGGTCCTCGAGGTCGAAGTTGACCAGGTAGCGCGGGATCACTCTACCCTCCCTCTGAATATAGGGAAAGCTATCCTATTTCCAGCATCCTCTCCACTGCCAGCAGGGCGTTGAGGCGGATGTCCTCCGGTACCGTGACCCTCGGCTCCAGGTCGTGCAGGGACCGCTCCACCTTCTCCAGGGTTATCAGCTTCATGTCGGGGCACAACGGCTCCTCTACGGGGAAGAACAGCTGCTTGTCGGGGAACCGCTTTCCCAGCGGATGTCCCATGCCCGCCTCGGTCAGCACGATGATCTCCCCCGGGCCCGCCCTCTCGATCACCGAGAACATGCCGGATGTGCTGGCGACCTCGTCCGCGAGTTCCAGCACTTCCTCGCGGCACTCCGGGTGGGCTACCACCAGGGCCGACGGGTGAAGCCTCTTCTGCTCCATCACCATCTCCACGGTGATCCTGTCGTGGATGGGGCAGCATCCCTCCCAGATTATCAGCTCCCTGCCCGTGACCCTCTGCACATAGCGGCCCAGGTTTTTATCGGGCGTGAAGATGATCTCGGGCGCCTCGATGGCCTTTACGACCTCGACGGCGTTGCCCGAGGTGCAGCAGTAGTCGCTCTCTGCCTTGACGGCGGCGCTGGAGTTCACGTAGGTGACCACCACGGCGCCGGGGTGAAGCTTCTTGAGGGTGATCAGTCCCTCCGGGGTGATGGTATCGGCGAGGGGGCAGCCCGCATGCGGCTCCGGCAGCAGGGTGATCTTGTCCGGGTTGACGATGGCCGAGGTCTCGGCCATGAAGTGGACGCCGCAGAAGACGATGACCTCGGCGTCCACGCCGGCGGCCTGGCGGGCCAGGCCAAGTGAATCGCCGACGAAATCGGCGATATCCTGTACCTCCGGCCTCTGGTAGTTGTGGGCGAGGATCACCGCCCTGCGCTCCCGGCGCAGCTGCGCTATCCTCTCCAGCCTCTCGGCGTCCGTGTCCATACTTTACCCTTGCCCCAGGTCCCGTCCTCGCATCGCCCCGCGGGTCCTCCCCGGGATCCCTGCCGCCGGGGAACCGCGGCCAGGGATCAGGTGTAACCCGTATCTTATATATAGAGTATCGCCATGGAATGCAAAAGGTCTTCTCGGGGGATCATGTGCTCCCCGGCCGCCCCACCGGTCGGGCTCAGCAGATATCGTCCGCGGTCACGTGGTCCTCGATGAGGCTGATGTGGTTGAGCTCATCGACCAGGACCACCCGGGGCTTCAGGTTGACGGCCTCGACCTCGTCCACGACGCAGAACGAGAAGATGATGATGGTGTCGCCCTTGTGGATGAGGCGGGCCGCGGCCCCGTTCATTGCGATGGTGCCCGATCCAGGCTCGCCCCCGATGACGTAGGTCTCCAGGCGGCTGCCGTTGTCGATGTCGACGACCATCACCTTTTCATAGGGTATGAGGTCGGCCGCCTCCATCAGTTCCTTGTCTATGGTTATGCTCCCGACATAGTGAAGGTCCGCGTCGGTCACCGTCGCGCGGTGTATCTTGCTCTTGAGCATGGTGCGCTGCATCGTCCCGCCTGTCTCGCTCTTCTCTCTCTGCCGGTACCGCCGTATGCTTAATATTCGGCGTCCACCAACTAAAAATATAGCATAACCATGGCCCGTCTATACATCCGGGATTTCCAGCAGCACATTGTCGATGAGCCGGGCCTTGCCGACCCGCGCCGCCAGCGCGATGAGCACCTCGCCACGCAGCTCTCTCGCCGGCTCGAGGAGTCCCCAGTCCAATGCCTCTATGTATTCCGTCCGCACCAGCGGTTCTTCCTCTATGAACTCCCGCATGCGCGCTATGACCTTGGCGGCATCGCGCTCCCCCTCCGCGGCAAGCTCCCGCGCGAGCACGAGCGAACGGTTCAGCACGGTCGCCGCTGCGCGCTCCTCCGCCTCCAGGTAAATGTTGCGGGAACTCATGGCCAACCCGTCTTCCTCCCGCACCGTGGGGCAGGCCACTACCTCGATGTCGAAGTCGAGGTCGCGCACCATCTTGCGGATAACCCACACCTGCTGGGCGTCCTTGAGCCCAAAGTAGGCGCGCCGGGCCGGGACGATATGAAAGAGCTTGGCCACGACAGTGGCTACGCCGCGGAAGTGCCCGGGACGCGATGCGCCGCAAAGGACGCGGGAAACCTTTTCCAGCTCGACGTAGGTATGATAGGGCTGCGGGTACATCTCCTCCACCCCGGGGTGGAAGACACAGTCGACCCCAGCCTCCTCTGCTATGGCGCAGTCGCGCTCGAGATCGCGCGGGTAGTCCTCCAGGTCCTCTCCGCGGCCGAACTGGGTGGGGTTGACGAAGAGGCTGACCACGACAAAGCCGCAATCCTCGCGGGCCGCTCGCATAAGGGAGACGTGTCCCGCGTGGAAGAAGCCCATGGTCGGCACTAGCCCGACCGTCTTTCCCGCGCCGAGCTGCTCCGCTGCCGCTCTCTTCATCTCCTTCACCGTGTTGATGACGCGCATCCCCGGTCTCCTTCCCTGCCCTTGCCGGTGCCACGCATCAGGAGTAATGCTGCAGGAGTTCCTCGATCTCCTCGCAGCGGGCCTTGCTGACATCGGCCTCCGCCAGGTCGAGGGCGAACATGGAGAGGGAGGTGTATACCTTGAGCAGCAGCTCGCGGTCCTCGCCATGCAGTTCTTCCAGGTGGCGACGGAGCACGCCGATATCCCCCCGCGCCACCGGCCCGGTGAGCGCCCTCTCAGTGCCCAGCCGCTTTAGGTTCCGCACCGTCCCCTCTATGAGCGGCAGGAGGGCCTTCAGCGCTTTCTCGCGCTGCATGCCGATCTCCTGGTAGACCAGTTCGGCCGCATGCTCCAAGGCCACCAGCAGGTTGCTGGCCACCACCGCGCCGATGTGGTAGAGGGTCTTGTCCTTCTCGGCCAGGAGCACGGGCTCGCCCCCCAATTTCCTCACCAGTCCCTCCGCCCAGGCCTGGATGGCCTCGCTGCGGGCGGTCACCGCGAAGACCGAGCCGGGTATGCTCCTCACCGCCCCGCGCACGTCGGCGAAGGTCTGCAGCGGGTGGATGCAGGCGGTCCTGGCCCCCAACTCCTCGGCCGGCTCGAGCACGTCCAACCCCAGGGCCCCGCTCATATGCACGATGTGGTCGCCCTTGCCCACCGCCTTCCCGCTCACCAGGGTGAGGATGGTATCGGCGATGAGGTCGTCGGGGGTGGTGATGACGATGACGTTGCCCTTCTTGCCCGCCTTGACCACGTCGGAGGTGAGCATGGCCCCCCGGATGTGCTTCTCCACCGTCTCGAGGGATGCGTCGCTGCGCGAAGCCACGGCGACCACCCTTTCTCCCTTGCCCTGCAGGATGTGCCCCACGGCCGTTCCGACCCTGCCACCGCCGATGATCACGAAGCGGTCCACTCTTCTAGCCATGCCACTCCTCCTTGCCATACCGGAAGGCTGGCCGTATTTCTCCGGTGCCCCCGCCCCCGGCGAGCCCAGGCGCCCCGCCCGCGGTCGGCGCCGGCTTCCCGTGCCGCAGCTCCGCCAGCGGGACCATGACGAAATCCCTTTCCAGCATGCGCGGGTGGGGGATGACCAGGCCGTCCTCCTCCACGCTAAGGTCGTCGTAGAGCAGTATGTCCACGTCGATGACGCGCGGGCCCCACCTCTCCGCCCTCACCCGTCCGAGCCCTTTCTCCACCTCCATGCAGGCGTCCAGCATGCCGTGGGGATCGCGGGAAGTGGACACCAGCGCCACCAGGTTCAGGAAATCCGGCTGCTCCTCCACTCCCCACGGTGCTGTTTCGTACACGGACGACACCTCGAGGACGCTCACGCCCTCCATGGCGTCGAGCAGGCGCAAGGCCGCCAGCAGGTTGGCCCTGCGGTCGCCCAGGTTGCCGCCCATCCCCAGGTAAACCCGGTGCTTTTCTTCACCATCCATCGCTTGCCAGGACCACCTCCACCGCCACCTCGCCGACTTCCTGGCTCAAGGGGGCCTGCGGCTTGCGCACCCTCACCAGCAGGCGCGAGGCGGGGGTGGTATCCATGATGCGCTCTCCGATGCGCGCGGCCAGGGTCTCGACGAGGTCGTACCTCTCCCGGGTGACCAGTTCGTAGACGTCCGTGGCAAGGGCATCGTAGTCCACCGCCTCCGCCAGGTCGTCGTTCTCCACCGCCCGCGCGGCGTCGTATTCCAGCTCGATGTCCACTATGAAGTCCTGCCCTTTCTCCTTCTCCTCGGGCGTGCAGCCGTGGAAGGCGTAGGCCTTGATGCCGGAGATGACTATCTTCGCCGTGGGGACCATCTCACTTCTCTCTGACCGTCGCCGTGATGAGCACGTCCGTATCCTCCAGCGTGTCCACCACGTCCATGCCGGAAGTCACCTTCCCGAAGACGCTGAAATATGGGTCAAGGTCAGTTCTGTCCGTCTTGAGGATGAAGAAATCCGTAGTCGCTGAATTGGCCTGGTATTGTCCTGTCTGGGGATCGCTGGGCTTCGCAAAGGATATAACGCCCCTGGTGGCGGAGATCCCGATCTCGTCTATTACCACGCCCACCCCCTGGTCCGCCGTCAACGCCTCCTGCAACTTCGCCTCGTCAGGGGTAGCCTCCCCCGCCTCTGCGACCAGCGACTGGTAATGACTCCCGGTCTGGACCACGAAGTCCTCCACCCGGTACCAGAGAAGGCCATCGTAGAACCCCTGGTTCGCCAGGTCGGTGATGTGCTGGACGTTCATGGGCGCATCCTCACCAAAGAGCCCCACGATTATCTCCCCCTTGCTGGTCTCCAGGACCAGCTCGGAGGTGATCCTGGGCTCCGCCTCCTTCTTCTTCTCCTCCTCTTTCATGTAGTTGACCAGGATGACGAGGCCCACGGTGACGGCGATGGTCGCGATGCAGGCGACGACGATGATGGCCTTGCGCCAGATGTCCTTGCGCTCCTGCTCCCGCCGCTTCTCCTCCTCCTCCTTGCGCTGCTGTTTCAGTTTCTGAGCCTTGCCCAATGTTCTCTCTCCTTATCCCTTGCCTACGATGGCGTCCGCCACGCGCGCCACGCGCGCCATCTCCCTGACGTCGTGCACCCTCACGATGTCCGCGCCGCCCCTTATGCCCAGGGCCACGCTGGCCGCGGTGCCCTCCACCCTGTCGTTCTCCGGCAGGTCGAGCAACCTGCCGATGAAGCTCTTGCGGGAGGTGCCGATCACCATGGTATACCCCAGGGACCTGAACTCCTCCAGGCGGCGCAGGATCTCCAGGTTGTGCTGGAGGGTCTTCCCGAACCCGATACCGGGATCGATCATGATATTGGAGGGGTCGGCCCCAGCCTCCTCCGCCACCGCAGCCCGCTCGCGCAGAAAAGAGGATATCTCCCCGATGACATCTTCATAATGCGGCTCCACCTGCATGTCCTTGGGCAGGCCCTGCATGTGCATGAGGCAGAAAGGCACCCCGCGCCCGGCCAGCAGGGGGAGCATCTCCTCGTCCAGGCGCAGGGCGCTTATCTCGTTGACCATGGCGCACCCCGCCGCCAGCGCCTGGCGTGCCACCTCCGCCTTGGTGGTGTCTATGGACACCGGCACGCCGGCACGCCCCAGTACCCCCTCCACCACCGGCATTACGCGGCGCAGTTCCTCGTCCAGGGTGATGAAGTCGGACCCCGGGCGGGTCGATTCCCCTCCGATGTCCAGGATATCGGCCCCCTCCTCCTCCAGGCGCAGGGCGTGTTCGATGGCCTTTGGCGCATCGGCGAAGCGGCCGCCGTCGGAGAACGAGTCCGGCGTGACGTTTACCACGCCCATGATCAGGGTGCGCTTGCCCAGGTCATACTCCCTGCCCCCAAGGCGTAGGATGCGACTCTGCTCGGACATGGAGGAGCGCAGGAGTGCTTCCAGTTCCTGGGCCAGGACCTTGAGCCCGAAGGGCTGCCGCTTCAGCTTGGATATCAGTTGCCTGTAATGCTTGAGGTTGCCGGAGATGACCGCCGATACCTTGACCCCGCCGTAGTCGAAGACCTCGCGCGGCAGCGACACCTCCCCGCCTATGGAGAGCATGTTCTGCTTGAGGATGTTGGCGGCCTTGGTGTCCACGTTGTCCACGCGCACCACGCGGCAGACCATCTTGGGAGCCATGATAGCCCTCCCCTGTTCGCTGGGCCTGAGTTCGTCCAGGCGCGCATAGGCACCCGAGAGGTCGTCCACGGCCAGGAAACGGGGGTTGAACCTCATGCCCGCCTCTCAGCTCTTCTGGCGGATGAGCGCCATGGCCTCCGCCCGCGAAGCGGCGTTGGTATGGAAGGTGCCCCTCACCGCGGAGGTGATGGTGAGGGTACCAGGCTTCTTCACCCCGCGCATGGACATGCACAGGTGTTCCGCCTCGATCACCACCAGCACGCCGCGGGGGCGCAGGGCTTTGACCAGGGTGTCGGCCACCTCGGTGGTTATCCTCTCCTGCACCTGCAGGCGCTTGGAGAGCACGTCCACCACTCGGGCCAGCTTGCTGATGCCGGTTATCTGGCCTTCCGGGCCGGGGATATACGCCACGTGGGCCTTGCCCAGGAAGGGGATGAGGTGGTGTTCGCAGATGGAGTAGAAGGGGATGTCCTTGACCACGATCATCTCCTCGTGCTCCTCCATGAACATGGCCTTGATGACCTCGGCGGGGTCGATGTCCACTCCGCACAGGAGTTCCTCGTACATGTTGGCTACCCGTTCGGGCGTCTTGAGCAGCCCTTCGCGCTCGAGGTCCTCCCCTACCCCCTCGAGGATCATGCGCACGCCCTGCATTATCCTGTCTTTATCCACTTAATCCCTCCTTCGCGGATTTAACGCATATTATATCGCAACGGGGTCAGCCCCTGACATGTGACATTTCGTTATCCAGCTGCACGATACAAAGATCTCCTTCCTTGGGAATGTCACATGTCAGGGGCTGACCCCGTTTTTCCTTCCTTGGGAATGTCACATGTCAGGGGCTGACCCCGTTTTTCCTTCCTTGGGAATGTCACATGTCAGGGGCTGACCCCGTTTACTCGGGTTGGGGCAGGGGGCTTCCCTTGATGGGGGAGGGCGTGCGTATCTCCCCTTGCGCCTTGTCCTGGCTCTCGCCTTCCTTCGCCGCGAGGGGCTGTTTGGGGGCGGCGGCGACCTCCCGTCCCTCCAGCAGCGCCAGCAGTTCCTCTTTTTCCAGCGTCTCGCCCTCGATGAGCGCCCTGGCGATGGTATCCAGTTTTTCCCTCTGCTCGGTGAGGATTGCCTCGGCGCGCTCGTAGGCCTCGTCCACCAGTCTCCTCACCTCTTTGTCGATCTCGTAGGCGATCTGGTCGCTGTAGTCCTTGTGGGTGGTGAAGTCGCGGCCCAGGAACACCTCACCCTGCTTCTGGCCCAGGGTCAGGGGCCCGAGTTTTTCGCTCATGCCGAATTCGCAGACCATCTTGCGGGCCAGCTTGGTGGCTTTCTCGATGTCGTTCTGGTCCCCGGTGGTGAGTTCGTCGAAGATCATCTCCTCGGCCACGCGCCCGCCCAGGAGCATGGCCAGTTCGTCCACCAGCTCTCCCTTGGTCACCAGGTACTTGTCCTCCATGGGCAGGGTGAGGGTGTAACCGAGAGCCTGGCCGCGCGGGATGATGGAGATCTTGTGCACGGGGTCGGCGTTGGGCAGCTCGTGGGCCACCAGGGCGTGTCCCGCCTCGTGGTAGGCGATGATCTCTTTCTCCTTCTCGCTGATGAGCCGGGTGCGGCGCTCCGGCCCCGCGATGACACGGTCGATGGCCTCCTCCATCTCCTCCATGTCCAGCTTCTTCTTGCCGTGGCGTGCCGAGAGCAGGGCGGCCTCGTTGACCAGGTTGGCCAGGTCGGCGCCGGTGAAACCGGGGGTGCGCCGCGCCAGTACCTCCAGGTCAACATCGTCGGCCAAGGGCTTGTCCCTGGTGTGGACCATGAGGATGTCCCTGCGCCCGTTGAGGTCGGGGCGGTCGACCACGATCTGGCGGTCGAAGCGTCCCGGCCGCAGCAGTGCCGGATCCAGGATGTCCGGGCGGTTGGTGGCCGCGATGAGGATGACGCCGGTCTTCATATCGAAACCGTCCATCTCCACCAGGAGCTGGTTGAGGGTCTGTTCGCGCTCGTCATGGCCGCCGCCCAGCCCGGCGCCGCGATGGCGCCCCACCGCGTCGATCTCGTCCATGAAGATGATGGCCGGGGCGCTCGACTTGGCCTGCTCGAAGAGGTCGCGCACGCGCGAGGCGCCCACCCCTACGAACATCTCCACGAAATCGGAGCCTGATATGGAAAAGAACGGCACTCCCGCTTCGCCGGCTACGGCGCGCGCCAGCAGCGTCTTGCCGGAGCCGGGGGGCCCATAGAGGAGGACCCCCTTGGGTATCTTGGCCCCCAGGGCCTGGAACTTGGCCGGACTTGCCAGAAAATCCCTGATCTCCTCCAGCTCCTCCACCGCCTCGTCCACGCCGGCCACGTCCTTGAAGGTGACGCGGGCGTGTTCCTTGTTCATCACCTTGGCACGGCTCTTGCCGAAGGACATCACCTTGCTGCCCCCTCCCTGCATCTGCTGGAAGAGGAAGAAGAAAAGCACGACGATGAGGAGGAACGGGAGGATGTTTAGGATGATGCCCAGGATATCGAAGCCGCCCTGTGGGTCCACCTTGACCTCGAGGTCCTGGTAAGCGGCGTACCGCTGCGCGACCTCGGGGTCCTCGGAGAAGGCCAGTTGCTTGTATTCATCTATCGACGCCAGCAGGTCGTCGGCATAGTCCGCAGGGTAGGAGACCTCGAACTCCTCGCCCGAGACCAGGGTCCCCGTGACCATGTTGTCCTTGTCTTTGATGGTCACGCTGGCGATCTCCCCGGCCGCCAGCTTTTCGTTGAACCAGCTCAGGTCCTTGGTGGTGTCGTTCCCGAACAGGTTCGGCGACTTGGTCCACACCAGGATGACCACGAAGACGATCAATAGATAGAAGATTGCCGTTCTCCACAGCCTCTTGTTCCCCATGTTCAATGCGCTTCGCCTTCCCTCTTCTCCTCCTCCAGCACCCCCACGTAGGGCAACTGCCGGTACCTTTCCGCATAATCCAGGCCGTAGCCGACCACGAAGAGCGGGGGCACGTCGAAACCGGAATATCTGACCTCCAAGTCAACCTTACGCGCGTCCGGTTTGTTAAGCAAGGCGCACACCTCCACCGAGGCGGGGCCCCGGTCGAGCAACATGCCCACGAGGTATCTCAGGGTCAGTCCGGTATCCACTATGTCCTCCACCACCAGGACGTCCTTGCCCTCTATCTCCAGGTCCATGTCCTTGATTATCTTTACCACCCCGGATGTCTTCGTGTCTGCACCGTAGCTCGACACGGCCACGAAATCTATCTGCAGCGGCAGCTCGATCGCTCGCGCCAGGTCCGCGAGGAAGACGAAGGCCCCCTTGAGCACCCCAACCATTATCAGCTCGCGGCCGCGGTAATCCCGGGTTATCTCCCCGGCCATCTCGGCGATGCGGGCCTTTATCTTGTCCTCGCCGATGAGCTGCCGGGCGTTTTCCAGGTCCATGTAGCGATTATCCTCCTGTTCCGGGGTTTTGCGGATGACCTGTCTCAACCCGCTGCCGCCCCATACCTATATCTTATCGTCCCCGCTCCCCCGCGTCTGAAATCCCGGCGGCCTCGCCCTCCAGGGGTTTGACCCTGAGCGCCGCCACCCGCCTGGTCCCCTCGCTCACCTTGAACCTCTCGTCGATGCGCATGCCTACTACCCATACGATCTCCCCAGCGGACTCAAGCACCATCACGCGCGTCCGCTCCTCGCGGGGGACCTTGGCGTCCACCAGGAAATCCTGGAGCTTGCGTCCGCCGGGACCGCCCAGGGGATGGAAACGGTCGCCCGCGCGGATGCCCCTGACGAGCAGGGGATAAGACAGGCGGTCGGCATCCAACCAGGCGATACCGGGGTCCGCCGCGGCCTCCCGGGGGTCCTCGCCGCCGCGGGGGCGCGTCTCCACTTCCAGCCGCAACCCCGCCCCGGCCAGGACGTAGGTCCCGTCTCCGGGGATGTCCGTACTGGTGGGCAGGTCCCCCCGGGGCCGGGGGCCGAGGATGATGCGATCGTAAGCGCGTCGGGCCGTATGCCCCGGAGAGAGATCGAGGCGGGCTGTGCCCTCTATCTCCAGCAGCTTGGTGCGGATGTCCTCTACCAGGTCGAACCCGGGTTCTATACCGAGGCGGCGCAGGGATGCCGCGATGACCTCGCGCCGCACCGCCAGGGGGCGGGCGCTCAGCCCCTCCACCTCTATCTCATCCCCCCTGGCCGTCGCCGCCAGCGTGCTTTCTTCCGCTTCCGCCGTGAACGCGTCAAGGATATCCGCCAGCGCGGCCAGCATCTCCGCCTCTCCCAGCAGCACCCGCTTCACGGAAGGGTTGTACTCCCGTTCGAGCAGGGGGAGGAGACGGTGGCGGACGCGGTTACGCGGGATGAGGGTATCGAGGTTGGTGGGATCGGCCCGGGGCGCAAGGGGCAGGAAGGCGGCATAGGCGTCCACCTCGCTTCTCCATACACGGATGAGCGGCCTCACGAAGGGGAGGCGCAACGGCGGTATGGAGCCCAGCCCCCGTGGTCCGCTTCCCGCGAGCACGCGCAGGAGCAGTGTCTCCACCCGGTCGTCGGCGGTATGGCCGGTGGCGAGGCGCGCCGCCCCGCTCTCGCGCATCACCGCATGGAAGGCAACGTAACGGGCCTCCCTCAGGGCCTCCTCGGGGCTCATGGAGCCCCCGCCGCCTGGCTCCACCCGCCGCACCGAGCATTCCAGGCCATAATGGCCGGCTACCTGCCGCACGTATGCGGCGTCCTCGCCCGACTCCGGGCGCACGCCGTGGTCCACATGCACCACCCTCAGGGCGATGCCCAGCTCGTCAGCGAGTTGGACCAGGACATCCAGCATGACCAGGGAGTCGGCACCGCCCGATACCGCGGCCAGGACCAGGCCTCCCGGCTCGAACATCGGCCAGCGCCGCAGGGTCTCCCTGACCCTGGAGATTACGTTGAAGCGCTCTCTTTCCCATCTCATGTATTAATAATAGCCCAACGTCGGCAGTGGCAGGGGTCAGGCTTCTTGTCTTCTGCATTCCACCAGACGTATCTGCTAAGAACCGGGCCGCATGAATGCAAGGGACAAGACCTGACCCACAGACGGAAAGAGAATGTCGGCCACGGAAGCACGGATTTGCCATACCGTTGCGGTATCAATAAACCCAAACGTCGGTGGTACGTAATGGCGACTGGGGCCGGTATAAATGTTGGCCCGCACCCTACGGCGTCGGCCGGTCATACGTCAAAAGCCGGTATGGGAGCAGTCCCAGACCGTGCGGGCCCAGCAACTGAACCTGGGCAGGGACAGGGAATGGCGATATCGCCGCCATCACCGCCATGTGGGGCTGAGCCTTGGGGCTAAAGGCCGAGGGTAGCGGTGCTGGTTGCCGGGGATATCTCCAGGTCCACCCCGGGTGAGGCGGCTTTGAGGCCCCTCAGCAACTCCTCCGCCTGCCCGTCATAGAGGGGGGTGGGCCTGCCTCCCTCCACCCGCAGGGGTATGATCTCCAGGCTGGTCAGACGTCCCATGTTGAAACGGCATGCCGCGAAGATGGAGTTCTTGCCCGCCTCGCTCTCCGATGAATAGACCAGGTTGCCCAGGGAGTAGATGACGGGAACGCCGGATATCACCTCAATCCCCTGCACCACGTGGGGATGGCAGCCTACCACCAGGTCCGCGCCGCCCGCGACACAGGCCGCCGCGATCTCCCGCTGGCGCCGCGTGATCTCGGCCGATCCCACCTCTCCCCAGTGCACGAAAACGGCCACGTAATGCGCTTGCCGCGCCGCCGCCCCGACCTTTTCTTCGAGGTCCTCAAGGGATGCCTCGCAGACCCCGGGTGTGTCCTCGCCGGCCGCGCTGGTGGGAGTGGCTACATCGCTGAAGGAGAGCAGCGCGATGGTCGCGCCGCTGGGCGCCTCGAGCAGCAGCGGCCTCTCCGCGGCGGCGGCTCCGGTCCCGGCCCCGAACCCCCCCAGGCCTTGTGCGCCCAGCGCGCTCAGGGTCTCCTCGAGGCCCGCTGCGCCGTAGTCCATGATATGGTCGTTTGCCAGGCTCAGTGCATCTATACCAGCCTCCGCCATGGTGGCGGCGTTGCAGGTATCTCCCCGCATGTCCAGGGAATCCCTGGTGGAGCTGGAGATGGTGCCACTGCAGAGGGGCCCCTCCAGGTTGACCACGGTGAAGTCGTAGAGGCCGAAGAGCGGCGAGACCTCCGCCCAGGGATAAGCCGGCTCGCCCTGGGCGATGAGATCGGCGACCGCCAGGCCGAAGGTCACATCGCCACCCACCCCCAGGCTCAGCGTGGGCGTAGCGGCGCTCGAGGACCGTTCCTCCGCCTCCGTAGCCTGGATGAACTCCCCCGCCGTCTGCGTGTGGATGCCGCTATCGCCGTCATCGTAACGGGGGGATGTGAGCGAAAAGACCAGCAACACCAGGCCTACCACCGCCGTGCACCCGAAAACCAGGAACACGGCCTGTCGCCTCGCCCGCTGGCGCTTCAGCTTGCTCTGCAGAGTCCTGGTCAAAACGTGTCCTCCCGCACTAGTCTTTCTGCGCCCGTGGGCCGCCTTCCTGCCAGTTGTGTTTTACCGCCCCGGCAAGTCGCATCCACACCTAATCATACAGCAAGCCCGGTCACCGGTATCGACGGACGCGCCGATGGTGTTCGTAGCCCCTGCTCAGCGTGGCGCGTCCGCCGTTTCGAGCAGGGAATAGACACGGTCCATGTCCAGGGAGGCGCTGACTATGCGCGCCGGGCGCTCGCGGCCCACCTGACGCCGCGCGTGCGGGCGCGTCTCTTTCGCGTCAACCGAACCTCCTGTAGAGAAGCCAGCCGCCCAGCGAGAGCAGAGGCACCGCGACCATCAGGGGTATCAACCAGACCAGGAAAGACGTCCCCTCGGAGGATCCAGCCCCCCTGTCCTCGCTCTCCGCCGCGGCCTGCGAGGCACCATGCTCCTCGGCCGACTTTCCTTCATCCGCTGCCTGGACCCCGGTGTCCTGCGCGGGCGTCTCTCCCTGGGCCTCGGGGCCGCCGCCGGCCTCTCCTCCGCTATTGGCTTGGCCTTCCCCGCCCCCGGCGGGACCGGTGGGGGAAGCGGCGGGCCCGCCGTCCGTGTCGCCGGCGCTTTCGCCGCTCCCACCCCCTCCCGGGGGATCGGAATACGAGATGCCGATGGGGTAGGGTTTCCTCGCCATGGCGCAGACCGCGTATGCCGTCGTCCACACCGGGTTCTTGTCCGCCCCGTCCATCCAGTAGAAGCGACCGTCACCAGCCTGCATGGAAGCGATGAAGCCGTAAGGTGTATTGCCGTTCTTCGACCACTCACCTCCAGCAGGGTCCTGGCCTGCAGCCACGATGGCCTGCACGCACCAGGCGGTCGCGGAAACATCGGAGGAGCCCCGCTCGAACGAGAAGCCACCGTCACCGTTCTGTATGGATCTCAGGTACGCGAGCGCGGACTTGATCGACTGCTCATCGGAGTTCACCCCCGCCGCCCTGAGGGCCATTATCGAAGCGGCCGTCATGTCCGGGTTGCTGGCGGAGCCGGGGCTGTTGCCCCACCCGCCGTCCCCGTTCTGGTTTCTCACGTGCCATTCCACCGCACCAGGCGGCACGGCCAGCCCGGCCACCCGGTACGAGAGCATGCCGAAAGCATTCGAGTTGATGGCGTCTCCTATGTTCCCGCCCGTCCTCTGGTATGACTGCACCTTGGCGAGGAGGTCGATGCCCCCGAATGATCTGATGTTCCTGCCGGCAGCCGCAACGGCAAGCAGGGTCCTCTCGTAATCGGTCACGCTTCGCCAACTCCCCGATTGAGAGTCCAGGAAATCAACGGGGGAGCGGCCTCCTGACTTCACCGCGTTCGGGTCAGCCCCGCCTGCACGGATAGCCATGATGCACCAGGCGGTGGTGGAGTCGGCCCCCTCGGTCCTTCCCGGCTCGGCGAAACCCCCATCCGGCATCTGGTTTGCTGCGATGAAGGCGAGCCCTTCCGCCGCGCCCGCTGCCGCGGGCAGGGAAGGGCACATCGCGAGCAGCCCCACGCATAGGGCAATGGTTATGATCAGGGGTCTAAGCATCGACAACGTTCTCACCACCCGTGTTTGATAGTGTCGACCCGTACGGATCCCGGCTTCCCGCCTTATCGTCCAGGTATTCCACTCCGAACCGTTCCCGGAAACGTACGAGCATCGTAGCCACCGGAACGGTGAGGAAGACGGCGAACAGGAGGTTGCCGGCGGCATGGAAGAGATCGAACCAGAAACTGGTCAGGTTCGCTGCCATAAACGATCTGAAGGTCAGGGGATAGACATAGGAGAGCCAGAACCAGAAGTTCATCATCCAGCCGAAAAGGAAGCCCCAGATGGTGCAGAGAGTGGCGATCGGAGCGATCCTGACCCGCCCCCTCATCGCGGCGGACAATAACCCGCCGCTGGCGCCCGCCAGTCCCCAGGCGAGCATCTGCCACGGCGTCCAGGGACCCTGTCCCAGGAAGATGTTGCTCAGCAGGGCGGCCAGTGCCCCGACCATAAAACCAGGCTCGGCCCCGAAGACGTATCCCGCCAGGACGGCCACGAAAGTGACGGGCTGTACGCCGGGTATCGCGGCGAAGAGCACCCGTCCCGCCGCGGCCATCGCCGCCAGCGCACCCACAACCGCGACTTCCCGGGAACCGTATTCTCCTTCCTCGAAGCGTATAAACAGCACCGCGAGGGCTATCACCGCCAGCAGCAGGGTGCTCATCGACCAGTTGTCGAATGGCGGCACTCCCTCTATGCCGAGGTAGGCGAGCATCGCGGCCAGGGCGATCAGGGCGTACCTGACGAGGCGCATCATGGCCTGGCCTCCCGCAGGATGGATACGGCTTCCTCCTCGTGGATCACCCCGCCATAGGCGTCGCCCAGCAAGCGGTTGACCTGGGGGGAGAAGAACAGCGAGTCGCTGAGGACCTCCGATGCCGGCCCCACGGTGATGATACTGCCGTCTCCCATGATGGCCACACGGTCCGCGAGGGATGCGGCGAACTCAACGTCGTGGGTGACCACGAAGAGCGTGCTGCCATCTTCCCTGTATTCGTCCAGGTAGTCCAGTATGGTGCGCTTATTGTCATAGTCCAGTCCCCGCGTGGGCTCGTCCATCACCACCAGGTCCGGGGCGGGAGGGAGCAGGGCTGCCGCGATGACCACTTTCTCCCTTTCCCCACTGCTCAGGTCGCGCGGGTTGCGGTCGGCCAGGCTTCCGAGGCCAAGGCGGTCCAGTTGCCGGTCCACGGCGTCCCCGGCCTCCAACCCGTCAACACCCCGCAGATGCATGGTGTGCAGCAACTCTTCCCTCACCGAGGAGCGCACGAAATAAGTAACGGGGTTCTGCGGACAGTAGCCCAGCCTCCGAGCAAGACCGGGGAGGCGTGCGGGCGCCGGCTCGCTTCCAAAGAGCTCGACCTTGCCGCGCGACGGCCGCAGCAGGCCGAGGAGGCAGCGCAGCAGGGTGCTCTTGCCCGCACCGTTCTCGCCCATGACCGCCAGGCGGCAGCCTCCCTCCAGAGCAAGGTCCACGCCCTTCAACGCCTCTGGGCCATGCGGGTACACTTGCCACAACCCCCTGGCCTTGCAGACCGCCTCCCCTCCGGTGGACCTTTCCGCTCCCGCCTCCCTTTCCTGTCCGCCCGCGCCGTTGGGGCTCACGCTCCCCCGCAGCATGACCCGGGCCTGGTTCACGGTCAGCGGTATCTCCTTCCAGCCAGCCTTGACGAAGACCCTGGATACCGGCGGCAGGAACGCCTTGTCACGCTCCCCGCACCAGCGCGCCGCTTCCCGCGGCTCGCCGTCGAACAGTATCCTGCCCTGCTCCATGTAGATCACCCGGGACGCATAATGAAAGCACCTCTCCAGCCTGTGCTCGGACATCACCACGGTGGTGCCCGTCTCTTCGTGTATGCGCCTCACCACCGTCAAGAGGTCCTCGGCGCTCACCGGGTCCAGTTGGGAAGTGGGCTCGTCCAGGACGAGCAGCACGGGATGGAGGGCGAGTATGGCGGCCAGCACGACCTTTTGCGTCTCGCCGCCTGAGAGCTCGGGGATGAAGGAGCGCCTGAGATGGGAGAGGCCCAGTCCGGCCAGCATCTCCTCCACCCGCTTGGCGATGGTGGAGGCCGGGAGCCCGGCGTTCTCCAAGCCGAAGGCTATCTCCCTCTCCACGGTGGTACTCACCATCTGGTCCTCGGCATCCTGGAACACCATGCCTACCTTCAGGGCCAGCTCGCGGGGCCTGACCTCCGCCGTATCGTGCCCTCCCACCATTACCTTGCCCCGAATCCTCCCGCCGTGGAAATGGGGGATGAGTCCGTTGAAAAGCCGCATGAGGGTGGTCTTTCCGCTGCCGGTGGGCCCGGTGAGCAGGATGAACTCGCCTCTTTCCACACTGAGATCTATCCCCTCCAGGGCTGGCCGCTCCGCCTTGGGGTACCAGTAGCTCAGATCTTCGATCTCAACCAGTGCCATCTCTTCCAGCTCCAGCTCAATAAGACCACCGACAGCAGCACCGCGGCCAGGGCCGTCAGGGCGGCCGGGCTTGCTTCGCTCCACGGGTCGGAAAGGGTGGGGAAGAAGGAGTAAGCCCCTTTCCCACCCACCGACGCCGCCACCGCCACGCCGAGCAGGGACATCGACAGCGTGACGACGACGGCATCCCTGGCCCTGAACGGGCTCCTCCTCATCCTCGTGCGTCCGCCGCTTCCGAACCCGCGTGCGCTCATTGATTCGGCGATGGACGCGGCACGGTCCAGGGAGCCCTGAAAAAGCGAGAGGAGCATGGGCAGGTGGGCCTTGGCGCGGGAAAACCGTCCTCCCCCTTTGAGCCTTTCTCCCCTTACCAGTTGCACCTCCCTGATCGCCCGCGCCTCGCTGACCATGCTGGGATAGAGGCGCACCGCCAGCGCGGCGGACAGGGAGGAGCGCGAGGAGAACCTGGAAAACATGCCCAGTAAATCGTCGGGATTGATCACCGTGCTCGCGAGACCGCAGATCATGATGACCGTGAATACCCGCAGCGCGGACGACAGGCCGTAGAGGACGGCTTCCAGGGTGATGTCGAGACTGCCCCAGAGCGGTATCCTCGGACCGTAAACGAGGACGTGCTCACCCTGGCTGTTCACGAGGGGGTTGAGGACGGCGATGAACAGCGCCACCACCAGGCCGATGCGCAAGAAGGCCCTGCACTCTTCCCAGGTCTCCGCGCAGAGGATGATCCCCATGGTCCCGGCGCAGACCACCATCACGTACAGGGGGTTCTCTAGGAGCAGCGCGGCGGCGGCCAGGGAGGCGACAAGGAGCAGGGAAGCCACGGCGTTCAGACCGTGCAGCAGCGTTTCCTTATACCTGTAGACCGGAACCAATACTATCTCCCTTTACTCCGGGCGCTATCTCCCGTCCATGTCCGCGCCGGCAAACACCACCATGGCCGGTCCGGAAGAGCGGTTGTCCCAACCGGCGAGACGGCCGACGGCGGCCCTTACCCCCTCAACGTCCGTACCGATTACCATGAGCGCGGAGCCCTCCTCCCCGAGTCTCGGCCCTATGGCCTCTATCAGGCCCTCCCCGCTGGCCAGGCATCCGCTCGCTTCCCCTTTCCCGTCCACCAACAGGATATCAGCTCCAGCGATGTAGGCGGTCAGACCTATCCGGGCGGCGTTGGCGCTGGCCTCCGCGATGAAATGGTTTTTCGCCAGCTCCGCGGCGGTCCCTACGACAACCGCGTACTCGCCTTGCCTCGGCCTCCAGCCGGGGTTCAGATCTTCAAGGTCGCAAGTGGGCGCGCCCGCCTCTCTCAGTACCTCCGCGAGCCGCTCTCCGGAGTCCTCGCATCCCGGGGCACAGACTATCAGGCATTCACGTGGCGCCTCACGGAACCCGTGAACGAAGGGCTCCGGGAAACAGCCGGCGAACGCCGGGGTGAACACCGAATATTCCCAGGAATGGTAGTCGAAGATGAGCCAGTCCCCGTCCCTGACCTCGAAGTCACCGGCACCGACCTCCGCCATCTGTCCGTTGACGTAGTAGAACCAGTCCGTCTTGCTTGAACCCTCGCCGTCATAGCCCGAGACCAGGCCGTCAACGGCACGGATGAAACCCCCGCCGTATGACGTCTCCACTTCGGCCGCCTTCTGCAGGGCCTGCATCGCGCTGGAACCTTCCCTCACCTCGACGTCCTCGTCCCGCAACACCTCCCCGCCGAAGTCGCGGGTGATACTCAGCCTCACCACCACGCTTTCCTGGCCCTCGTTCCAGGGCATGAACGCGCATCCCCGCACCGTGAAGAAGACAGCGACGAGGACCAGGACGGTTATCCACGCATACCACCAGGCGCGGGTGCCGCTTCTCTCCGCCGTATCCACACAACCGCCTTCCCTCTTAACGCCACCCTGTACGATACGGGTACGCAGGCACGGCCGAGCGGGGAAGCGGGACCGCCTCCCCGCTCCTGGCGGCCTTCGCCGGCCAGGGTCAACCGCTGATCAATATGGGCTTTCCGGCCTGCTCGTGCTCAGTACATGTCCTTGAGGGTCGCGCCCATGGTGCAATGGCCTCCGTTCCACCCGCGGTTCTCATAGCCCATGTAATCGAAGTACATGGCCCGCTCCACCACCACGCCGCGATCGGAAGAGATGGCGTAGGCGCGTTCCACGGGCACGTCGCTCCGCATGGATATGGTGAACCGCTGGCCCGCCTCGACCTCATACTCCTCGGCATCACCGTCGCCGAAGAGCGGTTTCACGCTTACGGTCGCGTCCTCCTTGCCCGGATTGGAGATACAGATATACTCGTCGGTGCTGGGATCCGTATAACCTTCCGCCAGACACCAGTAATTGCTGGAAAGGGCGGTTCCCGTCACGCAGTGGCCACCGTCCCACACCCCTTCATAGTCGAAATACAGGGGGCGCTCGGCGAGTATGGGCCTGTCGGAGCTCACCATCAATCCCAGCTCCTTGCCGCTCCCTGCCTCTTCGTTCACGTAGAGCGTACGCCTGCTGCTGGCGTTCACCGTGTACTTCTCGGAATACGCTTCCTCTCCCTGATAGAGATAGGCCACCGTGACCTCGGCGGCTTCCGTGCCCGGGTTGGCCAGGCAAAGCCATTCCTCGAAGCCGGATCCGGTATAGCCTTCGGCGAAACACCACTGCCCGCCTGCCTCTCCGACCCCCATCACGCAGTGCCCGCCGGTACAACCGAGGTCGGCCCGGCCCCGGTAATCGAAGTACATCGGGCGCTCCGCCACGATGGGCTGGTTTGAAACGGCCTTGATGGAGACCTCCTTGCCCGCTCCCGCTTCCTCGTTTACGCTCAAGGTCATCCTGCGGTTGCCGGGCACGTCGTACCGTTTCTGAAGCGGATCTCCATCGGGATAGAGGTAGGTCACGTCCACCGTGGCCGCCCGGTCGGAGAAATTGGCCAGGCAGAGCCATTCCTCGAAGCCTGAGCCTGTATACCCCTCGGCGAAATACCACGTGTCGAGGGGCATGTCCGCGCCGACCACGCAGTGCCCGCCAGTCCAGTTGTGGGCGGCAGCTCCGTGGTAGTCGAAGTACATGGGACGCTCGGCGACGATGGGCCGGTCAGAAATGGCCTTGATCGAGACCTCTGCGTCGGCGCCCACCTGCTCGTTTATATATATGGTCCTGCGCGTGCCGGCCGGCACCTCGTAATCGACGGTCAGGGGGTCTGCAGCGCTGTTGAACACGTAAGTGACGCTGACCGTCGCGTCATCGTCCTGGCCGATGCCCGGGTTGGCCAAGCACAGCCATGCGTCGAAACCGGGGCCGGTATACCCCTCGGCGAAATACCAGTCGAAAACCGAGGGCATAAACTCCTCGTAGGCATAAAGGCGGCCATCGGCGGTCGAGTACGCCAGTCCGCCGGAAACCACGGGATCGCCGCCCGCCTCCTGTTGCACGTACCAGAGCTCACTTCCGGTTTCCGGATCCATGGCTGCCATGCCCTTGTTGTGCGCCCACATACCGGTGTCGAAACTCCCGGCATAGAGGTACCCGGTGGTCGGGGACAGTGCGCAGTTGCCATTGTAAGCTCCCCAGTTTGGGTTGTCCCATACCAGACCGCCGGTGTCCATGTTAAAGGCATAGAAATGATTCCCGCCCACGGAATAATCGTTGCCGCACACGTACACTATGTTATGGTTGCCGTCGACGAGTGGCATGCCGGACGATCCCCATATGGGCTGGCTCCAGGCGAGTGTCGCCTTGTTCCCACTGTCATCAAGGCGGTAGAAATTGCTGACGGGCCCACCGTAAGCGAAATCGCTCAAGTACAGATGTCCCTGGTCGCAAGCAATAGGCCCCGCGATGTCGTATTGCGTGGCATACTCCCATTTCTTAACGACAGTTGAGCTGGACACGTCGATGCAATGTACCTTTCCGTTAGGAGAGAAGCCGAAGGCGGCCGACTGTGGCAGGTAAAGCCGGTTGTTGGTATCGTCCACGCCCGGCGCACCCGATGCGGAGGAGTTGGCATCGAGCTCATACCGCCACACCACGTCGCCGTTGAGGGCCGACAGACCGACGTATGCGCCATAGGTGAAATCGGCCACCACGACTACCTCGTTCGCCGCCGCATCGCCATACATCACCGGATCGCTTATGATCACGGAGTTCCCCAGGAGCCCTCCTGCCGGGGTGATGTCCGTATGCCAGAGGACCTTGCCGCTCGCCGTGGTATCCAGGCAGTAAAGGCTCTTTCCACACCCTATATAAAGACGGTCACCGTCGACGAGGGGTCGTGCCTTGGAACCCATACCCCCGGCCCATTCCAGGTCCTTCTGCCACAGAAATCCGCCGTTGGTGGCGTCCAGCGCGACTATACTGCTTTTCACTCCCGGTGGCATCCATGGGTCGTCTCCGGCGAAGAGGTATGCCACCCCACCGTCTATGGCCGGTCCGGTCCCGTCCTTGATCCTATAATCCGCGCTTTCGAAAACGGGGGCCTCCGACTGGACAGACGGGGAGGGCAGCGCATTCTCCACCCCCACGACCGTCATCATCGCCAATGATACCGCCACCGCCAGGAGGGCGGCCGTCCATCTTCTCCAGTCCCTTTTCCTTGCTTCGGTCCCGGCTGTCATCCCTTTTCCTCCTTTGTTCTTTTCCGTGCTCCGCAGCCGGCGACGGCACGAAAAAACCTCCTCTCTCGCTCTGAGATCGGAGGTCTATCATGCCTGCCAGGTCCTCTCTATCGCGGAGAGCTTGCTGACTCCTGCCGGGCAGGTCTTCTGACTCCTGGATCTTCGCTCGGCCCCTCCTTCCCGACCTTACGTCAGTGGTTTCGCGGGGCTCCGCTCCCCAGTCACAGCGGCGCTACCGTGCCGGTCTCTCACCGGCTTCCCTCCTGGCCCTTACGGGACCCGGCAGGCATGTTATGCGTTTGTCAACTCCCTCATGCTAACACAAAAGCCAGTCCAACTCAAAACGTACGCATGTGTTCCAGTATCCCCCGCAGGACCTTTCTGCCCACCTCGAACAGCTCTTTTATCAGCCCGTCCTCCAGGTCGTTGAAATCATCGTTCTCTTCCACTAACCTTGAGATAAGCTGAGACAGATCTGACATGTGAGAGATCACTCCTTTCTCCTGTTTGTTTTGCTTCACTCAGGAATAATTGAGTGGTCTCTCCTCTTTTTCCTTCTCAGACCTGCCTACAAAAGAATTACAGCAACCATGCAAAACTGATATCAGCGCGACCGGCGCTCGGGTGTCGTCCATATAATAAGACCGCCTGGGCCCGCCATGGTGGCAGCAGGCGTCCTTGTGAAGCCCAGGTCTGTACGGTGTTCTGGCGAAGCCTCATCTGTGATGCCACTTGCCCGAACATGGAACGGGACACCCGGCTCGAGCCGGACATGCAACACGTCCCTAGCCAGCAGACCCGGGGCGAGCTACAGGCGCTCGAGGACGACTGCGATGCCCTGTCCACCTCCGATACACAGGGATGCCAGCCCCACTTTCACGTCCAGGTCCTTCATGGCGCTCATCAGGGTGACCACGATACGGGCGCCGGTGCACCCCACCGGGTGCCCCAGGGCCACTCCGCTGCCGTAGATGTTGGTTATCTCCGGGTCCAGGCCGAGTTCCCGGATACAGGTGAGGGCCTGTGCCGCGAAGGCCTCGTTGAGTTCGATGACCCCGATGTCCTCTAGCTTCAATCCCGCTCTCTCCAGGGCCTTGGGGATGGCGTAGATGGGCCCTACGCCCATGACCTCCGGGTCCACGCCCACGTAGGAATAGGAGAGCACGCGCGCCACGGGCTTGACGCCCAACTCCTTCACCCTGTCCCCTGACATGATCACCAGGGCCGCGGCGGCGTCGTTGATGCCCGAGGCGTTGCCCGCGGTTACCGAGCCGTCCTGCTTGAAGGCCGGGGGCAGGGAGGCCAGCTTCTCCAAGGTCGTCTCGGTGGGATGCTCGTCGGTATCGAAGACCTGTACCCCTTTGCGCGTCCTCACCTCCACCGGCACGATCTCCTCTTTGAACTTACCCGCCGCTATGGCCGCCAGGGCGCGTCGCTGGCTCTCCAGGGCGTAGACGTCCTGTTCTTCCCTGGACACCCCGTAACGCTCCGCGATGTTCTCCGCGGTCATGCCCATGACGAGGCCGTTATAGGGGTCGTGCAGGACCTCCCACAGGCCGTCGATGAACTCGCCGTTCCGCATCCTCTTTCCCCAGCGCATGTCGTTGCTGTAGTAGTGGATGGAACTCATGTTCTCCGCGCCCCCGGCGACCGCCACCCCTGAGTCCCCAAGGCGCACCGCCCTCACCGCATCGATGACCGCCTGCATCCCCGAACCGCATCCCCTGATGACCCCTGATGCCGGCACGGTATAAGGCAGGCCCGCTCTCAGCGCTCCCAGCCTGGCCGCCAGGCAGTTCTCGTCCGTGCGCGGCACCACCTGGCCGAATATGACCTCGTCCACGGCGTCGGGGGATATGCCGGCGCGCTTCACCGCCTCCTCAATGACGATGCGTACCAGCTCACCCGTCTTGACGTCTTTCAGGCTGCCGCCGTACTTCCCGATGGCGGTACGGCACCCGCTCACGATGTAGGCCTCGTTCACTTCTCCCTCCCTTTCCCCATCGTCTGCTCTGTCGTTACTGCTGATCTACTTGCATTTCATGAAGCGCCGGATGGAGCGGTCGTAGGTGCGCTCCACCTCGGGCGGGAAATAACAGGCCGGCAGCTCTCCCATGCGCCGGTGGTAGGCGATGCACTCGCAGCAGTATCCCTTGCGCGAGCACGGCTCATAGGTGCAGTTGCACCTCTCCAGGTTGGCCTGATAATTCTTGCATTCCTCTGGCATAACGGCCTCCTCACGGATTACTGACATGGCGTCGAAACGCCCCTAATACATTAATCAGTGTTCGCGTATCGCGCAAGAAAATACTTCGCCCGGCCTTCTCCTTCTCCGGCACCGCATACGCGCCTCTTTAAGGGCGTGCAAAATGCCGCCCCGATGCGTAACGCTGAAGTCATGGAGGGTCTCCGCGCCGTGCTACGGGCGCTCCGCCGGGCCGTAGATGATGAGGATATCGCCGGTGCGCACGCCGGTGCGAGCGGCCACGGAACCCCCGCTCACTCCCACGGCCATCACGCCCGAGGAGTCCTCGAACAGCAGCAGGCCCCCCGCGGCGATGTCGCCGAAGGTGGAGGCAAGCCGGGCTTCAACCTCCTCCTCGCCCACCCCCAGCAGCACCCTTTCTCCCTCGGCGTAGCCCAGGGACCTCACCTGTTCGGGGTAGGCGTTGAGGCGCAGTGAGCCGAAACGGTCGACATCGACCACCGTGGCGTAGACCGCCCCCTCGCCCTCGCGGGCCCGGCCCCAGGGCGCGGGGACCAGGTCGCCCGGGTCCAGGGGCGACCCCATCTCGCGCGGGTCCACACCCAGGGAGAGGTGGGCCGCGACGGGGGCGAAGATGTCGCGGGCGTGAAAGGTGGGGTGGACGGGGGCGCGGAAGAAATCCTGGTCGTCCAGGAAGAAGGCCTTGCTCACGCCGCCCAGCCGCGCGGCGGCGGGGATGAGAAGGCCGTTGTCGGGTCCCACCAGCACGTCCCCGCGCGCGGTCACCAGGGCCACGGCCAGGCGGCGCGTGCCCACCCCCGGATCGACCACGGCCATGTGCACCCCGGGCGGCATGTAGGGCAGCGCCGCAGCCAGCACGAAGGCCCCTTTGCCGATATCGAAGGGCGGGATCTCGTGGCTGATGTCCACGATGGTCGCGGCGGGGTTGATGGAGAGGATCACCCCCTTAACCGCTCCCACCCATTCCTCACAACAGCCGAAATCACTGGTGAGGGTGATCACCATCTCAGCCACCGGGGACCACCTTAACCCTTACCGTGCGTTTGCGCGGCCCGTCGAATTCGCAGAGGAATATCCCCTGCCATACCCCCAGCCCCAGGGCGCCCCGGTCCAGGATGATGGTGACCGAGGACCCCGTGAGGCTGGCCTTGATGTGGGAGTCGGCGTTGCCCTCGCTGTGGCGGTACCTCCCCCGGGGCACCAGCTTCTCCAGGTGCTCCAGGATATCTGCGGCCACCGCCGGGTCGGCGCTCTCGTTTATGGTTATCCCGACCGTGGTATGGGGCACGTACACCACGCAAATGCCGTCGGTGACCCCCGTGCCGCGGACCTTCCTCTGGACCAGCTCGGTGATATCGATCATCTGCGACCGCGAGGAGGTCAAGACCTCGAACGCGGCGTCCTGGATGCTCTTTCCGTCTTCCATACCTGTTATTCTGCGATGCCCCCGCGCATCCCGCAAGCGGCCAGAGGCATCCGCTCATCCCATGCTCATGCGCAGGGTCGCCTCCAGGTTGAGGGGCGGCAGGTCGTCGGGGTCGATGATCACGTCCACCACCGCCACGCCCGGCGCCGCCAGCGCCTCGCCCAGGACCACGGAGATGTCCCCCACCCTCTCCAGCCTGAAGCCCGCGGCCCCGAAGGAGCGCGCCAGGGCGGCGAAATCGGGGTTTCCGTGGCAGGTCCCGATGACCCGGCCGCCGCACTGTACCTTCTGCCTGATGTTAAGCACCCGGTACATATTGTCGTTTATCACCAGGACGCAAACCTTTATCCCCTCGCGGCAGGCCGTCTCCAGGTCCTGCATGGTCATCATGAAGTCGCCATCCCCGAGGACGGCCACCACCTCCTTCTCTGGATGCACCAGCTTCGCAGCCAGGGCGGCGGGGAAGCCGAAACCCATGGCTCCGAAGTTGGTCGCCGCGAGAAAGGAGAGGGGCCTGCGGCACGGCAGGAAGGCCATGGGATAGAGGAGGTGGGTGCCCGCCCCCACGGTGACGACATGCTCCCCGGGCAGCAGGCGTCCGAGTTCGTGCACCACGCGGCCGGGGGAGAGCGGGACCTTGTCCGAGGCGATGGCCGCCTCTACCTGGCCGTTCCACTCCTTCCGCTTCGGCTCCAGCAGCTCCCACCATTCGTCGCGTGGCGGCGGCCGGTAGTCCTTGACCGCCCCCAGGGCCTCGACCAGGAAATCCCTTACGTCCGCCTCCACCATGTAGCCGGCGCGAAAGCGGCTGGTGAGCATGGCCTCAAGGTCGATGTTGACCAGGATCACCTCGCCCTCCATGGGCAGGGTGTACTCATAGGAGGTCATATCGGAGATTGTACACCCCAGGCCCAGCACTACGTCCGCCTGGCCGAGGGCGGTATCCGCCGCCGTATTGCCGCCGCCGAAGCCGGCCCTGCCCAGGCAGAGAGGGTGGTCCTCGGGGATAGTGCCGCGGCCGTTGCCGGTGGTGATCACCGGCGCCCACAAGGCCTCCGCGAACCGCAGCATAAGCTCGGAGCTGCGCGAATAGGCCACGCCTCCGCCGCTGAGCAACAACGGTCTGTGCGCCTCCTTTATCATGGCCAGTGCCTTCCACACGTCCTCGACGTGCAGCGGCGGCCGGTATTCCGCGGACAACCTGAAGTCCGGGGGCGGGCCCTGCACCTCCTCTCCCCATACGTCCTCCGGCACCTCGATGAGCACCGGACCGCGCGCGCCCGAGACCGCCAGGGTGTAGGCCTTGGAGAAGGCGGCGGAAGCACGCTCCGCCTCCTCTACCCGGAACACCCCCTTGCACAGCGGGGCGAAGATGCCGGCGTGATCGGCCTCGAGCATCCCGTCCGATCCCTTGAGCTTCCTCTTCACCGCACCGCTCAACACGATCATCGGACTGCAGTCCTTATAGGCATTGCCCACCGAGATGAGTGCGTTGAGGGTGCCGGGTCCGGAATGGGTGAGAACGATGCCGGGCACGCCGGTGAGGCGGCCTTCGACGTCGGCCATGCTCGCGGCCACCTGCTCGTGCCGGCAGGAGACGTAGCGTATGCGGTCCTGGTAATCGTAGAGGGCGTCCACGAAAGAGATGTTCGAGGTGCCGATGACGCCGTATATCCTCTCGGCACCCATGGCTTTTATCCCCTCTATGAGCACCTGCGCGCAGTTCATCCCGTTACACTCCCCTCACGACGTGGCCAGATCCCGTTCGTCACCTTACCCCGTTCACGACATATTGCGGTTTTCCCCCCTCCAGCACCCGGTTCACGTTCTCCACGGTGATGGCGAGTATCCTCGCCTTGCTCTCGTTGGTGCCCCCCGACACGTGGGGCGAGAGGATGACCTTGTCCGAGGCGAGCAGTGGGTTGTCCGGGCTCACCGGCTCGTCCGTAAAGACGTCGATTCCGGCGCCGGCCAGGCGGTCCTCCCGCAGTGCCGCCGCGAGTGCCGCCTCGTCCACCACCTCCCCCCGCGCCAGGTTGAGCAGGTAGGCCCCCGGCTTCATCATCGCCAGCCTGTCCGCGTCGATGAGCCTGGTGGTCTCTGGCGTGAGCGGCACATGCAGCGTTACGATGTCCGCCTCCCGCAGCAGCTCCTCCAGGTCCAGGCGCTCCGCCTGCAGCGCCGATGCGATCTCCTCGGGCAACGCGACGGTATCCGCATAGACGATGCGGCACCCGAAGCTCTTCGCCCGCACCGCCACCTCTCTGCCGATGTTGCCCATGCCCACGATCCCCAGGGTCTTATCGTGGAGCTCGAAGAGACCGAGGGTGAAGATATCCTGCTGCGCCCACTCTCCCGCGGCGGTCCTGGCGTGGAAATAGAGGGCCCGCTTGAGCAGGCAGAGCATGAACATGATCGCCTGCTCCGCGACGCCGACAGCGTTCGCCGCCCCCGCGTTGGCGACCGGGATGCCGGCCTTGCGCGTCGCCTCGAGGTCGATATGCTGGTAGCCGATGCTCGGCTGCTGGATGAGCATGCACCCCCGTGCCGCCTCCGCCGCGGCGGCGTCGATGGGCAGTCGGAAGGTGAAATCGCCGATGATCACACCGGCTCCCCTCACCGCCTCCACCAGCCCCTGCCCCGGGTCTCCGCCGTAGACTTCGATGCTCACGTCATCGCGGTCGGTGGCCGCCGCGAACATCGCCCGTGCCACGGCTTCCGGCAGCGGCGCGAGAACCACTATCCTCACCATCACGACCTCCCTCTTGTACCCTTTCCGTAACCACCGGCCACTCATATATTATCCTGATGCCAAAAAGTACAAACCACCCACGTCGAGCCTCGGCCCCGGAAGCAGCGTAGTTCTCAAGCGGCAGGGACGGTTATTGATCGCTGCCAGGTGGGGGGTAACGGCGACTGGGGCCGGGGCATCGATTCTTCGCAACGTACACGTGCCAGGCCAGGCCTGGCCGCGCCAGGACTGGCGCTGGGACACGTCGCGCCACCCTCCGGACGTCGCTGTCGCTTACGCGATGCGGCCCACGGAGGTAGGCGGGCAGACAAGCGGGTTATAGATCGGGTGTGGGCACGCAGGCCTGCGGCCTGTAGCAGACGCGCGGTTCCGCAGACGCGTGATATAATTTCACCGCATTACGGATGTTCTTCACGTCAGCATGGCATCTCCGCCATGCGATGCAGGGAGGTAGAGATGAGTTACGATATCTTTCAACCGGTGCACGAGGACTTCCGCAAGACCGTGAGGGAGTACATCACCAGCGAGCTGTTCCCCCATGCCGACGAGTGGGAGGAGGCAGAGGAGTTCCCCCGCGAGGTTTTCAAGCGCATGGGCGAACTTGGTTTCCTCGGCATGTCCTACCCAGAGGAATACGGTGGAGACGACGACCGCCTCGCCGAGGCGGTGCTCACCGAGGAGCTGCCCCGCTGCGGATCCGCGGGGGTGGCCTCGGGCATCGGCGCCCACATCGGCATCGCCATGCCCCAGATCAACCGTTTCGGGACACCCGAACAGAAGGAGAAATACCTCATCCCGGGGATCAAGGGAGAGACCATCGGCGCCCTGGGCATCACCGAACCCGAGGCGGGCTCGGACGTGGCGGGGATCAAGACCTACGCCGTCCGCGACGGCTCGGACTGGATCATCAACGGCTCCAAGACCTTCATCACCAACGGAGTGCGCTGCGACTGGGTGGTGGCCCTGGTGAAGACGGACCGCGAGAAGGGCTACCGGGGCATGTCACATATGATCATAGACCGCGGCATACCCGGCTTCGAGACATCCAGGAAAATCAAGAAGCTGGGCTGGAAGGCCTCGGATACCGGCGAGCTCTCCTTCATCGACGTGCGCGTGCCCGCGGACGCCCTGCTGGGCCAGGAGGGCAACGGCTTCTTTCAGACCATGGCCAACTTCGTGTGGGAGCGGCTGATCATGGCCCTGGGCTCGGTGGCCGGCGCGGATATCGTCTTCCAGGTCGCGCTGCAGTACGCCAAGGACCGCCAGGCCTTCGGCAAGCCCATCGGCAAGTTCCAGGCCATCTCCCACATGCTGGCGGACATGGCCACGGAGATAGAGCTGGGCCGTGCCCTCACCTACCACGTGCTCAAGCTGTACATCGAGGGCAAGGAGCCGATGAAGGAGGTGGCCATGGCCAAGCTCTACACCCAGTCCATGGCGGTGCGGGTGGCGGATCGCGCCATCCAGATCCACGGCGGCTATGGCTACACCGAGGAATATCCCCTGGCGCGCGCCTGGCGCGATATGCGCCTCGGCCCCATCGGTGGCGGCACAGACGAGATCATGAAGGAGATCATCTCCCGCTCCTACGGGCTGTAGGGTTTGGTCCAAGCCCATGGGTAACGGTCCTCGCTCCTGGGGTTATTTTCCGGCCCGGGGCCTCCAGGTAACGGTCTCGCTTAGCGCGCTTCCTTTTTCCCGGGAAGAAGAGACCGCCTCTTAAAGCGCGCACGCTGCGACCGACCTGGTAGTTCCCCGGGCTGTGAGCAGCACAGACGATATCGCTCCGACCGACCCAGTCGAGCCCGGGTGGGGAATCATGTTTTCGCAGCCCGTGATTCGCGGGCGTTTCTTATATCTAGGCTACACACGAGGCGTTTGGCACTATCTTGCGTGATAATATGCCCGTTTACACCGGTCCTAGATATCCAATACCGTCAGTTCCAGCGGGGTGGTGTTGAGCATCTCCCCTCCGTCGGGCGTCACCCTGACCGAACACTCTAGACGCATGCCCCCCACGCCCTTGACGTTCATCACCAGGGCGGCGATCTCGACCACGTCCTCCTCCAGCACCACGTCACGGAACTCGTCCGAGTTGAGGATGGCGGGGTACCATTCGTGCCCGATGACCCCGATGCCGTGGCCGAAGGCGGGAAGAGTGTGATCGGCGTATCCCAGTTTAACGACCTCGTCATAGACGGTCTCCCACACCTGCCCCACGGTCGCGCCGGCCTTGAGGGAGGTGATGAGCAGTTCCGCTGTCTTGAGATAGGCGTCTGCGAGCCTCCTCTGCTCGCTGGACGGCTTGCCCAGGATGTAATTGTGGGAGAGGTCGCCGTAGTAGCGCTGGTAGGTTGGGTGCATGTCCACCAGCAAGCTCTCGTTCGGCTGCAGCACCTTGTCCGTGGGCGGCGTGCACCCCCCCAGGGCGTACCAGGTGCGGTAGCCGGAGGCGACCTCCGACGAGCCGGTCACCGGCCAGTGGAACTCGCTCCCCAGTTCGCGCATGGCCATCTCCCCGATGCCGGCGATCTCCTGCTCGGTCATGCCCACGCGCAGGGACTCCCTGACCCTGGCCTGGGCGGCATCGGCGATGGCCGCCGCCTGGCGCAGCAGCCTTATCTCCACGGGGTCCTTTATGTAGGTCACCCGGTCCATGACCTCCAGGGCGTTCACGAACCTCGCCTGCGGCAGTTTCTCCGCGAGGAACTCGTACTCGGTGGCGAAGAGGTACCCCGCGATCATGCGTGGGGAGTGCCCCAGCTCCACCCCGATGGTCGCCTTCTCCCACCCGTGTTCCACTATCTGGCGCACGGTTATGTCCCAGAGCTCGAAGCCCGGGATGGGGCCGCACCCCACCACGTTGTCCAGCCAGGAATCGTCCCTCACCCGCTCCGCGTCCATGAGCAGGGTGTTCAGGCCCACGTACCCGTCCCTGGACACCAGGACCACGCTCCGCCAGGGGATAAAGGCTCCCCCGATATAGGTTACGCTCTTACCGCGCGTGGCCAGGAGAAGGTCCAGGCCCCGTGCTTCCATCTCTGCGGTTATCCTTGCTATCCTCTTCGCGTAATCGATGATGGCGTCCACCCTCGCACCTCCATGCTCCACTCACCGGTCAGCACACCGTGCCGTCCGTCTTGCGGGGACTTCAACCCCGCATGCCTTTCCTTACCGCCGCGGCCAGCTCGTCCGCCCGCTGCGAGCCGAAGAGGACCCGTTTACCGTCCGTCAGTACCAGCTGCAGTCCCCGGTTGCCGTAGACGTTGTATGCCATGCCGCCGTCCTTCCTCCATGCCCTTCTGAGCCCCCACCCGCCGTACTCGGCGATGGGCCTGTAGCTGCGGGCCTCGGCGGACGTTATCTCTTGCCAGGCTATGCGATAGGTCCTGCGGTGAAAGGGATGGTAGCGGTAGTAGAGCCCGTCCCGGCGTACCTCCACCACCAGCTTGCAGGCGATGAAGAGCACCGGCACGCCCAGCCCCACGACCACCCATACCAGGACGGCTACCCAGAGATCTGCTCCGCCATCGTCTCCGGTCAGAGACGAGAAGAGCTCGTAGAAGAAGGCGAACCAGGCAAACGCGGCTGCCAAGGCCACCAGCGCCCACAGCCAGGGCTGGTTGAAGCGCTGCACCTCGCGGAAGGTGGCCTCTTCCCCGCCCGCCATGTTTCCCTCCACTTACCTACCTTTCTCCGCCCGGCTGTGTTCCTCTGACTATTCTAGCGGATGCTCGGACCCCGGCGCTTTTTCCGCTGTCCGGAAGCGCTCGCGCACCAGCACCGCACCCGAGCACGCGATAAGAAGGGCCAGGCTGACGGCCTGGAAGAAGAGGGCGGCATGTGGGTCGGCATGGACGCGAAAGAACTCCACCACGAAGCGGATGAGTCCGTATGATGCCAGGGAGAGGAGAAAGAGGTCCCAGTCGCACCGCAACCGCTTCCGCACCCATAACAGGAACGCGAAAGCGGCCAGGTCAAGGGCCAGTTCATAGAGCTGGACGGGGTGGACCGCGACCGCGGAGCCCGGAAATGTCACCGCCCAGGGGAGCCCTGAAGGCTTGCCCCCGCAGCAGCCGTTGAGGAAACACCCCACCCTGGCGATGGCCAGGGACAGGGGCATGGCGAGACCCACCGCGTCGGACACCGCACCCAGTGGGAGCTTCATTGCCCTCACCAGCAGCAGGCAGCAGGGCACGGCCAGGGCCAGGCCCCCGTAGAACACCAGCCCGCGCATGTTGAGGTCCAGGATCTGGCCCCAGTCGCCGGAGAAGGTCTCCAGGTTGCCTATAACGTAGAAGATGCGAGCCCCGACGACCCCGGTGATGGCGGCCACGGAGGCGATGAGGTAGATGGCGGAGCCGTCCAGCCCGCGCCGGTTAAGCTCGGCGCGGGCCACGAAGATGCCGGCCAGGAAGGCGATAAAGAGCATCACCCCGTACGAGTAGACGGGGAAACCTCCGATATGAAAGAGCACCGGGCGCATGGGCGAACCTCCCCCGCAACCTTTTCGTCATACAAGTCTAGCAGAATCGGCGGCGGGACCAAGCGCCGGGGGCATTGGTCATTGCCAATGCCGGGCGGGGCGGGGAGAATAATAACAGGGCTGGCAACGGTAAGGGCAGGCGCCGGCAGAGTGCCGGCCGCCATGGAGGACGCCACGTGTAAGAGGCGCGGCTGATGGCAGGAGGAACGGTGATCGGTTTGTGGATCAAGCGCGGATCGCTGGTGGCGCCCCTGCTGCTGCTCGGTCTGGCTCTGGTCCAGGCCGGCTGCGGGCAAACGGCTCCGGCGATCGAGCTGGCAGCGGTACCGGAACTGGCCGGACTGACCACGCAGGATGCGGAAGCCATACTGCTGGAGGCCGGGCTGGAGATGGCGGTGGCGGACGAGGTCTTCCACGACACCGTGCCGGCGGGCAGCATCGTCGCCACCATGCCGGCTGCCGGCGAAGAGGTCGAGGCCGGCTCGACCGTCGAGTTGACGTTGAGCAAGGGACCAGACGTGCTCCCGGTGCCCTCGCTGCTGGGATCACCCGAAGCGGATGCCCTCGCCACCCTGCAGGCCCAGGGTCTCCAGGCGGAAGTGGTCCGCGACTACAGCGAGTCCGTGCCCGGAGGATCGGTCATCGCCATGAACCCCGCGCCCGACACCCCCCTGAAACGCGGCTCAACGGTCACCCTGACCGTGAGCCTGGGCTCGGCCTACGTGACCTGCGGCACCTGCGGCGGCGGCGGCGAGGTCACCACCACCGTGACCTGCCCCGACTGCGGCGGGACCGGCACCTGCTTCACGTGAGGCGTGCCGTCACCGTGCGGTACGTGCGGCGGGAGCGGAGAACTCGAGGAGACGGGCGTCTGCCCCACCTGTGGCGGGCGCGGGGTGGTCCACCGCTGACCAGCGGCGGCCGCCGTGTCCACGACCTTGTGGTCCCGGGTTAAATGCTGGCCGCTGTTTTTCCGATTCTGATAGAGGACGCACAACCCCTTGCAGCGAAATGGCTGAATATAGGCTGTTCGGATAGTCGCGTAGACTGGAATGGAGTGCCGCATGGCCGTCGGTGCGGAAATCAAGCGCAGCATCTTCACCCAGCAACTCGCCAAGGTGCTCGAACAGGAGGGGATCACCACTCCCCTTTACGTCCTCGACCTCCTGGACAAACCGTTCGCGGATTTCACGGATGAGGACAAGAGGCTGTACGAGACGCAGATAAAGCAGAAGGAGTTGCTCATCCTCTTCGCCAGGTTGCTGCAGAAGATCTACGGATCGGCGGGCGAGGCCACCAAACACAGCTGGAGGGGCATGTGCCACCTGCTCAAGGACTCCCCCATCAAGGTCTGCGTCTCATACGTGATCAACCAGGAAGAGGAACAGGAGATACGGGCGGAACAGGAGGCGGAGACGGCCCCCGCCCGGGCGGCGCGCTTCACCACTCCGGGGGGCGAAGCGGGAGGCGGAGCGCCGGATGCCTCCCGCAAGAGCTACTTCACCAAGAAACTGGAGCGCAAACTGGACGAGCGCGGCATAAAGGTGCCTGTCTCCATCATCTCACTCCTGGACAAGCCCTTCGACGAGTTCTCCCCGCAGGAGATGCGCATCTACGAGGAGGAGTTCAAGGGGCGCCAGCTGACCATCCTCTTCTCCGACCTCCTGGACGAGCTCTACGAGGAGACCGGGCGGGTCTCCAGCGGCTGGAACGCCATGTGCCGCTACCTCAAGGAGACGCCTATGAAGCTCATCGCCACCTACGTGGTCCAGGAGGAGGAGCGCCTGGAGGTGATGGGAGAGGTGGTGCCGGAAGAGGTGGTGGGCCAGCCGGTGCGGGAGAAGCTCAACGTGAAACGCTACCAGGCGCCTGCGGCAGAACATAAGGAATCGCAGTCACGCAGGCGAAGGAAATGAGGGCGCTCAGCCCTCGATGGCCACGGGTGCGACTATCTCGTACTGGAAGTAAGCCGCGAAGATGAGCAGCAGATAGGCGATCTGCAGGAAGATATCGGCCAGCTCCGTGGTGCTCATGATGCCTACGAGGCGGATGTGGGCGGTGAGGATGGTCTGGACTATAACGCAGGCCAGGGCCAGCGAGATATAAAGATAAGGCCGCCCCGCGTCTCCCTTTCCAATGGTGATGGCCATGAAAGAGATGATGCAGAGCGCGGATATCTGCACCACCAGGGCGAAGATGTCGGATACCTTCACCCCCAGGTCGCCGCCGCTCCTGGCCATGGGCACGATGAGCACGACGATGGTCACCACGAGGATGATCAGCATGGAGGGCAGCACGCTGAGCAGGGACTCGCGGCTGAACTCGAATCCCTGCTTCTTGAAGCCGTAGTACATCAACCCTATGATCACCAGCACCGGGATGAAGACGAAGAGGTAGAAGAGGAAGATGAGGTCCGGGGAGAAGACGTTGCGCCCCGCGTAGGCATTGATCGTCTCCAGGGTGACCGGGATGACGTTGATGATCATGGCCACCGTTACCCACATCCACAGCCTCCAGGGCAGGGTGCCACGGCTGAGGCGCGGCAGCAGCAAGGCGAGGACGGCGAGCAGGAGGAGGATGAGCACGAGCCGCGCGGTATAGACCGGGCCTCCCAGTATCTCGCCCGTCCAGAAGCTCACGATGTACATGATTGCCGCTGCCGCCATGACGGCGGCTGCCAGCCCCACCAGAATCCTCATCGCCTTCAAGGATCTTCCTCCCTGTTGAGCCTGGTCTACGTACACTGCTACTATACTTACCTGTTCATGCCGTCAGGCTCAATGATGTATATCGGGGTACGATATCATACTCTTGAATCGTTCGCTGACAGGAGCAATACGACCGTTTTATAATCATGACGCATAGTCATATTAAAGGAGGCACTGGATGAATCTGCTTATACTCTACGAATCGTGCACCGGGAATACCGAGCTGGCGGCGGAGATAGTCCGCCGCACCCTGGAGAAGGACGGCCACCGCTGCACCGTGCAGCACTTGCGGGAAACGGACGCCGGGAGCCTGGAGGGATACGACCTCTACTGTTTCGCCACCCCCATACAGGGCTTCGCCCCCCTGTCCACGACATATCGCTTCGTAAAATCCATGCCCAAACTGCAGGGCCGCCCAGCCTTCATCCTCTCCACCGGCGGCGGCTGGCCGGGGGTGGCCCACCGCATGCTGGCGGGGCTGCTGAGGCGCAAGGGCATGGTGGCGCTGGGAGCCCACATGCTCGCCTGCCCTGACAGCTGGCCCATCGGCCGGAGGTTTGACGGCCGTTTCTACAACCGCTTTACCTTCCCGCGCAAGAGATCGATGAGGAGGGTCCAGACCTACGCGCGCGACATGGTGGGCAGGGCTTACCGCCACCGTGACGGCATCAAGGTGAAGCAGGCTCCGTGCATACTCTGGCCCACCCCCACCCTGCCCCTGGGATTCTTCGCCGTCAGGGGCATGCTGGCCAGGGGTTATGGCAAGAGGACGGTGGACGCGGAGGCCTGCAACGGCTGCGGCATCTGCGTCGAGACCTGTCCCGTGGGGGCGGTGCACCTCGACGGGCTCCCGAGCTTCAACGCTTCCTGCATTGGCTGCTGGGGCTGCTTCAACAACTGCCCGACCCGGGCCATCCGCTCGAGCGCATGCAGGCCGGAGCATTTCTACGGCGGCATCGCCGACCGCGAGAAGCTGCTGAAGAAGGTGGGCCTGTAGGGTCAAGCGCCTCTCCCAGGCCAGCGGAGGATTCTAACCTTCTTTCTCCTGGCTTTCCGCCTCGCTCTCCGCCGGCGGTGGGTTTTCCCCTTCCGCAGCGGGGCCTTCCTCCCCGTCCTCCGCGGGCGGCTCCGTCTCGCCTTCCGCTACCGGGGTTTCCACGATCCCGACCGCCGGCAACGTGACCTCAACCGCCGGTGCGGGGGCCTCACCTTTTCCCCCGGAGTGGAAGAGGGCCACCCGCGTAAGGTCGTCCGGATCGTATTTGACGGTGATGGTCTTGCCTGCCTGGTACTTACCCACCGCGGCCTCGTCGATCACGCCCATGGTCTCGGCCTGGAAGGCCTCCTTACCCTCGGGCTTCACCTCCAGCAGGAACTGCATGGCCGGGTTGGGGCCGTTCACGTTTATACCCAGCTCGAAGGCCTTGAGGATGACCGCCTCGGCCTCCAGGCCTTTGGCGTGTATCTCTTCTCGCTTCTTCTCGTTCCGCTCCAGCATCGCCTCGATCTGCTTCCTCTGCTCCTCCAGGGGCGTGGTGGTGGCCAGGTTTCCAAGCTCGCCGCCACCGTCACCTATCGCGACATCGGTCGGGTTGTCCGGGTTCACCATCACGGAGATGATCCTTCCGGGATCAAAGAGGTGCACGTCCTCTATGGGCACCAGGCCCCTGGTCCTGGCCTCGTAGGGTTCTCCTTCCTCCGGGAGGATTTCGAGGGTGAAATCGTACTGTTTATATACGTCGTTGACGACGGTGCCGGTGTACCTGGCCGCCACCACCCTGGCGCGGGCGGGCACGCCCGTCTCCGCCAGGCGCTCGTTCTTCATGAGGGTCCTGAAGAAGAAGAGGTAGACGAAGCCCATGGCGGCGAGGTCGATGACGGTGATCAGCGCGCCCATCGCCAGATCGACCGCGAACATGACGACGACGCCGATGATGAGCGAAGCGGCCACCATGAGATAGAACATCCTGGTCACCTTCATGATAGGGTCCCCTCCTTGTCCGGGTAAGGTTTTCCCTCTCCCAGCACCGCGTGAACCTCGGGCATGAACTCGCTCACCGCGATGCCCTGGGGGCATTTCTCCTCGCACTCCCCGCACGCCGTGCAGGCGCTGGCCTTATCGGCATCCTCGAAGAAGCGGAAGTAGCGGAAGCGCGAGACCAGGAGGTCGTCGTAGATGATACCGTTGTTGTAGAGGCCGAAGTTGGCCGGGATGTCTACGCCCTGCGGGCACGGCATGCAGTAGCCGCACCCGGTGCAGGGGATGGCCGCCTTGGCCTCGAAGGTCTCGCGCACCCGCGCGATGAGGCGGCGGTCCTCCTCCTCGAGGGCGCGCTCGAGCGATGCGTTCGCCGCGAGCATGTTCTCCTCCAGTTCCCGCATGTTCCGCATGCCGCTCAGCACCACCGTCACCTCCGGCTGGTCCCAGATCCACTGCAGCGCCCATCCCGCGGGGGTGCGTTTTTCGGCGTGGGCGTCGAAGATGGCCTGGACGTCCCGGGGAGGGCGAGCCAGGTTCCCCCCCAGCAGCGGCTCCATCACCACCACCGGGATACCGCGCGCAGCGGCGTATACGAGGCCTCTGGTGCCCGCCTGGTTCTCCGTGTCCATGTAGTTGTACTGGACCTGGCACATGGACCAGCCGTCGTAGCCGTCGATTATCTCCTGGAAGGCGCCATAGGCGTCGTGGAAAGAGAACCCTATGTTCTTTATCCTGCCGTCCGCGACGGCGGCCTCCGCCTGGCGCAGCAGGCCCTGCTCGAGCAGGGTGTCCCACCTCTTCCTGCTCAGGCCATGAAAGAGGTAGTAGTCGATGGGGCCCGCCTGCAGCCGCTCCAGCTGCTCATCGAGGAAGCGGTCGAAGTCGTCGGCCTTCTCCACCATCCACACCGGGGACTTGGTGGCGATGCGGACCCGGTCGCGGTAGCCGTCCCGCAGCGCCATGCCCAGCACCACCTCGCTGCGGCCCTCGTGATAGGTGTAGGCGGTATCGAGGTAGTTGACGCCCTCGTCGATGGCGCGGCGGATCATCGCTATGGCCTCGTCCTCGACGATGTTCACGCTGATGGGGATGCCGTCGCTGGTCGGCAGGCGCATGCAGCCCACACCCAGGATCGAGGCCTCCCAGCCGTCGTTCCCGAACTTCCTGTACAGCATCTTCTTATAACCCTCCGTTTCCGCATCATCCTACACTCGGTTCGGATAGGTCCCACCCTGTCCTGCCACCTATTCAGCCGTCACTTGTAAAGAACGAGGCGGAAGAAGGGAAAGCCGGGTCCCTTCTCCACCACAACGCGGCCGAAGCCGGCGGAGGTGGCCAGCGCCTCCGCCGTGCCGCCGTCTATGGCCACCGCGGGGCCGAAGACGTACTTCCTCGTGAGCCATTCCTGCGATCGCCTGTACGGACCGGCCTCTGCATATGAGGTCGTGAACTTTCGAATCTCTTCCTGCGTAGAGCTGCTGTCAGCATCAACGATGAACGCCTTTCCATCCTCTGCGAGCACCCGGAGTATCTCTTCCAGTCCTTTGCGAATGTCCGGCCAGCAACTTATGGAAAAGGTGCTGACCACAACATCAAATGAACCATCATCCAAGGACAGGTCGACGGCGTTTCCGACCTCGAAGCTGCAGTTGCCGATGGCTTCCCGGGACAGCAGTCGGTTTGCGGCCCTAACCTGTCGCGGGGAGAAGTCGACCCCGACCACCTGCGCCTGCGGGTATCTCTCGGCCAGCAGCAGCGTCACCAGCCCCGGTCCAGACCCTATATCGAGGATCCTCGCCGCCGGAGGCACATCGTGACCCCACACGACCATATCGAGGAAAACGCCGTAGAAACCCTTCCCAATCCTCAATACGCGTTTATTGTATCCGGGCCCGATCGCGCGATCCCAGATCAGCTTCGAGGCAGCTATCTTTCTGGGGATATTTCTCTTGACCGTTTTCCGGGATGAAACTACCGTTACCACGATCACTCCCCGATCAAAGGTCCTATCTAAGGCAGCGGCTGCCTTCCGCGTGCTCCCAGCCTTGCGGGACACCTATCGGGCTATACCAAGTATAATCGTTCCCCGGAATTAAAGGGTATGGATGGCCGACTATCGGGTATATATGAATATCAACATGTTCGCTGCCGGCTGTCGTTTGAAAGGGGGCCCATCATGATCATCGATACACATTGCCATATGTGGATGGAGGAATGGATAGAGAAAGACATGCTCAAGGTCATCGAGTCGGTGCAGGAGTCACTCGGCCTCGCGGACCTGGGCAACATCATACGGAGCGACGTCGAGCGGCTCATCGCGGATATGGACGAGGCGGGCCTGAGATCACCCCCGAGGACAAGGAGATGACCCTGGGGAGCAACGCCGTCGCGGCACTGCGGCTCTGAACCATCGGGAAATAGATGGAGCCGACGAGCGGACTCGAACCGCTGACCTGCTCATTACGAGTGAGCTGCTCTACCTGCTGAGCTACGTCGGCACCGTTTCAACAACCATAGATTATATCGCGGGTGGGCTTCGGGCGGGAGGCCGTATTCGAATTTGAACCGCTATATCTTCTGTGGAGTGACCTGATACTTTGGGGGTCCTAGCGGGGTGGGGCCAGCTCGATATCCATGATGTGTTCCTTCATCTTGTGGGTGAACTGCAGGGTATCGAAGATGTGGCTGATGCGCCCCTGGATCTCCGCGATCCTCATCTCGTCCTTCTCGGGCGAGAAGAGGTGGCGGAAGCGCCCCTGGGCCTGCAGGTACTCCTCCACCGGGAGCAGCTTGGACTGCCCCTGGATGATGCGCTGCGTGCCGGCGGTGTAGGCGGTCTTGCCGCCCTCGTGCTCGTAGAGCATCCACATCCCGCTCTGCACCGCCAGGCGGGCCACCTTGATGGTGTGGCTGGACGGGAACTTCCATCCCGGCGGGCAGGGCGCCTGGATCTCTATGTAACGCGTGCCCTTTATCTCCTTGGCCTTGGCGAACTTGCGATACATGTCGGTCGGGTAGGCCAGGGAGGCGGTGGCTACGTAGGGCACGCCGTGGGCCACCATGATCTGGGCGATGTCCTTGCGCCATTCGTCCTTGCCCTTGGTGGTATTGGTGGTCCAGGCGGCGTAGGGTGTAGCGCCGCTGCGCTGCGTGCCGGTGTTGGAGTATGCCTCGTTGTTGTAGCAGACGTAGATGAAGTCGGTGTTGCGCTCCGCCGCCCCCGAGAGGGCCTGGATGCCGATGTCGTAGGTGCCGCCGTCCCCCGCCCACACCAGGATGGTGGGTTTCTCCTTGAACGCTCCGCTGGCCACCAAGCGGTCGGCGGCCGCGCTGAGGCCGGAGGCGGTGGCCCCGCCCGTGGCGAAGGCCATGTTCAAGGTGGGAAGGTTGAGCGCCGAGACAGGGAAGGGGCTCTGCAGCACCGAGGTGCAGGAGGCGATGACGCAGAGGATGGTCTCGCGCCCCAGGGCCTTGAAAGCCACACGCAAAGCGGCGCTGCCGGGGCAGCCCTGGCAGGCGGCGCTGCCCTGCAGGAAGAGTTCCTCCTCGGGGAAGTCGCGCAGCCTCACAACACTCCCTCCTTCTTCCAGTACCCCTCCAGGCCGCGCTTGCTTACCAGGTGGTGCTCGTTCAAGCGCAGGCTGGGCCAGCTGCTCTCCGGCGCCAGCTTGCCCTCCAGCGCGTCCGCGGTCTTCTCCGCGATGAGGTCGTACCTCACGTCGCGACCTCCCAGGCCGGTGATGAGGTTATAAACGGTGGCATCGCCGTGGCCGTAGATGGCCGCCTTCACCTCCGAGAACAGGGCCCCCTCCAGCCCGAAGGACACGCTGCGGTCAATGACCATCACCGACCTCATGGGTGACAGGAGCTCGCGCAGTTCCGCGATGGGGAAGGGGCGGTACGAGCGCACCCGCACCAGCCCGCAGCGGTAACCTTTATCCCGTAGCTCCTCTACGGCCATCTTGCACTCCGAGGCCATGCTGCCCATGGCCACCAGGGCGCAGTCGGCGTCCTCGGTGCGGTATGTCTCTACCATGCCGCCGTGGAAATCGCCCACGATATCACGGTACTCCTCCGCCGCCCGCTCGATCACCTTGCGCGCGTTGTCCAGTCCCTTGAACATGGAGAAGCGCACCTCCTCGTAGTCGTCGGGGTAAATGACCGAGCCGTGGGTCAGCGGGTAGTCCAGGTCCAGCTTCCACAGCGAGCGGAAGGGCGGCAGGAACCTGTCCACTTTGTCCTGGTCCGGCACTTCCACCTGCATGTAGCTGTGGCTGATGAAGATGGCGTCGTAGCAGACCATCACCGGCAGGATGACCTTGAGGTCCTCGGAGATGCGGAAGGCCTGGATGACCGTGTCCAGCACCTCCTGGTGGGAGGCGCAGTAGAGCTGTATCCATCCCGTGTCCCGCGCCGCCAGCGTGTCCTGGTGGTCGCACCAGATGTTCCAGCCCGGGCCCAGGGCGCGGTTGACGTTGACCATTACCATGGGCAGGCGGATGCCAGCCGCCCAGTGCAGCAGCTCGTGCATGTAGGCCAGGCCGTGGGCGCTCGTCGCCGAGAACGACCGCACCCCCATGGCCGCGGAGCCGATCATGGCGGCCATGGCGCTGTGCTCGCTCTCCACCGGGATGTACTCGCAGTCCATCTCGCCCTCGTCGATGAAACGCGATATCTCCTCGATCACCTGGGTCTGGGGGGTGATGGGGTAGGCGGAGACCACCTCCACGCGCGCCAGGCGCGCTCCCCAGGCGGCGACATGGTTGCCGGTATCAACCAGTCTCATTCTTCTCCTCTTTCCGCATGGCTATGGCCTTGCTCGGGCACTCCTCCGCGCAGATGCCGCAGCCCTTGCAGTAGTCGTAGTTGATCACGATGTCCTTGGTGATGCAGGCCTCCGGACAGTATATCCAGCACAGCAGGCACTTGTTGCACCTGCCCTCGTCGAGGACGGGGATAAAGATGCGCCAGCTCCCGGTCAGGCCCACGCTTCCCTCCGAGGGCACCGAAAGGGTGGTCACGAAACCTATCTCCTCCTCGATCTCTTTCTTCTTTCGCTTCGGCATTTCCCTCTCGCCCTCCCATGACCTGCGCCGGGCATGCGGCCGCGGCAGCTACGACGCCGCGCTCCGCTTCTCCCGCCGTGCCGCCGTCCTGGCTTTCTTTATCTCCACCACCGAGGTGAAACCGCGCCGGGCAGCCTCCATGCTCGCCTCCATCCTCGCCGGCGGGGTGTTCTCCCGGATGACCTCGGTAACCGCCTCCAGCGGGACCAGCTCGGTGACGAAGGAAACCGCCCCCAGAAAGGCGATGTTGGTCACCGGCAGGCCCTCCACCTCCATGCCCAGCTCTATGGCTATGGAGGTGCCGTCCACCGCGTATGAGGCGAACGGGATGCCCGCCAGGCGCTGCTTCGCCTCCTCCTCCTTCATGTTGACCAGGAGGACCGTGCTATCCTTGGTGCCTTCGGCGATGGCCGCGTCCAGCACGGAGGGGCTCATCACCACCAGGAAATCCGGCCGGTATATCTGGCTGCGCAGGTCGATGGGCTTGTCGTCCATGCGCAGAAAGCACATCACCGGGGCGCCGCGGCGCTCCGCGCCGAAAAAAGGGAAGGCCTGCACTTTCCTCCCCACCAGGTCTCCCGCCTGGGCCAGCATGTTGATGAGGGTGACGGCGCCCTGTCCTCCCAGGCTGTGAAATCTTACTTCTACCATATTTTTCCTGACCTATTTCCTTTGTGGGCTACCGGGGCCTGCACATACGGAACAGTAACAATATATAGCATACTAGCAGGGACGATGTCGATGAGATGTGGTCAGTCGCACAAGACCGCGGCCGCGTTTCTCAATCCAGTCCGTCGCCCAGTTCCATGTCGCTGTCTTCCACGATCTCGTCCTCGGCCTCCTCCACCGGGATCTCGACCTCCGCTGGCTCGGGGCCGAAATAGGCGGCCGGCAGGGTGAACTTCTCTCCGTCCTCCAGCTCCAGCGTGACCTTCTCGCTCATCATGTCGTGCGCGGTCACCCTGGCCGGGCCGCGCTCCGTCTCCACCTTCTCGCCCACCGCGGGCACCCACATCATAAAGCGGCGGTAAGAGTCCTGCTCGTAACGGAGGCAGCACATGAGGCGCCCGCATACCCCGGAGATCTTGGCGGGGTTGAGTGGCAGGTGCTGCTCCTTGGCCATGCGGATGGATATGGGGTAGAACTCATCCAGGAACGACGCGCAGCACAACGGACGGCCGCACGGCCCCAATCCGCCTATCATCTTGGCCTCGTCGCGCACCCCGATCTGGCGCAACTCGATGCGCGTCTTCAGGGCGGAGGCCAGGTCCCGCACCAGGGCCCGGAAGTCCACCCTGCCCTCTGAGGTGAAGTAGAAGGTGATGGAGCTTCCGTCGAAGACGTAGTCGATGTCGATGAGCTTCATGGGCAGCTTGTGCTTGACGATGAGCTCCTGGCATTTCCGGAACGCCCGGTCTCGCCTGATCTCGTTGCGTTCGCGCTGCTGGCGGTCGCGGTCGGTGGCCCGACGCACCACCTTCTTAAGCTCTGTCTGTACGCTGCCTTCGGGTATCTCCCGCGGCGGCGCGGTCACAACCCCGAACTCCACTCCCCTGGAAGTGGGGATGATGACCTCGTCTCCCATTCGCAGCAGCAGCCGGTCGGGGTCGAAATACCCGACCTTGCTCCCCCTCCTCATGCTCACTCCGACTACCAGGGCCATCTCCATTCCTCCCATGCCGCCTGCGCGGCAGCACCGTTTCAGTAATCCTTCAGCTCAAGTACCAGGCTGTCTAGCAGCAGCCCGATGTCTACGCTGGCCTCCAGGGCCTTTCTCGCCGTATGCAGCGCCTCCAGGCGCCGCATGGCCTCCCCGGTTCCCAGGTGAAGGGCTTCCCTCGCCAGCTCTTCTTCCCATTCCCGGTTCAGCAGGGGGGCTTTAGCGGCGTCCTTTCCCTGTTCCTCCGTGAGGTTCAAGAGCATTATATCCCGGTAAAAGGAGCTCATGCCATCGAAGAGGTCAAGGGCGGCCTGTCGGCGTAACTTCAAAGTCTCCCGCTTCTCCCTCTTCTCCCAGCGCTTACGCAGCTGTTCGCCGCCGCGCTTGTCCATGGCCTTGATGTAGGCCCCGAGGTCGCCTTCTTCGCCATGTGCGGACGAGGCCTCGAGCCTTTCGCGCTCCTCCGCCGCCCTCTCGAGCAGGGAGAGAAGCGAGGAACGGCGCAGGGAAGCGGCCAGTTCGATGCCCCGGGTCCAGCTCACGGCCAGGTCCGGGTGGCGTGCCCACAGCAGAGCGCGTCCGAAGATGCCACCGCTGAGGCGGGCCAGCCTCTCCGCTTCAGCGGCAGGCAAACCCTCTCTCTCCATCAGAAACGCCTCGATATCCCGCTTGCCCAGGGCCGAGAAACGGACCTCGTGGCAGCGCGATGCCACCGTCTCCAGCAAGGCCTCCCTGCTCTCGACCACCAGGATGATGAAGGTGTCCCCGGGTGGTTCCTCGAGGGTCTTTAGAAAAGCGTTGGCGGCCTCCAGGTTCATGCTCTCGGCCTCGTCGATGATGGCCACCTTGCGCACCGATTCCTTGGCCTTGATGTTCAGCTCCGCCTCCAGGCCACGCACCTGGTCGATGAGGATTTGGTTGCCCTCGGCCTCCACCAGGTGGAGATCGGGGTGCACCCCCCTCGCCACCTTGTGGCAGGAAGGGCAGGCGTCCGGCTCTCCCGCGGGGCATAACAGGGCCGCCGCGCACAGCAGCGCGGTGCTGCGCTTCCCCACTCCCCGGGGACCGGCAAAGACGAGGGCGTGTGGCATCTCGCCGCGCCGCAGGGTCTCCCGGAGAAAACCCACGGCCCGGTCCTGTCCGTAGATCTCATGCCAACCCTTGCAGTCTATCTCGCTCGTTTCGATCACCCTTCCGGCAACCTCGAAAGCGGTCCCACGGGTTGGGTCGTGGTGATGGGATCGGCCGCGGCCAAGTGCCCGCGCACGGCAACGGGGACGGTCAACTCAGTAACTGGTTTACTTCCTGCATCACCAGGTGATGTATGTTCTCCGGTTTGTCGGCCCCGTTCAGCACCTTGATGCGGTTGGGAAAGAACTTGGCCAGGGTTTTGTACGCCTCCTGCACCTGCTCGTGGAATGCCTGCCCCTCGCTCTCGATGCGGTCGAGTTCCGCCTTTCTGGCCTGGATCCTCTTGAGGCCCAGGCGGTACGGTATTTCCAGCAGGAAGGTCATGTCCGGGTAGAGGTCGTTTGTAATCCACTCGTTGAGGTTCTGCACCCCCTCCATGCCGACCCTGCGCGCCACTCCCTGGTAAGCCAGCGTCGAATCGATGAAACGGTCGCAGATGACGACCTTGCCCGCGTCCAGGGCGGGCTTGATGACCTCGTAATAGTGCTGGGCACGATCGGCGGCATAGAGGATGGTCTCGGTCATGGGGTGCATCTCCTGGAAGGCAGGATCGAGGATGATGCGCCTTATGTCTTCTCCGATGCGCGTGCCCCCGGGTTCGTGTGTGGATAGGACTTCCCTGTTCATGCGCAGCAGGTGAGCGTGGAGCATATTGACCTGGGTGGTCTTTCCGGAACCCTCAACGCCCTCGAAGCTGATGAAGATGCTTCTGCTTTTGCCTCCCTTTGTATGGTTGTTGTGGTCTGCCATCCCTTCCTCTTTCCTCGGTCCGTCAAGAGCTATAGAGCATTACTATATTACACTATGCCAACCCCGGGGTCAGGCTCGGGGACCGGTGGGGATGCGCCCGCCATCCCGCTGCGGCGCCGGAGGGGTGAACGGGGCGCGGCGAGACATGTTTACAAACCGGTGCCGGGTGCCGTCTCGAGGTGCGAGAAGATGTCCCCGCCCGCGAGGTCATAGGCCACCACGACCGGGAAGTCCTCGACCTCCAGCTCCCAGATGGCCTCGGGCCCGAGGTCCGCGTAGGCGACTGTCCGCATGCTGCGGACCCGGGACCCCAGCAGGGCTGCCGCGCCTCCCACCGCCACCAGGTAGAGGCAACCGCGTTCCCGCAGTACGTTTCTTACCTCCCGGGAGCGCGGCCCCTTGCCGATGAAAGCCGCTACACCCGCTGCCGCCAGGCGCGGAGTATAGGGGTCCATGCGCGCCGAGGTGGTCGGCCCGACCGGTCCGGCCGGCTTCCCTTGGGCGGCTGGGCTCGGCCCCGCGTAATAGACGACTTGGTCGCGCAGGTCGACCGGCAAAGGTCCGCCCGCCTCCAGGGCCGCCGCCAGGCGGCGGTGGGCCTGGTCCCGAGCGGTGAGCATGCCGCCGCTGAGCAGCAGGTGGTCACCGGCCCGCAACCCGCCCCGCGTCTGCGGCGCCATGGGGAGCGTCAGCCTGGTCCCCGCGATCTCCCGTCCCTCAGCGGCCGTCATCGTCTTCCCCTTCCGCCGTATCTTCCATGGTCTCCACCGCCTCTCCGCCTTCCCGCGGGATGGACGGTCCGGTACGCTTGCCGGCGAGTTCCTTCTCCAGGGCTTGCTCTGCCTCCCCCAGGTAGGCCATCTCCTCCTCCACGGCCGCCGCGGCCCGCGCCATGCCTCCGCTGGCCTGCTCCTCTTCACAGGGTTCCTCCCCGGGCTGCCAGGCCGTCTCGCCCGCCACCCGCGGTCTCCTCTGGATTATCTTGTCGTGGATATGCCATCCGAAATAGTGGTGGAAGGCGCGGTGACCATAGAGACCGGCGCAGAGGATGATGATCCCCCCGATGAAGAGGATGATCTGCGGTCCGTTGAGCAGGTACCTGAAATCCGCTACAGTGCCGTCGATATTGCCCTCGAAGGACCCTCCTATCCTGATGATGCCCAGGGAGATGGGGTCCAGCCCCAGTTTGCGGCCCAGCCCGGTTATGAGGTCGGCCAGGGGGCCCGCGAGCATGATGGAGAGGAAGATGGAGGCGCGCATGATCACCTGGATGGTCGCAAAGGCGCGTCCGCGGTACTCCTCCGCCAGGGTCTCGTGCAGGAGGGTGACCATGCCCACGATGGCATACCCCATGCAGGTGCCCCCCATAAAGACGATGATATAGGAGAGCCAGGATACGGTGAGGACGGAGAAGATGACTACGCCGATACCGAAGCCGGTGATGGCGAGGCCAAGGATCCTTTCTTTGTGGATGCGGTCCTTGAGCAGGCCAGCCAGGATAGAGCCGCCCATCATCCCGAAGAGGAGCGTGGTCAGGATGGACATGAAGGAGGCGCTGCTGCCGCCCAGGACGTACTTGACGAAGCCCACGGTGAGCACGTAGATGGTGCCTCCGCCCAGGAAGCAGGTGAGGGTCAGGATGAGGATGATGCGGGTCAGCGGGTTGTGGCGCAGGTAATCGAAACCCTCCCTGAAGTCCTGTTTCACCTGGCCCGCCGACATGCGTACCCTCTCCTCCTTGGGGCGGCGTTTGAAGTTGATGTGGAAGATGAGCCAGGCGGAGATGACGAAGGTGAGGGAGTCCACCACGAAGGCGGCCTTGCTTGAACCTATGCGTCCGAAGAAGCTCGGGTTCACCCTGCCCAGCCAGTCGAAGAGGCCGATGAGCGAGGTCGCGATGGCGGTGCCGAAGGCCATGGAGGCGTAGAGGGTCAGCATGTTCAGGGAGTTGGCGTTGGTCAGCTGTTCCTGCTCCACCAGGTCGGGGATGCTCGCGTCCTTTGCCGGCCCGTAGATGATGGAGAAGGTCTCGATGACGAAGACCAGGATACAGATGGCCAGGAGGTTGGTGGCGAACGGCAGCAGGAGCACCAGCCCGGCCCGGCTCAGGTCGCACATGATCAGGGTGCGCTTGCGGTCCAGCCTGTCTATGATGATGCCGGCCAGAAACCCCAGCAACACGGCGGGGAGGAACTTGGCCAGCATCATCAGGCTGATGGCGTAGCTCTTGCCCCCCGATATCTGGTCCACGAAGGCGAAGAGGACGGCCACGATGACCCAGTCCCCGATGGCCGAGACCATCTGCCCCGCCCACAGGCGCAGGAAATCGCGGTTCCGCAGGAGGTCGAGATAGGCTGCCGGCCTTATCTGCAGGTCTTCGTCGGTGCGCCGGAAGCGCTGGATGTCCTTCTCCCTGACCCTGCACTCGCTGTCAGCGTTTCTGTTCCCGTTTTCCATATCAGACCTCGATGGTTCCGCGCCGCAGCGAGTGGCAGCAGAGGACGATGCCCACGGGCAGGCTGGCGATATGGGCCGGGGCCTCCTCGACGTGGACGTCCAGCGCGGTGATGTCACCCCCCAGGCCGGCCGCCCCGATGCCCGTCGCGTTGACCGCCCGCAGCAGCTCATCTTCGAGCGCCGCCAGCTCGTGCCGGGGATGGCGGCTGCCCAAGGGGCGGAGCAGGCTCGTCAGCGCCATCTCCAGGGCCCCGGAGGCGTCTCGACCCACGCCCACCCCCACGATGACGGGCGGGCAGGCGTTGGCGGCCTTCTGCAGCACGGTATCCAGAACGGCCTTCCGCACGCCCTCTTCGCCCTCCCCGGGCAGGAGCATGTAGAGGCGGGTGACGTTCTCGCTCCCGCCCCCCTTGACCAGAAGGGTTAGCCGGGCCTTGCCAGCCGGACCGTCCCCGCTCACGTGCACCACCACCGGGGTATTGTCACCGCGGTCCGCGCGCGCGTGCAGGGGCCGGTCCACCAGGGATGACCTCAAGGGTATCCTCGCCGTAGCCGCGCGCAGGCCTTCATCCGCCGCCGCGGCGAAGCCGTCGGGCAGCGCGGTCCCCTCGCCCAGGGCGATGAAGAGGTGGAACATGCCGGTGTCCTGGCACAAGGGCATGCCCTCGGCCCGCGCTATACGCGCGTTCTCCATCAGCATGCCCAGGGCATGTCGCGCCAGGGGAACGGATTCCGCCTCCGCTGCCAGGCGCAGCGCGTCCTCCACGTCCCGGGGAAGGTCGATGCTGGCCCGCATGGCCAGCTCCTCCACAGCCGCGGCTATCTCTTCAGGGGCTATTACCCTCGAGCCACGCATCCAGCTCCTCCAGCCTCTTCCTGATCATACCGGCGCTCTCCAGCAGCGCTTCGCGCTCCGCCGCCAGGAGCTCCAGCTCCACCACGCCCTTCCAGCCTCCCGCCCCCAGGACCACCGGGACCCCCAGGAAGACCTCCTGCAGGCCGTATTCCCCCTGCAGCCGCACGCTTGCCGCGACCTGGTAGTCCTCGTCCTCGAGGACGGCCCGCACCATGCGCGCCACGCAAGCCGACGGGGCGTAATAGGCACTGCCGGTATTGAGCAGCGACACGATCTCCGCTCCCCCGTCCCTGGTCCTCGCCTCCAGCTCTCGCAGGCGGCCAGGGGGCAGCAGTTCGCTGAGCGGGACCCCCGCAACGGTGGTATAGCGGGACAGGGGCAGCATGGCATCGCCGTGGCTGCCCAGTACCACCGGTTGCACCCGGCCGGGGGGGACGTCCAGCTCGGCGGCGGCAAAACAGGCCAGGCGCGAACCGTCCAGCAACCCCGCCATGCCCATGATCCGGTGGCGGTCCCACCCGGTCACCCTCCACGCCAAGTGGGTCATCTCGTCCAGGGGGTTGGTGACCATGACGAGCGTGCAGTCCGGCGCCACCTCCATGAGGGAATCGACCACACCCCTGACCACGGCCGCGTTCCGCCCCATGAGGTCCGAACGGGACATGCCGGGCTTACGGGCGAAACCTGCCGTGACCACCGCGATATCGCTGCCCGCCGCCGCCGCGTAGTCGCTGCCCCCCGTTACCCTGGCCCCGGAGGAGGTGAGTGGCAGGGCTTGGGATATATCCAGTGCTTTTCCCTGCGCGAGTCCGCCATCTATATCGATCAGCGCCACGTCGCACAAGCCCTGCTCGGCAAGGCGCATGGCGGTAGTGGACCCCACCTGTCCAGCGCCGATGATGGTTACCTTGGCCACGGATACTCCTCTTATTGCCTGCATGCCCTTGCTATTGTCCTATAACCACTTCTACGCACGCAAATAAAATGCCTCTGTCCGCGCTCTCTATCCAGCTGAAGCGGCCAGCGATGCGTCACGCTGGGGCCAGCATTTATACTGGCCCCAGTCGCCAACACGCAAGACTATCGACAGGCCCGTTGGTCCCAGAACTGTATTGCAGATCCTATCCACCAGGCCAACGCTGGATTAGGGTCGGGTATTGCCCCCATACCTTAAGACGGCCTGTGCCAACAGGGGACATGCCGGAGTATCCAGAAAAACAAGACCTGGCCCCATACCGTTCTATTCGGAGCTTGCCTGGGCCTTGGCCTTGCTCTCTTTCTTGGTGGGACACTCGGGGTCGAGGCAGAAGATCCAAGGGCGGCGGCCTTTGTTGACCACCCTCACCTTGGGGGAGCCGCAATCGGAGCACACCTCACCCGTGGGCATGATGGTACCCGTCTGCGGCAGCGGGTAGGTGGTTGTGCACTCGGGATACCCGCTGCACCCGACGAACCTCTTCTTGCTCTTCTTGGCTTTGACGATGCGCAGGTTGGACCCGCATCGCGGGCAGGTCCCCAGGATGCGGTCCTCCTTGATGCCGTTGCGGATCTCGGTGGCCACCTCTTCCCTGCTGTTCTCCAGCATGTGCATGACCTCGGACAGCATGTCCCGTGACTTGTCCACCACCTCCGCCTGGGTCTCGGCGCCCTCGGCGATGGCGTCCATGTCCCGCTCCAGGGCCGCGGTCATGTCAGGGGACGAGATCACCCCCGCGTACTTGCGCAGTGCCTCGGTCACCGCTATGCCGGTCTCGGTGGGGGTGATGGGGTCGCCGTAGATGTAGCCCCTCTCGTAGAGGCCCTCGATGATGGAGTGCCGGGTCGACTTGGTGCCCAGCCCCAGTTCCTCCATCTTCTCTATGAGCTTGCCTTGGTTGTAGCGGGCCGGGGGTTGGGTCTCCCCCTGCTTGAGATCGTTATCGTCCACGCTGACCACATCTCCCGCCTCCAGGCTCGGCAGCATAGCCTCTTTCTTGCGCCCGTAGGGATAGTAGCGGTACCACCCCTCCTCCGCCGTGCGGCTGCCGCGTGCAACGAAGGGTTCCGGCCCGCAATCCAGGTCGGCGCGGACGGAGAGGACCAACGCCTCAGTGGCCAGGGTGGCCATGAAGCGGCGCACCACCAGTTCGTATATCTTCCACTCCGGCTGGGAAATCTTGGCGCGGGTGGCCGCCGCCGTGGGGTGGATGGGGGGGTGGTCGGTGGTCTGCTTCTTGCCGCGCGTGGGCGTGAGCTTCTCTCGCGCGAGCAGCGAGGCGCACAGCGGCGCGAACTCCGCGTTGGCGGATAGTTCCTTGAGGATGCCGCGCAGGTCCAGCGATGGAGGATAGACGGTGTTGTCCACGCGGGGGTAGCTGATATAGCCGTTCATGTAGAGGTTCTCGGCGATGTTCATGGCCTTGGCCGCGGTGAAGCCCAGCGAGGCGGCGGCGGTGAGAAGGCCGGTGGTGTTGAAGGGTATGGGGGGCTTGATGCTGCGTTCGGTGGTCTTGACCTCCCTTATGCGGGCGGTGTCCTCGAGCCGCGAGCGCGCATGTTCCGCCTCCTCCTCTTTTTCGAAGCGCTCCCTGGCGTGGGTGGCCTGGAAGGTCTCGCCGTCCTTGACACAAGCGATCTTCAAGGTCCAGAAGGGGGTGGACACGAACGCCTTGCGCTCCTTCTCCTTGTCCACGATGAGGGCCAGGGTGGGGCTCTGCACCCGTCCCACCGACAGGAAATGCTTGCCGAGACGGGTGGAGGCCAGGCTGATGAACCTGGTGAGGCTGGCTCCCCAGATCAGGTCGATATCCTGGCGTGCCTCACCCGCCGAAGCCAGGTCGTAATAGGGGTCCTCCAGGCTCGCGAAGACCCTCTTTATCTCCACCGGCGTCAAGGCCGAGAAGCGTGCCCTCTTCACGGGCACATCGGGGTTCACTTCCCTGATCTTGTTGATGGCGTCGACTCCGATGAGTTCACCCTCGCGGTCGAAGTCGGTGGCGATGATCACCTCGTCGGCCTTCCTCGCCTCGGTCTGGAAGGTCTTGATGAGCGCCTTGTTGGTGGGTATCTTGATGATGTCGGCGTGGATGAGCTCCTTGGGTTCCACGTCCTGCCATTGCTGGTATTGCGGCGGGAAGTCCACCTTGAGGATGTGGCCTTTCAGCCCGATGCAGCGCACCTCTTCCCCGTTCATCTCGAAAGAATAGACCGGGTTGCGCGTCTTTGCCGTCGCGTGTGCCTTGCCATCCGAAAGGATGGTGGATATGCGCTTGGCGGTCGTGTTCTTCTCGGTAATGATCAGCTTCATGCCACCTCATCCCCGTTCCTGGCATACCGATCCATATATATGATCGCATTCCAACGGCACTCTCTGTGCAGCGCATACGTCTATGGACCCAATGCCTAGGCGTTCATTCGGCAAATAGACGTAACATATTTAGACAAAAGCCGTCAAGCAACCTCCTTGCGCAACGCCTTTCATCGCAGGCGCGCCAGCGACACGCGCCTCCCACTACTGCTCCGCATGCATGCACCCACATCCCATTATCTTCCACCCGCGCCCCGTGCTGTAACTTGCCGGTCTCCCCGTCCCGCTCCGTCTTTTCCCGTGGGGCGTGGGCCGCCAGCATGGGTTCAGGCCTTGTTTTTTGGATTTTGCGTAGTTGCGTCCTTGCAGCTGGAAGCATATTATTCGGGCGCAACATACCGGAGTTTCCAAAATCCAAGACCTGACCCCTTAAACAGAAGTGAGGCCGGCTTGACCGGCCTCACTCTTGCCTTTGTGGTCTATCCTGTGTCACTTGATGAATATGGGCGCGAACACCAGTGAGATGACCGTCATCACCTTGATCATGATGTTCATGCACGGCCCCGCGGTGTCCTTGAAGGGGTCTCCCACCGTGTCCCCCACCACCGCCGCGGCGTGGGTCGGGGTACCCTTGCCGCCCAGGTTGCCCGCCTCTATGAACTTCTTGGCGTTGTCCCAGGCGCCGCCGGCGTTGGCCATGTAGATGGCCATGAGAAAACCGACCACCAGCGCTCCCGCCAGGTAACCGGCCAGGGCCTCGGCGTTCCACAACCCGATGACGATAGGGCTCGCGACGGCGATGCTCGCGGGCACGACCATGTAGCGCAATGCCGCCTTGGTGGATATATCCACGCATTTGGAGTATTCCGCCTCTGCGCCCTCCTTGCCCTCCAGCAAGCCGGGTATCTCGCGGAACTGGCGGCGTACCTCCTCCACCATCTGGTTGGCGGCCTTCCCCACCGCGCTGATGGCCAGGGCAGCGAAGAGGAAGGGGAATGCGGCTCCCAGGAAGAGGCCGATGATGGTCTGGTAATGGGAGAGGTCGATGGAGGGTACCTTGGCGGCGTCGGTGAAGGCCCGGAAGAGCGCGAGGGCGGTGACCCCCGCCGAGGCGATGGCGAACCCCTTGGCGATGGCCGCGGTGGTGTTGCCCGCGGAGTCCAGGCTGTCGGTTACCTCGCGCACCTCCTTGGGCTGCTTGCTCATCTCGGCGATGCCGCCCGCGTTATCGGCGATGGGGCCGTAAGCGTCCACCGCCACCACCGTGCCGGTGGTTGAGAGCATGCCGATGGCAGCCAGCGCGATGCCGTAGATGCCCCCGGTCACGCCCTCCGCGGCTCCCGCCCCGCCCATGGCCCAGCGTCCCGCCAGAAATGCGGCGGCGATGGCTCCTACCAGCAGGATGATGGCGCCGGTAGTCGACTCCATACCGGCTCCGATCCCGGAGAGGATGTTGGTAGCCGCTCCCGTCTCGCTTGATTTGGCGATGTTCTTGACGATGGGGAACGCGTCGGAAGTGTAGATCTCCGATATCTGCCCGATGAGCATGCCCGCGAATAGCCCGGCAACGATGCCGATGAAGAAGCCGACGGGATGCATTACACCCGGGGTGTCCTTGAGGAACAGGGTCACCAGGAAGTAGGTGGCGATGGTGGTGAGGATGGCCGACCCGTAGGTAGCAAAGGAGAGGGCCCTGCCGGGATGCGCGCTGGTCTTGGCGCGCACGATGAAGCTGGCCAGTATGGAACAGACTATGCCCACCCCCGCGATGGCCAGGGGAAGGATCATGCCCTTCCACTCCTGACCCGGCGCGATGCCCGCGAAGAGGATGGCCCCCAGGGCCACCGGGGCCACGATGGAGCCCACGTAGGACTCGTAGAGGTCGGCGCCCATGCCCGCCACGTCGCCCACGTTGTCACCCACGTTGTCGGCGATGACCGCGGGGTTGCGGGGGTCGTCCTCGGGGATGCCCGCTTCCACCTTGCCCACCAGGTCCGCTCCCACGTCGGCGGCCTTGGTGAAGATACCGCCGCCCACCCTGGCGAAGAGGGCGATGGACGAGGCTCCCAGGCCGAAGGCGGCCACCACGTCAGGAACGGAGTTGCGCCCCAGGTCCGGGATTACCTGCAGGATGGTGTTGGGTGCCCACCATTCGGTCATGAGCAGGTAGACGAGGGAGACTCCGAAGAGCCCCATTCCCACCACGGCCAGGCCGGTCACCGAGCCGCCCCGGAAGGCCAGCCTCAGTGCCGGACCCATACCCAGCTTCGCCGCCTGCGTGGTGCGGCAGTTGGCGCGGGTGGAAACATACATGCCGATGACCCCGATGCTGCCGGAGCAGACCACGCCGAAAAGATAGGCAATCGCCTGGTAGCGGCCCACCGGCATGCCGTCGCTCTTGACGAAGAAGAACATGGCCACGGCCACCAGCAGCAGGAACCAGATGGCGGTGGAATACTCGCGCTTGAGGAACGTGGCCGCTCCTTCCTGCACGTGGCGGGATATCCCCTGCATCTTCTCGTCGCCGGGGTCCTGCTTCAGCACCCACCAGGCGTAGAAGCCGGCGAACCCCAGACCCACAAGCCCCAGGATCATCGTGATATAGGGCCAGGTGCTCTCCATATCACCATTCCTTTCTTGAACTCTCCGGTCCGGTATGCTTGTATTCCAGCCACAGCGCCCCTCGCCGCTGCGGCTTATCGCCCTTCACAAGCTGCCACTTACCTGTACAGCTCCCCAAAGCACATGAGAGGATTCTATATGCGCTCCTCCCTTGCCGCAAGACCGCACCCCCGCGCCCTTCTCTTTCCATTACGAGGGTAGGCGGTCCACATACTTGAAAATTCGGAACGGCGAAATTATAATTTGGAGTAGCCAAAATTTCAAGTCCCTTTCAGGAGGAATCATGGCAGCACCAAAGGGAACCACGGCTAAGGCCCCCAGGGGCACCCCGGCAAAGGACCAGTACGGCGAGTACCTCAAGCACGTCTTCCGCCTGGAGCAGGTGGAGAGCCCGGTCACTACTTCGGCCCTCGCCGAATCCATGAAAGTGGCCCCCTCCACCGTCACCGACATGCTCAAGCGCCTTTCCCGGCAGGGGCTGATCAATTACGTGCCCTACCACGGCATCACCCTCACCCCCGAGGGCGAAAAACAGGCGGTAAGGGCCATCCGCCGCCACCGCATCGTGGAGAGGTTCCTGACGGACATGCTGGGTTTCGAGTGGCACGAAGCCCACGAGGAAGCCTTGACCTTCGAGAGCGATATCTCGGAAGAGGTGGAACAGAGGCTCTTTTCCGCCCTGAACCGGCCCAAGGTCTGCCCCCACGGCTACCCCATCCCCACCAAGGTCTCCGATATCCGCGTGGAGGAGGTCAACCTCTACTCCCTGGATGCGGGAGAACAGGCCGAAGTGGTCAGCGTCAAGGACGACGACCCCGAGCTGCTGCGCTTCATGGCCTCCATGGGCATCAAGCCCGGGGTGAAGATCCGGGTCGAGGCCAAGGACCCGTTCAAGGGACCGCTCACGGCGTTGGTGGGCAAACACAAGCGCACCATCGGATGGCACCTCGCAAACGCCATCTACGTGAGGAAGCTTTCCTGAACCCCATCACTTGCCGTGCGGATCTTACTGCCATATACGAGAACGCGTATCGTACGGGTATGTTCGGGCATCAGCTCTCGCCAGAGCTCTTCTTTATGTTCCTCTCCAGCTCGTAGATGGCCTCCTTGAGCTTGCTCTGCCTGAGGGTGGTTGTGAGGTCCCCGCGCGTCCTCTCCATGATGGCGCGGGCCATATCGGTGGTGCGGCGCAGGCCCCCGGTGATGGCGTCCGGGTAGTCAAATGAGACCATGAGGTAGTAGATGTCGTCCATGTATGAGAGGAGTTCGTCGCCGCGCTCCAGGTGCCCCTCGCGGATGAGGTCGAGGATGGAGCGGCGCAGTTCGCCCACCACCTCGCCCAGGCCGTTGAGGTAGGCGGGGTACTCCACCCCCAACTCCTCGGGCTCGGGCAGGGGCTCGCCGTTGATGAGGGCGTAGGTGGCCCTGGCCTCGGCATATTCCTTCTGGGCGTCGTGGACGAAACCCGCCGTGTACACTTCCGGGTGGTCCCGGGTCATATGGGCGATACTGGCCGAGAGCTGCGATGCCTGTTCTATGAGCTGCAGGGCCGCGTCCTTCTCCCCCCGGTGGACGGCCCGGATTATGTAGCTGGAGGTCTGGACCAGCGAGCGGCAGGCCTTGAGCACCTGTTCGCGCGTGGCGTTCTTCGCGTCGAAGTCGGCTTTTATACGGTCGCGCAGCGCGTCCCAATCCATGGCGTCTCCTTCCAGAATGCCAAGAGCGGTGCAGCTCACATCCAATTGTCACTCAAACAATAATATCCTGTTCTGATAATATTGCCATATCGGAGGTGGAACGCATGATCGCCAGACGGGGAGACCGCATCCCGCCCTTCATCGTCATGGAGGTGCTGGAGAAGGCCATCCAGATGGGGCGGGAGGGCCACGACGTCATCCACATGGAGGTGGGAGAGCCCGACTTCGACACGCCGCGCTGCGTTAAGGAGGCGGCCTGCCGCGCCATGCTGGAGGGAGAGACCCACTACACCCACAGCCTGGGACTGCACGAACTGCGCGAGGCCATCTCGCGGCACTATCTGGAGAAGTACAACGTGGAGGTCGACCCCGACCGCATCATCGTCACCAGCGGCAGCTCCCCCGCCATGCTCCTGCTCTTCGCCGCCCTCCTGGACCCCGGCGACGAGGTGATCCTCTCCGATCCCTGTTATGCCTGCTACCCCAACATCGTGGAGTTCGTGGACGGCAGGCCGGTGGAGGTCCCCGTCTTCGAGGAGGACGGTTTCTCGTACCGGCCGCGGGATATCGAGAAAAACCTCGGCCCCCGCGCCCGGGCCATCATCATCAACTCACCCTCCAATCCCACCGGCAACCTGCTGGAGCCGGAGGTCATGGGGGAGATCGCGTCCCTCTCCCGGCGAGGCCTGTACGTGGTCAGCGACGAGATCTACCACGGCCTGGTCTACGAGAGCCGCGAGCACTCCGTCCTCGAGTTCACCGACCACGCCTTCGTCCTGGGCGGCTTCTCCAAGCTCTACGCCATGACCGGGTGGAGGCTGGGCTACCTCATCGCGCCCGAGGAGTACGTGAGGCCCATCCAGAAGATGCAGCAGAACCTGTTCATCTCCGCCAACTCCTTCGTGCAGTGGGGGGGCGTCGCCGCCCTCACCGAGGCTGGAGAGGAGGTGGCGGCCATGGTCCGCACCTACGACGAGAGGAGGCGCTTCCTGCTGCCGCGGTTGCGGGAGGTGGGGTTCGGCGTTGCCGTGGAGCCCCACGGCGCCTTCTACATCCTCGCCAACGCCAGGCGCTTCACGGACGACTCCTACGCCTTCGCCCTGGAGCTGCTGGAGCGCGCCCACGTGGCCGTTACCCCCGGCATCGACTTCGGGAAGGGCGGCGAGGGTTACATCCGCTTCAGCTACGCCAACCACATAGATAACCTCGCCGAGGGCATGCGCCGCCTCGAGCACCACCTGACCCCATAAACGGAAACATCGCTTGGGGTTTGGGAGTCAAAACGTTTATCGCTGGGAACCTATAATATTATGATGGATCATGAAGAACGGGAGATGCATCGAGGCCGGGAGGCGGACGGGATGCGCTTAAAGAAGATCGGCTCCATTCTCATTACGCTCCTGCTCGCGGCGGTCTTCCTGTGCTCCGCCCGCGTCATCCCCGCCGTGGGCGCGGGTGAAGGCGGCGCCGGGGACGCCTCGGGCCAGTCCTTTATCCTCAAGCCGGAGCGCGGCAGGACGGGCGAGGCACTGCTCCATTCACGCTCCCACGGTTTCAGTTTCGAAAAAGCGCTGCCGGGAGGGATGCTGCTGGTGGAGGCGCCGCCGGGAACCGACTCCGCACAGCTGCAAGGGATCACGGGCATCAGTTGGGCGGAGCCCGACATCGCCTTCCAGGCAGCCGAGACCCCGAACGACCCCGACTACCCCCTGCAGTGGAACCTGGAGAAGATAAACATGCCGGCCGCCTGGGACCTCGCCGGCGGAGGGCGTGAGTCCGTGGTGGTGGCGGTGGTGGACTCGGGAGTGGCTTACCGCTACGCAGGCGCGTTCACCCGCGCCCCGGACCTGGCAACGGCGCGCTTCGTCACCGGCTACGACTTCATCGCCGGCGACGCCTACCCGGACGACGAGTACGGACACGGCACCCACGTCGCGTCCATCATCGCCTCCGCTTACGACAACTCCTTCCGCGCCGCCGGTATGGCCTATGACTGCTCCATCATGCCCGTGAGGGTGCTGGGGACAGATGGCGTCGGCACGGCCTCGTCGGTGGCCTCCGGCATCTATTACGCCGCGGACAACGGGGCGAAGGTCATCAACCTCAGCCTCTCCGCCCCCGTCCACAGCAGCGCGGTGGGGCAGGCCGTCAGATACGCGTACGGACGCGGCGCCCTCTGCGTGGCGGCGGCCGGCAACGAGGGCTCCGACCCCGGCTACCCGGGGGGCATGGGCTGCCCGGCGGACGAGGGCATCTACGCCCTGGCGGTGGGGGCCACCGACTACCGCGACGAGCGCGCCCATTACTCGAACTACGGCAGCGGGCTGGACCTGGTCGCCCCCGGAGGCGACCTCACGCGAGACGACAACGGGGACGGCTACGGTGACGGCATCCCCCAGGAAGCCTACCGCACCCCCGGCAACTACCAGTCCGGATATGACCTGGTGTGGGGCGAGGGGACGAGCATGGCGGCGCCCCAGGTGGCCGCGACCGCCGCCCTCATGCTCTCCGTGGACCCCAAGCTGACCCCTTCGGAGACCTCCGGCATCATCACCTCCAGCTGCGCCGACCTGGGCACCGCGGGGTGGGACCAGTACACGGGGCACGGCAGGCTGGACGCCGCGGCCGCTCTTTCGGAACTCAGCCGCAGCACGTGGTATTTCGCCGAGGGGACCACGCGCGCCGGTTTCGACGAATGGCTCTGCGTGCTCAATCCCGACACCGCCGAGGCCCAGGTGGAGTTCACCTTCCTCCTGGCGGGCGGCGGCACCAGCAAGGTCTCCTATCCCGTCCCCGGCAAGAGCCGTTTCTCGCTCAACGTCAACGCCGCGGCGGGAGCGGACAAAGACCTCGCGGTCACCGTCACCAGCCCGCAGCGCATCTTCGCCGAGCGCGCCATGTACTTCGACTACGACGGCAAATGGCAGGGCGGCGACGCGACCATGGGTACGCGTCACCCGTCCACCTCCTGGTATTTCGCCGAGGGGACCACCCGCGCCGGCTTCGTGGAATACCTCACCCTGGCCAACCCCGGCGACGCGGGCGCTCAGGTCACGGTGGAGTACATGCTGGGGAGCGGGCAGGGGGA